>DATFRC010000243.1:0-20279 GCA_035263725.1 Jatrophihabitantaceae bacterium | reverse complement strand
GCGCTCTGCCGTGGATAGCGCCTGGTTGCTGCCGTGATCGTCGAAGACGAGCACGCGACGCCCCGGCGATACCTCGCCGCCGAGGATGTCCCAGGTCGACACCGTCAGGTTCGCTCCCGCTGCCAGCGTCGGCGTCGCGGGCAGGCCTCCGGACGCAATGATCACCGCGTCGGGATCGAGTGCCCGAACCGCATCGCCGTCAGCAAAAGTGTTGAGCCGTAGGTCGACGCCGAGACGTCGTGCTTCGCGATCGAGCCAGCTCACGATGCTGAGCAGCTCCTTGTGCCGTCCGGTGGCGCGGGCGGCGAGTTGGACCTGGCCGCCGACTCGGCCGGCCGCTTCGAGCAGGACGACCGAATGACCACGCTCGGCGCAGGCACGAGCCGCTTCGAGGCCGGCCGGTCCGGCGCCGACGACGACGACGCGCTTGGTCTGCAACGTTGGCGGCGCGAGGTGCGGAATGAGCTGCTCACGACCGGTCGCGGGGTTGTGCAGGCACAGCGAGTCGAGCCCGATGTAGATGCGGTTGATGCAGTAGGACGCGCCGACGCAGGGGCGGATGCGGTCCTCCTCGCCTGCCTCGAGCTTGCGGACGATGTGCGGATCGGCGATGTGGGCTCGGACCATGCCCACCAGATCCACGCATCCCTCACGTAGCGCATGGCGTGCCGTCGGCAGGTCCGTGATCCGTCCGGCGTGGATCAACGGCAGACCTACCTTGGTGCGGTATTTCGCGACCAGCGGCAGGTACCCGCCCAGCGGAGTGCCGAGCGGCTGAATCTGCTGGGCGAGCTCGACATCGGTGGTGGTGGAGCCGAAGGCCATGGAGACGAAGTCGATCAGCCCGGAATGCGCCAGCGCCTGCCCGACCGCGATGGAGTCGTCGGCGGTGAGTCCGCCTTCGACGTTCTCGGTGAGGCTCAGGCGGACACCGACTATGAAGTCGTCGCCGACCACCGCCCTGACCTGCTCGAGGACCTCGAATGCGAACCTGAGCCGGTTGTCGAGGCTGCCCCCGTACCGGTCGGTTCTCCGGTTCATTCGCGGGGAAAGGAACTGGTCGATGAGGTGCCCGGCGTACGCGCTGATCTCGACGCCGTCGAGGCCGCCATCGCGGCAGCGGCGTGCGGCCTCGCCGTACGCGTGCACGACTCGGCGGATGTCGAAATCTTCCATCGCTTTCGGGAAGCTTCGGTGCGCCTGCTCCCGCTGCGCCGACGACGACACGATCGGCAGCCAGTCGGCGGAATCCCACTCGGTGCGCCGGCCCATGTGGGTGATCTGGCTCATGACCGCCGCGCCGTGGGCGTGCACGCGGTCGGCAAGCTGGCGCAGGTACGGAATGATCGCGTCGTCGCCGATGTAGAGCTGACCGAAGGTCGACGGGGAGTCGATTGCGATGTTCGCTGACCCGCCGATCATCGTCAGGGCGATGCCGCCCTTCGCCTTCTCCTCGTGGTAGAGCTGGTAGCGCAGCTTCGGCAAGCCGTCTTCGGCGTACGCCGGTTCGTGACTCGTACTGACGATCCGGTTGCGCAGGTGCAGGTGTTTGAGCTGATACGGCTCGAGCAGCGGGTCGATCGACATTGGGTCAGACTCCCTCGCTAGTGCGGCTAAAGAGTCTTCGTCGGTAAGGACGCAGTCGCAACCCGAGGATTAACAGCCGACGGCGGCGGCCTGCGGTACGTCGTCAGGATCGGCGTCCTGTTCGGCGCGCTGGAGGAGCGCGGTGACGGACGAATCGAACGGCGACGAGTACGAGGTGTACTCGGCGCAGCCGCCTTGCTCGGGGCCGCCGATCACGCCTAGAACGGCGATGTCCGGCGGCGCGCTCAGCCACGGGCTGCCGCTGCTGCCGCCGATGTACCCATGGCAGTTGAACGAAGGAACCCCCGTCGCCAGATGCGCCGGGATCGTGCACGTGATCGGCTGGTCGTTCAGGCCGGCGTTGTAGGCGATGACCGTGATTTCCTCGCCGTCTTCGGGGACGGCGCCCAGCGGCCAGCCACCCGTCACGTCTTCGACCCCGATCCGCCCGTGCCCGGACGGCTTCTTCGCGACATGCAGGATCGCGTAGTCACGCGACGGGTCCTGCGTCGCGATCCACGCCGGATCGACATAGGCGTGCGTCACCGTCCAGACGCCGTAGGGCGTGGCGCCCTGGTTGTAGCCCGGCGCGAACTGCATGCCCGCCCCGGTGCCGTTGATGCAGTGCGCCGCAGTGAGGATCAGGTCACGGGTCGCGCTGGCCAGCACGCTTGCTGTACAACCGTGTGCCGAATCGGTGCCGCTCGCGAAGAGGGGTCCGATGCGCGGCGTGCCGTCGAACGGCGTCGCGCTCATCGTCTCCACCGGTGCTGCCGGGTCGGCGGCGAGCGAGTCGGTAGTCCCGGCGAACAGAGCTAGTCCGGCGATGAGTACAAACAGGACGCGGGCACGCACTCTCCGACTCTACGTGGTGTGGCTGCGGACAATTGCAGCGCGCTGCCCATGTCGCCTCGCCGAGGCACCGGTACGGATACCGTGGGACAAATGACGAGTCCTACCGGGTCTGAGGCAGTGCGTGGCCACGTCGTGATTGCCGGTGCGGGCTACGCCGGGTTGCATGTCGCGTTGCGGCTGACGGCCAAGCTGCGTGACAACCCCGACGTGCAGCTGACCCTGGTCGACCGGCACGACTACCACCAGGTGATCACCGAGCTGCCCCGGGTCGCCGGTGGCACCCGCGCCGCCGACGCGGTGCGCATTCCGATCCAAGACGTCCTGCGCACGCGGGTCCGCTTCGTCCGGACCGAGATCGACGGTTTCGACCTACCCGGCCGGCGACTGCTCACCAGCAGCGGCCCGGTCGCCTGGACACGGCTGGTGCTCGCGCTCGGCAGCCGCCCCAATGACTTCGCCATTCCTGGCTTGGCTGAACGCACGCTGGCGCTGTACTCGGCCGGCGACGCCGAGCGAGTGTGGGCGGCGGCCCAAGAGGCGCTCATGGCGGCCGCAGCGGCAACCGACCCTGACGAGCAGCGCCGCCTGGCGACCGTGGTCGTCGGCGGCGGCGGCGCCACCGGAGTCGAGCTGGCCGGCGAGCTGGCAGAGGTGCTGCCCGAGGCGGCCACCCGCCACGGTCTGGCCGGCGACCGGCCCGCCGTGGAGCTCGTCGAGGCGGGCCCGACGATCCTGGCCGGCTCCTCACCCCAGCTGATCGACAAGGCCACCAAGATGCTCTCAGAGCTTGGGGTGCGAGTTCGCATCGACGCGGCAGTCGCCGCGGCGACCGAGGAGGGCTTCCGTCTCACGGACGGGCAGCTCGTAAAGGGGGGCGTCTTCGTCTGGGCGGGTGGTGTGAAGGCACCCGAGCTCGTGGCCGACTCGGGGTTGCCCACCGGCCACAACGGCCGCGTCAAGGTCGACCAGTACCTGCGCGTGCTGGACCACCCGGACATCTATGTCGCCGGTGATCTGGCGTCGGTGGTGGATCCGCGCACCGGGCACGTGCTGCCGTCGCTGGCACAGGTCGCCCTGGAAGAGGGCGAGACCGTGGCCCGCAACGTCGAGGCGGAGCTGAAGGGCAAGCCGCTGGAGGCGTTCACCTTCCACGACAAAGGCTTTGTCGTCTCGGTCGGCACTCGCCGCGGGGTCGCCGACGTCGCCGGCATCACGACCGGCGGACGGCTCGCGCACCTGCTCAAAGACGCCATCGAGTGGGAATATCGTCAGTCCGTCAAGCACATGCGCGGCTGGGACCCGCTGGCCTGAGTGCCGGCCCACCCAGGCGCGCCGCACTAGGCACCTCGTCGAATGTGATCTAGGTTACGAGCCATGACGACCCGGTTGGCGCGGCTCGCTCCGGGGATCGGGGTCGTAGCCGCGATAGTGACGCTCATCGGTACCGGCGTTGCCGGTGCAAACGTGCCGCTGACACGAGTCAGCACAGACCCGTTCACAAATCCGACCAGCCAGCACGCGACGGAGCTCGAACCTGACACGTTCGCCCACGGCGCGACGGTGGTCGCGACATTCCAGGTCGGCCGCTTCTTCAGTGGCGGCGCGACCGACATCGGCGTCGTGCGTTCGGGCGACGGTGGAGTGACCTGGGGCCTACCCGCGTTCCTTCCCGGCATGACGTTCAGTTCCGGCGTCGCGACGAGCCCGTTCGAGCGCGTCAGCGACGCGTCGGTGGCCTACGACGCGATGCACGACGTGTGGATGATCTCGTCGATCCCGCTGCTGCCCAACAGCTTGGTGGTCCCCACGGTGTTCGTGAACCGGTCGACCGATGACGGCCGGACGTGGAGCACGCCGGTCTCGATTCCGCCGCCGGTGTCGAAGGATGTGGATCTGGACAAGAACTGGACCGCATGTGACAGCCACCCGGCAAGCCCGTTCTACGGTCACTGCTACACCGAACTCGACAACTTCGGCGACAACGACCTCGAACTGATGAGCACATCCACCGACGGCGGCCTGACGTGGAGCACGCCGATCCCGACCGCCGGTCACGACAAGGGTCTGGGTGGCCAGCCGGTCGCACTGCCGGATGGGACGGTCGTCGTGCCGTTCGAGAGCCTCAACGGCAAGATCGAGGCCTTCACCTCGACGGACGGCGGAGCGTCCTGGACGAAGGGCGTCGAGGTCTCGTCCATCCGGTTCCACCCGGTTGCCGGCGGCCTGCGGACCAGCCCGCTGCCCAGCGCCGAGGTCGACGCCGCGGGACGCGTATTCGTCGCCTGGGAGGACTGCCGCTTCCGTGCACGGTGCTTCTCCAACGACATCGTGTTCAGCACGTCCACCGACGGCGTGAACTGGTCGGCGACAGCACGCGTGCCGATCGACCCCGTGACCAGTACCGCCGACCATTTCATCCCCGGGCTCGCCGTGGATCCGACGACGTCAGGCAGCGGCACGCACCTCGCGCTGACCTACTACTTCTATCCGAACGCCGCATGTGGCGGTGCCTGCCACCTCGAGGTCGGCTACATCTCCTCGCCGGACGCCGGCGCGCACTGGGGGGCCGCCACCCAGCTCGCCGGGCCGATGGCACTCAGCGAGATAGCCAACACCTCACAGGGGCCGATGGTCGGGGACTACATCTCCACCTCGTTCACACGAGGCTCGGCCACGACCGTATTCGCGGTCGGGCTGCAGCAGCCGTCGGCGACGACGTTCGACGAGGCGATGTACGCCCCGGCGTCGCCGCTCCCCGTAGCTACACCGGCCCAGGCGACCCAGCCGTCAACGACCAAGGGTGTGCTCGTGCAGGCCACCGGCATTGGATCCGGGGAAGCCCGGCAGGTCGTCCGCAAGGAATAACAACGACTAATCGTCGCCGCGGCGCAGTGCGCAGCGCGCCACGGCGACGTCCGGGAGGTCAACCATGACGCTTTCATTCGAGCAAGACGTCCGCCCGCTCTTCCGTGAGCGTGACCGAGAATCAATGAAGCACCGCTTCGACCTTTGGTCGGTCGATGATGTCCGCGCGAATTCGTCGCGGATCCTCCGCGTTGTCGAGCAGGGCCGGATGCCCTGCGACGGCGCCTGGCCGCAAGACAAGGTCGACTCGCTACGCCAATGGGTTGACGGCGGTATGGCGCCGTAATCAGCAATCGGCCGGTGTGGCTTCCTACTTGGCAGGAGCAACAGTCTTGTGTACGGATGCCTCGAAGATCTGCGCTATCGAGGTGTCCAACTGCGCGTTGAATTGCTCGTCACTTTGAGCTTCGGAGAGCCCTTCGAGCAGCGCGCGGGAGAAGCTTGCGATCATTGCCGGATCCTTGGCGAGTAGCCGGCACGCTTCGTCGCGGCTGTAGCCCCCGGATAGCGCGAGCACACGCAGCACGCGAGGGTCGGCGGCGAGCGCGGCGTACAAGCCCGGTTGTGTGGGAATCGTCAATTTCAGCATGATCGTCGCATCGCCGGGAAGCGTGTCGACGTGCGTCTGCAGCGCGTCGCGCAACAGCGACTCCGCCTCATCCTTGTGCGGGCTGGTGATGCTGACCTCCGGTTCAAGAATGGGCACCAGTCCGGCGGACGAGATTCGCATCGCGTACTCGAATTGCTGGTCGACGATCGCGGCGATGCCGTCCTTGTCCGCCTCGTTGATCACCGACCGCATCTTGGTGCCGAATATGTGATGCAGATTTGCGCGCTCGAGTAGGTAGTCGAGTGTGTCGATCGGCTTCATCACGCGCACGCCGTGCTGTTCGTCCGCGAGTCCCTTGTCGACTTTCAGGAACGGCACGACCTGCTTCTCGTCCCACAAGTACCGCGCGGTCGGGACGCCCTCCACATCGCGTTCCATGGTTTGCTCGAACAGGATCGCGCCCAGTATTCGTGAGCCGCCGAATGCCGGGCTCGTGATCACGCGTGTGCGCATGGCGTGCACGAGGTCGAACATCTCGTCCTGCGAGCTGTACCGGCTCTGGTCGATCCCGTAGTCGGCGAGCGCCTTCGGTGTGCTGCCGCCGCTCTGGTCGAGGGCCGCGAAGAAGCCCTGACCGTCGCGGACCTTTTCGCGTTGCGTCGTGTTCATCCCTCCAGCTTGCACCCATCACGCCTGCGGGGACACAGCGCCGGCTGACTCTTGCAGCTAGCCGGAAGCGCCGGATGGGCGCTAACGGTGCGTCGGATCGGCTGCTGGCTTCGATGCCGACAAGACCGCAGTCGCGGCATCGTTGAGTGCGAAGTCCGCGGCCGACGTTGCGCCGGATCGGACCCTCGAGAGCCGCGGCTTGCTGGGCCCGGCACCCGTATCCGGCGAGATTACTTGATCGCGCGCCGAGGCTGGGCGCCTGTGCTTGCGTTGCCGGCCGCGCGCGGCCAGGCTGGGGGCGTAGCGTCCAGCGGCGATCACACGTAAGCGACGCAAGATCGCGAGTAGGTGCGTATGAGCACTCAGCTTTCCGGGCCCGATCCAAGTGTCGCCGAGCACGCCGGTTGGCAGCAGCCTCAGCCGCGCAAAGGCTTCTTCACCGACACCTCGATCTGCATCGGTTGCAAGGCCTGCGAGGTGGCCTGCAAGGAGTGGAACGGCGTTCCCGACGACGGCTTCAATCTGCTGGGATCATCCTTCGACAACACCGGAGCGTTGGGTGCCAGCACCTGGCGACACGTCGCGTTCATCGAGCAGCGCGATGATCGCGGCGACTTTCGGTGGCTTATGGAGTCCGATGTCTGCAAGCACTGCACCCACGCCGCGTGCCTTGACGTCTGCCCGACGGGGGCGCTGTTCCGGACCGAGTTCGGCACGGTCGTGGTGCAAGACGACATCTGCAACGGGTGCGGGTACTGCGTGCCCGCCTGCCCGTTCGGAGTGATCGACCGTCGCATCGGCGAGAAGGACACCAAGAACGTCGGACTCGCTCAGAAGTGCACGCTGTGCTACGACCGCCTCCACGACGGCATGACGCCGGCCTGCGCCCAAGCCTGCCCGACCGAATCTATCCAGTTCGGCGATCTTGACGAGTTGCGCGAGCGGGCGGCCGCACGGCTTTCGACCTTGCATGACGCCGGGGTCGAAGACGCGCGGCTCTACGGGCATGATCCGAACGACGGGATCGGCGGCGCC
Organism: Jatrophihabitantaceae bacterium; assembly: GCA_035263725.1. Lineage (GTDB taxonomy): Bacteria > Actinomycetota > Actinomycetes > Mycobacteriales > Jatrophihabitantaceae > DASXRA01. The sequence continues at coordinate 12,718 of DATFRC010000243.1, read as the reverse complement.
GGGGCGATGTTCTTGCTGCTGGATGAGCCGGAGGTGTACGGTCTGCCGCCCGACCCCGTTGTCACAACACGCGAGCTTCCCGCGATGTGGAAGAAGGCGGGGATCGCCGCGCTGGCCTTTGCCGTCGGCGCGGTCGCATCTTTCGTGGGGAGTAAGGCATGACGGTGGTGAGCCGTCGGCGCCGGCGCGGTGGCGAGCAGCCGATGGTCCCGGAGGCGGAATTCACCAGCTACTACGGGCGACCCGTCGTCAAGCCAACACCATGGGGCCCCGCCATCCCTGCATATATGTTCTTCGGCGGGGTGGCCGCCGGATCGGCGGTGCTCGGTGCGGGCGCGGACCTGACGCGGCGGCTCGCGCTGCGTCGCGTGGGACGCCTCGGCGCGCTCGGTGCGATCACGCTGGGCTTCGTCGCGCTGGTCGACGACCTCGGCCGGCCGACTCGATTCGGCAACATGCTGCGGGTCGCGAAACCGACCTCGCCGATGTCCATGGGCACCTGGATCCTCACAGTGTTCGGCCCGTCGGCGGGGCTGGCCGGCGCGGCCGAGCTGCGGCACCTATTGCCCCGGCGCCTGGATTGGCTCGCCCGCTTGCTCGGCACGTTCGCTCGCCCGGCCGGGATCGCTTCCGCCGTCACCGCCCCGGGAATCGCGACTTATACAGCCGTGCTGCTAGCCGACACAGCAACGCCCGCCTGGCACGAAGCCCGGCTGGGTTTGCCGTTCGTGTTCGCCGGCTCGGCAGGGTCCGCCTCGGGCGGGCTCGGCATGTTGGCGACGCCGCTCGCCGAGGCGGGCCCGGCGCGGCGTATGGCACTAGGCGGCGCCGTGCTGGAGTTGGCCGCCCAGCGACGCATGGAGGCCGGGATGGGATTGGCCGCCGAGCCGTTGCGCCAGGGCCGCGCGGGTGCGCTGATGCGCACCGGCAAAGCGCTCACGCTCGCCGGCGCGGCGGGCACGCTGGTCGCGTCGCGACATCGTCAGCTGGCGATGGCGGCAGGTGCAGCGTTGCTCGCGGGATCCGCCCTGGCCCGGTTCGCGATCTTCGAAGCGGGGCAGGCATCTGCTCGCGACCCGAAGTACACCGTCGTCCCGCAACGCGAACGGCTCGATCAAGAGCAGGCGCACCGCGTCGGCTGATTCCCCCCGCCCGGCGGGATTCGCTGTGTTACCCGGCGATGAGGGCATCCGTCAGTGGATTGATACCGGCGAGCTGTGCGGCCAGCTCATCGCTGAGGTGGTGCCGGGCAGCCAGCCAGGCCGGGTCGTTGTAGGAGATCTTGGTTTGCCCGGCGTCGTCCCAGACCAGCACCTTGAGAGGCAGGTCTACAGCGGCCAGCGGCGCGGCCACCATCACCGGTGTGCCGGCCACCGGACTGCCGAAGATCACCAGTTTGGTGTCGCGCAGTTCGAGTCCGACCTGGCGCGCCGCCGCGGTCTGGTCGATGACCGCGAACAGCCGTTGACCCTTGTTGCTGATCAGGGTTGTCAGCCGCTCCACGGTGTCGGTAACCGACCGCGGGCTGAGCTTGGTCCGCACGCCCGACTCGCTGATGGTCCCGTCCTGGGTCATCGCATGGTCCTTCCGCTCCGGTAGAGGGAATACGTCAACGTTGCTGGGGAATAGCTGTCGAAGCAAGCCTCCTCGCCTGATCCGGCTAGCCGCGCGGCGGCGACTCCGGCTAGCGAGAAACGCGTTCGCGGCCTACCGGCATCCTGTAGGGGACCCCGATGTGACGAAGGAGGAGTGATGATTGCCCGCATCTGGCGCGGCGCTGTCGCAAGGTCGGACGGCGACGCGTACGCGCGGTATATGCAGGACACCGGCATTGCTGGGTACACGAGCACGAAAGGCAATCGTGGTGTCTGGATGCTCCGCCGCGACGTCGACGACAAGACCGAGTTCGTCATGTTCACGCTGTGGGATTCCATGGACGCGGTCAGGGCGTTCGCCGGCGAGCCACCCGAGGTTGCCGTGTTCTACCCGGACGATGACCGCTACTTGATCGAGCGCGACCAATTCGTGACGCACTTCGAAGTCGACACGTACGCACCGGCGCGATAGGGCTTCTGCACGTTCTCGGCCGGTGCGCCACGATGGTCGTCGTGCGCACTATCGACTGGGTGGATGATCACATCGTCTTGCTCGATCAGACACGGCTGCCACGCGAGGAGTGCCAGCTGCACGTAAGGACCGTGGACGAGTTGGTCGACGCGATCAGCCGGCTGGCGGTCCGCGGTGCGCCGGCACTGGGCGCCGCAGGGGCACTTGGCGTGGTGCTGGCCGCGCAGGAGGGGCGCCGGTCGGACTGGGACGACGCAACGCTGCAGCACGCGATCGCGCGGCTGCGGGCAGCTCGGCCGACGGCGGTCAACCTCGCGCGTGGAGTAGACCGGGTGCTCGCGCGGCTTCCCGACGGCGCCGACGCGGTGCGGAACGAGGCGCTTCGGGTGCTCGCCGACGACGGCACGGTGAACCGGGCGATCGGCGAAACAGGATCCCGGCTGCTGCTGGAACTGGTCGGGGATGCCGATCGGGTTCGGGTCTACACGCATTGCAATACCGGCGCGTTGGCGACCGTCGAGTGGGGGACGGCGCTCGGCATCGTCCGTGCGCTGCAGGCGCTCGATCGGCTCGGTCTTGTCTACGTGGGGGAGACGCGGCCGCTGTTGCAAGGAAGTCGCCTGACCGCGTGGGAGCTGGACCGTCTCGGCGCGGACTACCGGATCGTGGTGGACGGGGCAGGTCCGGGGGTGATCGCGCGCCGCATGATCGATGCGGTGGTGGTCGGGGCCGACCGGGTGACTGCCAACGGCGACGTGATCAACAAGGTGGGCACTTTTCCGCTCGCGTTGGCCGCGGCCCGCGCGGGCGTCCCGTTCGTCGTAGCGGCGCCCGAATCCACGGTGGATGCCGAGACGCCGTCCGGCGATGACGTACGGATCGAACTCAGGTCACCGGACGAGGTGCTCAGTGTCGGAGCGACGCGCACCGCGCCGGAGGGAGCGCAGGGGTTCAATCCGGCTTTCGACATCACGCCCGCGGATCTTGTGACCGCACTTGTTACTGAACGCCGCGTGGTACGCCTCGCCGCCGGGGAGGTTCCGGCGTGACCGACCAGATCCGTGATGGCGTGATCCGCCTCGCCCACGCGGTAGCCCGAGCGGGGCTCGTGATCGCGGCGGGCGGAAACATCGCGGGGCGTGTCGGCGCTGATCAGCTTTGGGTGACCCCGACCGGCTGGAATCTTGCCGATCTCGGCACCGACGACTTGGTGCTGGTCTCCGCCGACGGGGACCACCTCGACGGCGCCAACCGCGCGACCAGCGAGCTGCTCCTGCACGTGGCCGCGATGCGTGCCCGCCCGGACATCGCGTGGAGCGTGCACCTGCACCCGCCGGTGGCAACGCTGCTGCAGGCATTGGACGTGGAGATCCGCGCCATCACCACCGATCACGCGTTCTACCTGCGCTCGATCGCCACGGTGCCGTACCTACACCCGGGGTCGGCGCAACTCGCCGATGCCGCCGCAGGGGAACTCACCGCGGGCGCGGATGTAGTGCTGCTGCGCCATCATGGCTGCCTGGTCGTCGCCGACACACCCGATCTCGCGCTGTCGCGGGCTGTGAATCTCGAGGCGGCGGCGGAGGCCACCTACCGGGCGCAATTGCTGGGCGACCGCACTACCGCCTGCCCGCCGCAGTTCCTCGAGCACATCCGCAGCGAAGAGGCGCACGGGCGACTCTACGGCTTGCGCGGCGCAACTCGCTGAGGGTCTGCGGCGAGCGTTTCGCGGCCTGGACGCCCGGTGAAGCGCGCCCTAGGCTGCGGCGGGTGACCGACTGGGTGACGGTCGCGGACCTGGCGACCGCCGGGGGGATCACCGGGGAGAGATTCTCCGCGATCGCATCGTGCTTAGCCGCAGACGGATCGGATCTATTGCCGGTCGTTCCTGACGAACGCGGGGCCATAAACCCACAGCTACCTTTCCCGCGCCGATGGCGTGTCCACCGAGATTTACCCGGAATTTCCAACCGCCACACACGGGGTGAGCCGACGGACCCTTACGTCAGGAACGCGCGCTGTCGTCGTCGCGTTTGTGCGGGGTCCAAGGCGGGGTCTGTCCCATGCTCTGTAGCGGCGGCGCGTCGGCCTCCGCTGACAGCGGTTTCTTGCCGCGTGGATCGACGTCCGGAACGACCAGCACCGGGCACGGCGCGGCAAGGACGACCGACCGTGTCGTGCTGCCGAGCACCCGGGTCGCGATCCATGACCGCTGGTGGAGCCCGAGCACGATCAGCGACGCGTCGACCTCGCGCGCGACGCCGAGCAGGATGTCGGCAGGCGCAGCGTCGTCGGTGATATGGCGCACCGAGTTACGCACGCCGTGCGCGGTCAGGTAGGCGCCCACGGCGTCGAGGTCGGGCTGATCAGCCGCGGTGCGGACCACGTATCCGGCCGAGCCGACCACGTTCACGACTACGACCGGGACGTCGCGGTAGCGTGCTTGGTGTTCGGCCTCGGTCACTGCAGAGAAGCCTGTCTCTGTCGGCACATAGCCGACCACCACCGTCATAGCGCCTCCTCGCTCAAGCAGTTCCGTTGTCCAGCACTCCGCGCCGAGCATAGAGTTGCCATAGGCCTCGCGTGACGCGGTTCGCCGCGTCGCCTCGTGTGCAGGCGACATCCGGTAAAGAATGTGATCGTGGCCTGCCGGCGGCTCCAATGAGCGGCACCCCCGACCCACCGCCGGAGAAGTCGCACCCCGAGACCCATGGCTGGTGGCGCTGGCTGACGGGTTGGAATTCTCTCGAGGGTGTGGGTGAGCAGCCGGATTACAGGTTCACGCTGGCAAATGAGCGCACGTTCCTTGCCTGGATCCGCACCGCGCTGGCCCTGATCGCCGGTGGCGTAGCTGTGGTCCAGCTCGTACCCGAGTTCTCCGTTGCGGGCGGGCGCCGCGTACTGGGGGTCGCGCTGATTCTCCTGGCGATCATCGTCTCCGGGGCAAGCTATCGTCGGTGGCAGCGCAACGAATTGGCCCTTCGGCTCAATCAGCCATTGCCACCGTCTCGTCTTCCGTGGCTTGTCGCAATCGGCCTTCTGGTCGTCGCTGCCCTCGCGCTGGTCCTCGTCCTTCTCTCCAGCGGAGCAGCGAAGTGACTCGTCCCCCCGAGCGGGTCATAGACGTCGGGCTACAAGCCGAGCGAACCTACCTGGCTTGGACTCGAACCGGGCTCACCTTCGCGGCAACCGCGGTGTTGCTGCTCCGGAGGGCAGCGCTCGGCGAGCTCTGGTTGCTCGTCTTCGGCGTGCCTGCCGCAGTGACGGCAGCCGTCATACTCGCCCGGGCGCAGTGGCGCTACCGCGTGACGGTCGCCAAGGTCAAGCAAGGCCGCTCGGCTGCCGCCCCGCGCCTTGTCGCGGCGATCGCGGCAGCCTGCGCCGTGGTGGCGATCGGAGGATTGGCGTCGGTCCTGTTCACTCGATGACCACGGATTTTTTGTCCGCTATGCGTCGGTATGGGAGTGAAGCTTGTAGGCGAAACGATGACGGGCGTGGTGGTATCGCCGATCGGCACCGAAGAAGCAGTGGTGGGATCGGGCCAGTTCCTCGCGGCGATACGCGTCCAAAGGTTTGATGCGCTCGTCACGTGCGCGCTGCCGGCGCTTGAACTCGAGCCGAGCGGCGAGGTCATTGCGTTTCGCGAGTCTCTCGGCGTGGTTGCGCACGAGCGCCACGAAGCTGTCCACGGTGCTGCCGAAGGCTGCGTCGAGCAGTCCGATCTGTACCGCTCGACGGCTGCTGATCGGGGTGAATGGCGCGCCAGTGAGCTGCGTTGCCATCCGCTCGCCTAGGCGGCGCGGTAGCAGATACGTCCAGTATTCCGACCCGTAGAGGCCCCCCATGTGGCCGTAGTACGGGTTGAGCACGATGCCCTCGCGCGCGACGACGCGGTCGGCTGCGAGCGCGAGGGGCACGCCGCCGGCGGCGGCATCGCCGCACAGCGCCGCGATGACGTAGTGGGAGTCGGTGGTGACGATGTCGTGCACCACGTCGTTGATCGCGTTCAGGTTGCGCCATGATTCCCGAGCAGGATCCTTCGCGGCCTCGATGACGTTGAGGTTGATGCCTGTGCTGAAGAAATCTCGCCCGCCCATCAGGACGATCACATTGGTTTCCCGGCGCGAGCGGGCGTAACGGTAGGCGTCCCGCAGTCGCTGGCACTGTTCGGCGCTCATCGCGCCGTTGTAGAAGTCGAAATGCAGGTATCCGACGTTGCACGCCTCTTCGTAGAAGATGTCGCGGAAGGTGCCCTCCATTCCTGTCCCGGGGGTCAGGTGCAGGGGTACCTGCACTTCTGGAGCGTCGACCCGGGCGCCAGACTGCGCCAGCGCAGTGGCTGCGGGCAATTTCAGGAACGTGCGAGTCGGCGTCCGGCGCTGTTTGAGGTGGCTGATCCAGACGGCGCCGTCGAGCGTGGCACGGCAGATCGCACCGTTGCGCTGCGCGACGACCTGCCCGGGTGTGCCGCGAAGCGTTCGCTCTCGATGGGCGCCGAACAGGTGGAACTCACTGGTGCCGATCCGGTCCAGCACGCCGGGCTGGCCCTCGGCCGCACGGATCTTGCGCAGCACCACGTCGGTCGGGTCGGTCGACCAGTCGATCAAGCGGGTCTCCTGGCGCATCAGCGGACGTGCCTGCCCAGCAACGGCAATCCCGCTCGGCTCGATTACGTCGGGGGTTTCCTGCCCGTGAGCAATCTTGGTGACGGCGTCGACAAGTGCGTCGATGGCCGCGCGCCGCACCTCGTGCCGGTACAGGCCGCTCTTCGTGGTCGATCGGAGCTCGAAGGTCCTGGTTGCCCACACCGGCCCGGCATCGAACTCGTCGTTGGCCTCGAGGACGGTCACGCCCCACGTGGACTGGTCGAGATGGATAGCCCAGTCGATCGAGGACGGGCCGCGATCACCGACCGGGCCGGGGTGCACGATCAGGCACCGGTACCGCGACCACACCGCCTCGGGAATCATCCTCTTCAACATCGGGCAAACGATCAGATCCGGATCGTGTGCCAGCACAGCGGCTTGCATCGATTCCGGCGAGTCCCCTACGGACACCTCGACCTCGTGCCCGAGATCGGTGAACGCGACCTGAACAGCTTGGCTCAAGCTGCCGTGCGCGGAGACCAGAAACAAGACCCGCAACGCCCGGGTCGTCGACCCAACGCAAACCATCGCCCCTCCCTTTGGTTAACGAGGAGCACCCAAGGCCCGCGCCAGATACGACGCCGGGCATGAACCGGCGCCGTGGCGGATCAGCGCGCAGCGATCGCGAGTCGCACGGCGAAGCCGATGAACACCCCGCCGGTGAGCCGATTCAGCCAGCGTTGAGCGACGGGCCGCTCGAACAGCCGGCGGGCCCGGACGACACCGACCACGATGAGCACGTACCAGACCGCGCTCAGCACGATGTGCACGGAGGCGAGTTCGAACACGTCGCGGACCGTCGCGTTGGGTGGCATGAACTGCGGCAGCAGCGCCATGTACAGCGCCGCAGGCTTGGGGTTGGTGATACTCGTGAGCAGCCCACTGCGGTACGCCGTGGCACGAGAAGCCCCACGCGGCGCGAGGCTCTCCGGGTGACCGTGACGGCGCCGGAACGCCTGGACGCCCAGCCAGGCCAGATAGACAGCCCCGATGATCTTGAGCACGATGAAACCGACGGTCGACGCGGTCAACAGGGCGGTCAGGCCGAACGCGGCGCCGCAGGCCCACCCCACGAGGCCAGTTGTGTTACCCGCCACGCAGCACAGTCCGGCCACTGTGCCGCGCCGCAGCGACTGCGACATGAGAACGGCGAGCGCCGGACCGGGAACCACAACGATCAAGGCACACGTCGCGACGAAGGCGGTCGTGATCATCTCAGACTCTCCCCGCGCTGAAGCCGAATAGACGTTACCTCGACAACTTCGATCGACGTACGTTGTTATGCGACCGGTTTCTTCGTCGGGAGAGGACTGTCATGACTGAGGAAGCTCTCGCGCCACAAAGTGATTTGCGACTGCTCCCCGTCCGCCAGCCATGCCAATCCGCCGTCGACCTTGACCGCGACCGACTCGACCCAGTCGAACGCCGCGCGCGCAACGCTCTGAGCCTCCGATGCGCCGACTTGCAGTTCCCCCACCGCGTCAACACTGCTCTGCGCACCGGCGCCGAGCAACCTCAGCCTTACTGTGGATCTGTGCCCGCACCGTCATGTGCCGCCTGGCTCGGCCCTGGTGACGGCCACGTCCTTGCCGATCTGCTCGATCAGCTGCAGCTCCGCTCGGATCGTTGTCAGCAGCGGCTGGACCGGGCAGATCACGACCCGCACGCCGTCGAGCACGCCGACGCGCCACTGTTCGCAGTCGGTCAGGTAGCGCATGCAGGCCAGCACCGCCTCGGCCTGGTCGTCGGTGATCATCGCCACCTTTCCCCGGCTAGATACTGGTTGAGCCGCCACCAGAAGCGATCGGCGGGCCACGCCGGCCAGGGTTGCCAGATCCGCCTGCGCGGTCGGGACGAATACGAGTAGGCGGGTCGGTGAAAGATCAAGATCAATGCCAGCATCGTCATGCCTAAGAACTTGGCCAAGTAGATGCCTGGGATGACGACGCAGTACTGGATCGCCCAGACGGTCACCGCGAACCACGTGATGAGGCCGACGATAACCCAAGCGACGACGTAGCGGCTCGCATAGCGCAGTCGCTTGTCCTTGGTCAGCCTGTTGGCCATGACTTCTTCTCGGCCTCGACGTCGGTAGCACGCGGGTAGCTCGATAGCCCCCAGTTCTCGTCCTCTCGGCTGCGGCCGATGGCCGCCAGCGTGCTGGTGACTTGTCTGGCGGCCTCGGCGGCGCTGTCGTATGCGCCACCTTCGGTCTCGCTGGTCAGCCCGCGGTCAGGGCCCCAGCTGCGTATCCACACCTGGAACGGGTGATCCGCGTCCGGGTGGTACTCGACGTTGACCGTCTCGCGGTCGCGGCCGGTGTCGATCGAGAACCAGGCTTTGCCGTCGTTGGTCTCCACGGTGCCGTCGCCGAGCAGTGTGGGCAGTTCGGCCAGCGGGACGCGCGCCGCTTTCTGGCGTCGCGCCGCCTCGATGGACCGCTCGCGGCAGGCGGCGCCGTCGGCGCATTCCCAGCGGTCGGTGCCTGCGTTGACGAAGTCGGCAGTGCCCCCGCGGCCGCAGCATTGGCAGACGTGGTGTGCCATGGGGGTGGTGGTCATAGCGAACTAGCAGCAGGGATCGCGGGCATCAGAGCGCGGCGGTGCGCTCGACGGTCTTCAGAACGATCTTGGCCCCAGCCGGGATGTGATTGGTGAACATCACCTTGTCGCTGGCAGTTTGGCCGGGGTCGACGTTGTTGATCAGAGCTGTGCCGGTGTCGTACTGGGTCTTGCCGTCGGCGGACTGCACCGCCACGTCGATCACGTAGTCCGACCGCTTCGACGAGTGGTTGACGACGGTGACCGTCTCGTAGCGGATCCCGAGAACGTCCGGTGCCTGCGGCGGGCCGAGCTTGACGTCGCCGGTGGCATCCTGCGCGGCGAGGCCTCGGCTGACGCCCGAGTTGGAACTGCCCGAGTTCGTGCTGCCGCTGTGCTTGCTCTCGCCCCCGGCGTGGGTGGCGACGACGATGGCGACGATCAGGCCGACGATGCCGAGCAGGGAGTTGCGCAGCTTGTGCGACTTCTTCGGCGGCACCGGCGGCACCGGCTGGGGCAGGGGCGGTGGGGGCGGCGGGGCCGCCCAGCCCGGCGGCTGGGTGGTGTCGTTGACCGGCAGTGGCGCGTAGCCGCTAGGCCGCTCGGGGGTGTACCCCAGCCACGCGGCGTAGCCGGGGTCGCTGGAGACGGGACCGCCGTCGGGCTGGACGGCGTCGAGGGCGTCTGACACTCGTTACTCCTGGTGGTGGTGTTGGTACGTAGCCGGTGGCGGGCACCGAGGCGGTGTGCCTGGTAGGAGCTGCCGATGATCGAACGGGCCGGTCGCCGGGCCTGGGCGTTGGTCAGCGGCCGACGGTGTCGGCGCCGTGCTTGCTGTCGTCTGGCTGATCCGAGGCTCCGCGGATTGCCATGCGATCAGTACGTTGCCCGCTGCTCGATCTCGACTCTATCACGTCTCTATTCGAGCGCTGAAGAGGCAGTGTTGGTGATCTCTGGCACAACTGGTGCTACGGTCTGTTGCATGCCGCGCCCCTATACAGACCCTGTGGAAATAATCACGGCCCCAGTTCCGGCGACGTCCCCGTTCATCCCCGCCGACGCCAAGATCGTGGTAGGCGCCGTCGCCCCGGCATCCCCGGATCCGATCCCGATCGTGCTGCTCCCCGGGTTCGAGTACCGAATGCGCGAATGGCGCCACCCCGAAACCCACGAGATCCACTGGCGGCTCGAACGCAGAAGATCCGCCCACTACAGCGACACCGACGAGTAGCCCTGACGGCCGGACGGCATGAGCCCGGCAGGGTGAAGCGCTGGCGCGGAATGCGAGCGCGATGCACAATCCGTCAGCAGGGACGGCGCTGCGCTGAGGCCGTATGTGGGGCCGAGTTCCGCGTCGCCCCGTCTATCGAGTATGCGGGGGCCTGATGCACGCGTGGCCGGAGGAGGCCGTCGCACGCGGCACGTCGTGGTCGCGCGTGCGTGTGGCGGGTGCCGGCCGCCGGCGGCGGGTGCTCGAGCCCGGTGGCGCCGGTGATAGTGCCGCGCGGGCGCGGCGGGTGCCTCGGGTGGCTGGCAAGCACCCCGACCGTGGCGCGAGACCCGCCCACGCGGCCCGCCCGACGCCTCCGGCTCGCCCGCGCCTGCTGGGTGCTCGCGAGCCGCCACTTCGTGCGCCAGGGGTCCGTTCGCTGGGACTTGCTGACCGCACGCTCTCCCACCAGGCCGGCCGGCAGCCGTTGCCGGAATCGCCCGCCACCGGCAGGCCGCCAGCTCCTTCCAAGCCGGAACAGTTGCGGCCGTCGGTGACGATCAATCCGCGGCAGACGATCGCCAGGCGGACCCCAATGATCGTCGTCGCGTGCCTGGTCGGGCTGATCGCCGCGGCCATTACCGCGTACCTCGTGAGCCGGCACGGCGGGTCAACGCCGGTCGCCGGCTCGCGGACTTCACAGTCTGCCCCGACGGTCAGCAGCCCCACATCGATCACGTCCACGCCGTCGGCCCGCTCGACGCCCTCGACATCGGCGCCGCGCACGACGCCGCTGCCCACCCGCACCTCATGCCCCTCCAGCGCTGCGTGCACCCTCAACGGCGACGCCGGTGGCGTGGTCGCCGCACTGAACCAGTTCCGGGTCAGTCACGGCCTGCCTGCGGTGCCCGGGAGCGCCTCGACGCAGGCGCAGCAGTGCGCCCTGGACGAGGGCCAGGGGCCCGCCTGCGCATCACACTTCGCCTGGGAGGTCGCACCCGAGCAGGACGGCGGGCAGGTGATCAGCATGATCGCCGGCCGGGGTGCGCAGTGGCTACTCGACCCGGGTATGACCTCGTTCAGCGTCGGGTGGGCGTTCGTGCCGAGCACCCGGCAGTACGAATGCGCGATCCTCAAGGTCGCCTGACGGCACGGCACTCCCGGCGAGATCACCCTTCAGGCGGGGCCGCCTTCTGCCAGACCGAGACGTGTGAGCGGCTGTCGGTGGTGAACGGCTCTCGATTCCAGCCGGCCCAGCGGTCGCGCAACCGGAGTCCGGCGAGATGCGCCATCAGGTCGAGCTCGGATGGCCATACATAGCGGAACGGGATCGTCCGGTACTCCCCGGTCCCATTGACGAACGCGACGTAATGCCCGCTGTACTGCTGGGTGGCATGGTCATAGCCGTAGCTGACGATCCGCTCGGGACTTGCCCGGTACCCCAAGATGTCCTGGCCGGGCGGCAGGTGGCGCAGCGGCGGGATGCCGGTCTCGATCACGAAGCAGCCGCCCGGGGCGAGGTGCTCGGCGACGTTGCGGAAGCAGGCAACCTGCGCCTCCTGCGAGGTGAGGTTGTTGATCGTGTTGAGCACCAGGTAGGCCACCGTGAAGGTGCCGTCCACCCTGGTCGTGGCCATGTCGCCGATCGTCACGTCGATGGCTTCGCCGCCCGGCTTGCCGCGAAGCTTGGCCACCATCGCCCGGGACAGCTCGATGCCGTGCACTGCCACGCCACGCTGGGACAGCGGCAGTCCGATGCGGCCTGTGCCGATCGCCAGCTCCAGTGCCCGCCCACTGCCCGCCAGCTCGGCGAGCACCCCGACCGCCGGGTCGATAGCCTCTGGCTGGAACATGCGGTCGGACGGGTCGTCGTATCCCGCCGCAATCGGCTCGCCGAAATATCCGTCCGGATCATTCTTAAGCGGGAACCTAAGGCCACCCGCACCGGGTCACGTGGGCGGCCTGGTCAACCTCACACTGACCTAGCTCCAGCGGCTGATCTCGCCGTGTGGGTACGGGGCGAACTGACCGCTCTCGGCCCCGGTCTTGAGGCTGGTGAGGTAGGCGCCCCAATTGGTGCTGCAACCGCTCATGAACTCGCTCGCCTCTGGCCAGCCGCCGTGGGTGAACAACAGCGTCGTGCCGTCCGCACCGTGCGGGCGGATGGTGAACATGACGAGCGTGCCGATCCACGAGTCCGGGCCTTCCTCGACACGCCAGGTGATCTCGTCGGGCTGGTCGGCCACGACCTGCAT
>DATFRC010000242.1:0-7322 GCA_035263725.1 Jatrophihabitantaceae bacterium | reverse complement strand
TCGGGCTCCGCCTGGGGCCGCCACGGCGGCACCCACTCGTCCAGCGCCGCGAGCCGCCCGGGGAAGATCCGCCCCGCCTCGCGGGCCAGCAGCGGCGCTAGTTCGGCGCCGCCGGATCGCAACGTGCTGATCAGGATCGGCAGCCACGGCAGCAGCACCGGGTCCGGCAACCGTGCGAACGCGTTCGATATTGCTTCCACGACAAAGTCGGTCAGTCCCGGCACCGGCTCTAGCGCGTGCACGAACCCGCTGAGGTAGCGCGGATAAACAGGCAGGGCCAAGGGGTTGCCCAGCAACTCGTCGCACCGTGTCCGCAGGTCCGCGCGGGACAGGCGGCCGAGTTGCACCTGCGCCGCCCATAGCAGCGCCGCCTTAGACGGCTCCTCCGGATGCGACTGTGCGACCGCCAGTTCTAGCTGGGCTCGGTCGCAACCCAGCGACAGTGCCAGGCCCTCCATGCTGAACAAGAAGCCCAACATCGCGGCGACCTGGCGGACGGTTGCTTCGCCGGCGCACGCCGTCGGTAGCAGGGTGCAGTAATGCGCGTAGCCGGACTTGATGAACGACTCGATCCACGCCGGGAGCACCGGCTCGCTGGTCCGGTAGTACGCCAGCAGCCGCCGCACCCGGCGCAGGACCTCCGGCGCGCCGTCGACGCTACGCTCGGTCGCCAGCACGTCCAGGGCGCGGGTGCCCAGCTCATTGGCCAGCCGGCGGCTGCGCAGATACAGCGTCGCCTCCTCGACGGCTTTCAGGACGACCGCCGAGGTTGCGCGCGGGCCGTACGCCATGCGCCGAAGCCGCTGCTCTAGAACCTGCTCGATGCTGACGCCCTCGTAGCCAAGCTCAATCAGCGCACGCTGATGGGTGCCCAGGGCCAGGTCCCACGATTCTTGGATCGGCCGCTCGCCGAGCCGCCGCTCGCCCATGATCGGCCGCGCGGCGCCCTGCGGCATCAGGTACTGCAACATCCACAGCACGTCGGAGCACTGCTCAAGTTCCGGGCAGGAGGCGATGTCCAGCAATGCCCGGTGCACCCCGCGCTGCTGCAACCTCAGGTTCAGCGGCGCGAGCCGGTCGTGTACGTCGCGGGCCAGCGGTGGCAGCGCGGCGTAGCCGACCTGGCCGATCCGGTCGCCACCCATCATGATCTCGACGAGGCGGCGCACGTCGCGGCGGCCGGGCACGGTGTCCTTCTCGATGCAGGTGACCGCCGCGTCCTGGAAGTCATACGGCGTGGGCTTGGCCCGGTGGCGTATCCCAGCCAGCAGGATCGACGTCTCGAACACGGCGATCGCGTCGGCGGTGGAGGCAAGGTAGCCGTTGCGGCGCGCGGCGCGGACGATCTCCACCGACCAGCCGAGCAGTTCCGCTTCGTCCTGGGATTCGAGGACCGGCGGCCGCTGCAGGAAGCCGGACAACTTGTCCGCGGGCAGGGCTGCCGGCGCTCCCCCGGCCGGGGCCGGGGGCTTGGTCTTCGAGCTCTTCTTCGCGCCTGCTTGCCCGGCCAGGGAAAACGGCATCGTAGCGGTGCGCCTGACGTTTTTGGCCCACACCGTCGCGGCGATCGATACTGAGCCGGCGGCGAGGCCGAACTGCGTTTCGATCGCCGCGTGGCTGGATGGGATCAGGCCGTGTTGCCATTTGGTCGCGCTCGGCGGGCTGATCCCGAAGGTGTCAGCGCCGTGGGCGCCGAACTCTGCGACGTGGCTGGCCGCGTGGAACGCGCCGCAGACGTAGAGGCAGTCCGCGGGGTCGGTCCCGGTCGCGGCGAGGTGCTCGCGCATCCGGGTCCACATGTAGCGCTCGCGGTCCTCATCCACGCGCACCCGATGAGGATCCCCGGGTGCCAGCCGGCGGAACAGGCTGCCGATCAGGAACATGACCTGGCGGTAGGTGTCGTGATCGGCGTCGCCGAGCGGCACTTCGACGTACTGGTGCCACCATTCCGACCAGTGCCGGACCCTGCCGTGGCGCAGCAGGTGTTCCTCTAGCTCGGCGAAACGCGGCCGCAGATCGCCGATCTCCATGCCGACCGCATCACCGTGCAGCGCGGCCTCCTCCTCGACCGGCGGCACGTCCGGATCGGCGGACTCGGCCGGTCCGGTGCCGTGCGGCGCCCATTGGAACACGTGGTCGGAGGAGCGGTCGACCGGTAGCAGCTCGGCACCCGGCGTATCCAGCGCGTAGGCGATCGCCTGGTACTCGGCCGATGCCTCGGTGATCGGCGCGACCACCGACAGCGGGGACCACTCGGCCGGGAACCCCTCGACCTCGGTCGCGAACGCCTGCACCGCCACCGGAAGCTTGCAATTGCGCAGTTCGGGCAGCAGGGGCGCCATGTCCTCGCACAGCTCTAGGTACACCACCCGTGGCCGCTTCTCCCGCAGCCGCCGCGCCATCGCGATCGCCGAGGCCGGGGAGTGGTGGCAGACCGGGAAGATCTCGAGCGGCTCACGCACCGCGCGGTCAACGTCGTCGACGATGCCGAGCGGGATGCCCTCCAGCGCGTCGGGCCCGCCGGCGAACGTCACAGCGGCTTCCTGGAGCTGCCTGCGCAAGGCGTCGAAGGCCCCCTCGGGCACGGCGCTCATGACAGGGCGGCAATTGCGCCGCGGCCGCCCTCCAGGAACTCCGGCCAGGCTCCGCCCTTCTCCTGGCTGCGCGGCTCGACGACGCCGTGCAGGTACTTGTTGAGGATGGCCAAGTCCTCCGGTTCGCGCCGCGCTAGTGATCCAACGAGTGAGCGGGCGAGAGCGTGGGCGGTCAGCGCCCGTTCGCCGAAGAAGTTGCTGTGCAGGATCGCGTCCTCGAGCACGCCGATCTGCTCGGCGGTAGACAGAGCTGACTCCAGCTTCTCGTCGTCGCTGCCGACCGCAGCCGCCGAGGCGCGCAGGTCGGCGAAGCTCTGCAGCAGCACGTCAAGCAGTGTCGGCGGCACGTCCAGCTCGATCTGGTGGCGGCACAGCAGTTCCCCCGTGCGGAAGCGGATGATCTCCGCCTCGCTCTTCTTATTCGTCACCATCGGGATGCGTACGAAGTTGAAGCGGCGCTTGAGCGCCGAGGACAGGTCATTGACGCCCCGGTCGCGGCTGTTAGCGGTGGCGATGATCGAGAAACCGGGCTTAGCGAAGACGATGTTGTCGCTGTCCAGTTCCGGCACGGAGACGTACTTCTCCGACAGGATCGAGATCAGCGCGTCCTGAACGTCGCTGGTGGAGCGGGTCAGCTCCTCGAAGCGCCCGATCGCGCCCGACTCCATCGCGGTCATGATCGGCGAGGCGATCATCGACTCCCGCGACTGTCCGTTGGCGATCACCATGGACACGTTCCAGGAGTACTTGATGTGGTCCTCGGTGGTGCCGGCCGTGCCCTGCACCACGAGCGTGGAGTTGCGGCAGATCGCGGCGGCGAGCAACTCGGCCAGCCAGCTCTTGCCGGTGCCGGGGTCGCCGATGAGCAGCAGGCCGCGGTCGGAGGCCAGCGTAACGACGGAGCGCTCGACGAAGCTGCGGTCGCCGAACCACTTCCGGGAAATCTCCCGGTCCAGACCGTCGGAGCGCTCCGAGCCAACAACGAACAGGCGGATCATTTTCGGGGACAGGCGCCAGGCAAATGGCTTGGGGCCGTCGTCGATCGACTCCAGCCAGTCCAACTCCTCGGCGTACTTGACCTCGGCGGGGGCGCGCAACAGGTCGGACATATCTGGGCCCTTCTAGGCGAGGAACGTCTTGAGCTCATGGATGAGCTTGCGGATGTGGCCTGAGATCACCGGCGTGCCCAGGTCCTTGAAGCGCTCCCGGAACCATGGGTTGACGCTGGCACGGCCGGAACTGCTCACCGAGCCGACCGGGATGAATCTGGCCCCGGAGCGGTGCACGGCGGCCATGCTCTCAAACAGCTGCTCGACGCGCGTTTCGTAGAAGTCGGAGATCCACACCATGACGGTGTTGCGGGGCTCAACGATCTTCGGCTGCGCCAGCGCCATGGCCACCGCGCCGTCATTACCGCCGCCGAGGTTGGTACGCAGCAGGGTCTCGAACGGATCGTGCACCCACGGCGTAAGGTCAATCGCCTGCGTGTCGTAGGCGATCAGGTGCACGTCGACCTTCGGCAGTCCCGCGAAGATCGACGCCAGGATGGTGCAGTTCACCATCGAGTCGACCATCGAGCCGGACTGATCCACGACCACGATCAGGCGCGAGGGTGTCACCTTGCGGGCGGTGTGGCGGTAGAAGAGGCGGTCGACATACAGCCGCTCTTCCTCCGGGCTCCAGTTGGTGAGGTTCTTCCAGATCGTGCGGTCGAGGTCCAGGTTGCGGAACACCCGCTTGGGCGGGACTGAGCGGTCCACGGCGCCGACAGTGGCCTTTTCCACCTGGGTGCGCAGTACCTCGGCGACCTCCTCGACGAAGCGGCGGATCAGGGACTTGGCGTTGGCCAGGGCGACGCCGGACAGGTTGTTCTTGTCGCGCAGCAGCTGCTCGATGAGCGACATGCTCGGGGTCAGCTGCGCGGCGAGCTCGGGGTCAGCGAGAACCTCGCGCAGACGCATGCGCTTGACGAGGTCGGCCTCGATGGCGCCGAGTTCCGGGCAGATCGCCGGGATCAGATTGCCGAGATCGGGCGCGGCGCCGCGGCCGCCGGTTCCGGTCAGGCTCGCGCCCGCGCGTGCGGAGCTGCCTCCGGGCTGGCCGCCGCGCAATCCGCCGGGCGTGCAGCCGAGCGCGCGCTCCAGCCAGCCGGTGTCGGACTGCCAGCGGGACAGCTGCCCGGCGGTGACCGTGCCGGCGGCAGTGGCGAAGACGTTGAGCAGCACCTTGGACACCAGCGCCGCGCGCCGCACCTCCGCGGCGCGGTCGCGTCCGCGCTCGTCAGGGTCGGGCACCATAAGGTGGTCGAACTCGGCAGCCAGCTCCTGGTGGCGCTGCACGATCGAGTCGACGGATGCCCGCGGGTCCAGCAGCGCCGGTGGCAGGCCGATGTCCTCGACGACGGCCAGGCTCGCCGATTCCAGCGTCGCCTGCTCCTCGTGATCGAAGAGGCGGGCGAGGAGCCGCCAGTACAAGACCTGGCGGCGGTTCTCCGGGGGCCCCGCCCCGAGGGATTGCCCGGTCGCCTGCTCTGTCATTTCCGCAGCAGCCTTCTGGCGCGCTCCCGCAGCACCACCACGGCTTCGGTGGCGGCCTTCTCTGCCTTGGCGCCATCCCTGTCGGCCGCGCCGCCGGCCCATGCCCCGGCATGGACTGCCACACTCTTCTTCTTCTGGGTGGTCTCGACGGCGAACGGCTGGACGCTGAACGTCCCGGCGTCCCAGCGCAGCAACCCGATGCACGCGCTTGACATCGCGACGGCCCCGGGGGTGAGCGGACCGGCGGCCGGAATGCGGTCGGCGTCGACGGCGAGCCGGTGCCCGGCGACGGCGAACGTCAGCACGCCGTCGTGTTCCTGGACACCGTAGTCCTCCAGGAACACGGGTTCTGCGATGCGCGCCGGATGCCGGTCCAGCGGTGTCGTCGCAGCAGCAAGCGCCACGGGTAGCGCGACGCGCGCGGTGGCGAAGGCGCCAGCGGGTTCACCCAGGCACGCCTGCTTATCGTTCCAGATCAGGTCGCCGTCAACGGTGATCGGAATGTCCGCGACGTTCATCGAACGACCTTCGCTGCAGGCTGTCAGCAGCGACATGCACGGGCGGAGCAACTGCCAGACGCCGACTCCGACGACAGTGTCGGGCTTTGGCGCCAAGACGCTGGCACGCACCAGGCGAGGCGCGGTGCCGTCGGCGGGCTCGAACACCGCGTGCACCTGAGCTTGCGCAGCGGTCGTGTGCTCGTGCAGGTCGACCCCGAGGGGCAGCAGGCGGCCGGTCGCCGCACCGGTCACGGGCACCTCGGCGGCGCGGGGCTGCGTCAGCAGCATGGCACGCGACCACAGGTCGGCCCAGCGGCGCACCGGGATTCGTTCCAGGGCCGCGCCGGGGCAAGACGAGGCGAGTTCGGCAGCGAAGCCGTCGAGCAGTGCCGCCAGACGGCGCAGGGCCGGATTCGGCAGCATCGCGGAAACGACTTGCGCCGACCCGGACACCAGGCCGTGATCGATGCCGCGCCATCCGGCGCGCGCCAGATCGCAGAGCCAGGAGCGGGCGGCGGCGAGCAGGTTCGTCGCCTGCGGCTCGCGCGGCGCTGGTGCCGTCCCGCTGATGCGGGTGCGGCCGGTCGCCTCGTCGATGCGGGCCATGAGCGCGTCGTGGACGGACCCGAGCAGCGCGGTGCGGGCGGTGGCCAGGACGACGAGGTGGTCTTCGCTGGCGGCCCCGGCCGCCGCCTTTTCCGCCGCCTTGGCGACCGGGGAGGCTAGCGGCGTCCCGGCGACGGCGCAGGCGAGCTCCGCCAGGCCGGCGGCCTGGGTGGGCTGGGGCCGTAGCAGGCCGCCGACGAGCGTCCGGTCGAAGGTGTCGGCGGCCATGAGGGCTTCGTCGAGCCCGGCAATAGGTTCGGCGAGCAGGTCGGCGCGCATCACGCCACCGCCCTGGTCGGCGGGAACCAGTGCATCTCGGGCACGGGGGCGGTGACCGGGGCGAACTCCAAGTAGGCCAGGTGGCGCAGGAACCGGCTGAAGACGGGCGCGGCGGCTCTGGTGTCCGCATGCGAGGGGCGCGTGCTGCTCATCCCCATAGTGATGCTCTGCGCGTTGGGCTCCGGATCCTCGACCCGCAGGTAGCGGGCCACGCGCTCGGCGCCGTACTGCAGCACCGCCTCGTCGATCAGTGCGCGTATGTGGTTGCAGAACATGCCACGCGCGCCGCCGCAGGGCCGGTTGTTGTTGGTGCTGCAGGCGAAGGCATAGGTGCCGGCCTCGACGGACGAGACGTACACCCGCTCGATGTCCGAGCCGCTGGACACCACGCCCTGCAGGCGTCCGTCGGCCAGTTCGACGAACGGGACCTTGGCGAGCTTGCGCGGCCGCGCGGGCGGTATCACGCGTGCCGTGCTGGACTTCTCCCAATCTGCCAACGGGGCGTCTCCTTCACCGAGGCGGACTGCCGCGCCGCAATGGCGTGATGCGGCTGAACATACTCGCGATCACCGACAAGACGACGATGCGGATGTCGAACTGACCATCGACCCCTCGTCACACGCAGGACCAGGATCGCGGCCCGCCCGGCTGTGCGGCGTGACACGGGATCGGGTATCCGGGGCGGAGCACGGGTGGCGGGAGCTGGATGTTGGACAGCTGCACACCCGCGGAGGTGATGCCGTCCTTGGAATCGCTGAACCGCACGGCGTGCCAGCCTGGCGGAACCTCGATGGTCCACCCGGCGG
>DATFRC010000241.1:0-8323 GCA_035263725.1 Jatrophihabitantaceae bacterium | reverse complement strand
TCGACACCGGCGACACGGTCGTGGCCGTCCGGCACAACGTGGCCGAGGACGGCCATTACGCGCTACGGCGCGGCCAGCAGGTTTGGCTTACATGGAGCCGGCGCCAGGCCGTCTCTCTGGGTTCGTGAAGTCTATGGGGGTAAGCATGATCATCACTCGTCCAGCCGTCGCGATCGCGGCGGCGCTATGTCTCGTGGCCGCATGCAGCAGTTCCAAGTCAGGCGGGGAGAAGCTGCCGAACGTCCCGGTCCAGAAATCGGTCGGCGCCGGCGAGGGCGCGCTGAACATCATCGCCTGGGCCGGTTACGCCGAGGACGGCTCGGACGACAAGAAGGTCGACTGGGTGCACCCGTTCGAGCAGCAGACCGGCTGCAATGTCCACGTCAAAATCGGCAACACGTCCGACGAGATGGTCGCGCTCATGAAGACCGGCCAGTACGACGGGGTCTCCGCCTCCGGCGACGCCACGCTGCGGCTGATCTACGGCGGCGACGTCGCACCGGTCGACACGTCGCTCGTGCCCAACTACGCCACGGTCTCCGACTTCCTCAAGAACGGGGCGTGGAATTCGGTGAACGGCCAGATGTACGGCATCCCACACGGGTGGGGCGCCAACCTGCTGATGTGGGACCCGAAGCGGGTGCCCGCCAACCTGGACTCGTGGTCGGCGGTCTTCGACCAGTCGAGCCAGTACAAGGGGCACGTCACCGCATACGACTCGCCGATCTACATCGCCGACGCGGCGCTCTACCTCAAGGCGACCCAACCCGACCTCGGCATCAAGAACCCGTACGCACTGACCGAGAAGCAACTGGACGCGGCGATGAGCTTGCTGCAGACGCAAAAGGCCAACGTCGGCGAGTACTGGTCGGACTACACCAAGGAGGTGCAGGCGTTCGAGGCGGGGACGTCGAGCGTCGGCACCACCTGGCAGGTCATCGCGAACACGATCAACAGTGACGGCAAGACCACGGTGAAGACCGTCCTGCCGAAGGAGGGCGCCACCGGATGGTCCGATACGTGGATGATCTCGTCGAAGGCCAAGCACCCGAACTGTATGTACAAGTGGATGAACTACATCATCTCGCCGAGTGTCAACGCGCAGGTGGCTGAGTGGTTCGGCGAGGCACCGGCCCAGACAAAGGCGTGTGACGAGACCACGGACAAGAACTTCTGTGCGACGTACAAGGCACTCGACCCGACGTTCGCCAAGTCGCTTGCCTACTGGACCACCCCGCGTAAGCAATGCGTCGACGGCAGCGGCGACAACTGCACCGACTACAGCGAGTGGGTCACGAAGTGGCAGGCGCTCAAGAGCTGACCGCTGCCGCACCGCGGAACAGGGGATCGCTGTCCGCGTTCTTCGCTACCAAGCGACGGACGCGGCTGGCGATCCTGCTGTCCGCACCGATGCTGTGGCTGGTGGTCGCTTACCTCGGCTCGCTCGGGGTCATGTTCGTGTCGGCGCTGTGGACGACCGACTCGTTCACCGGCAACGTCGTCAAGACCGTGAGCGGCGACAACCTCCATGCGGTCTACACCAGCCCTGTGTACTGGCGTGTCGCGTGGCGGACGGTCGAGGCTGCGATCGCCGTCACGGTGATCGATGCGATCATTGCGCTGCCGGTGGCCTTCTACATGAGCAAGATCGCATCGCGGCGGACCCGCTTGTTCATGGTCGTCGCTGTCCTGACACCACTGTGGGCGAGCTATCTGGTGAAGGCCTACGCGTGGCGGACCCTGCTGGCCCCGGACGGACCGGTGAGTTGGGCCTTCGCCGGCCATACGCCTGGGTACGGCTTCACCGCCACGGTCATCACCCTCGCCTACCTATGGCTGCCGTTCATGGTGCTACCGGTGTTCGCCGGATTCGAGCGGCTGCCGAACGGACTGCTCGAGGCGTCGTCGGACCTGGGTGCGAAGCCGGCCCGCACGATTCGCTCCGTTGTGCTGCCTATGGTGTTCCCCGCCGTCGCCGCCGGGTCGATCTTCACGTTCTCGCTGACGCTCGGCGACTACATCGCGGTGGGCATCGTCGGCGGGAAGACGCAATTCCTCGCCAACGTCATCTACGGGCAGTTGATCACCGCTAACAACCAGCCGCTCGCCGCCGCGCTGGCGACCATGCCGCTGATCGCGATCGTGCTGTACCTGTTGGCGATGCGGCGAACCGGGGCATTGGAGAACGTGTGAGACTCTCCCCCGGTCTGCGCTGGACGCTGCGGGTCATCACGTGGCTGGTATTGCTGTTCCTCTACGCGCCACTCGTGATCGTCATCATGAACTCGTTCAACAAGTCTCGGACGTTCGCGTTCCCGCCCACCGGTGTCACGCTCAAGTGGTGGCACGCCGCGTCGCAGTCGAGCGGGGCGTTGGACGCGCTGTGGACGAGCGTCAAGGCGGGGCTCGGGGCCACCGCGATAGCGGTCGTGCTCGGCACGATGGCCGCCTTCGCGGTTCAGCGTTACAACTTCTTCGGCAAGAACACGGTGAGCTTCCTGGTGATCCTGCCGATCGCCCTGCCCGGCATCATCACCGGCATCGCGCTCAATGCGACCTTCCGTACCGTGTTCGACCCGCTCGGCATCGGATTCGGCCTGACGACCGTGATCATCGGGCACGCGACGTTCTGCATCGTCATCGTCTACAACAACATCCAGGCCCGGCTGCGACGGACCGGGAGCTCACTGGTGGAGGCCTCGTCGGACCTCGGGGCGACCGGATGGCAGACCTTCCGCTTCGTGACGTTCCCGATGATCCGTACCGCGCTGGTGGCAGGCGCCCTGCTCGCATTCGGGTTGTCGTTCGACGAGATCGTCGTGACGACGTTCACCTCCAGCCCGGACGTGCAGACGCTACCGTTGTGGATCTTCGCCAACCTGTTCCGTCCCAACCAGGCGCCGATCGTAGACGTGGTGGCCGCGGTCCTCATCGTCCTCGCCGTGGTGCCGGTATGGCTCTCCCAGCGCCTCGGCGACGATCCGAGTAGCGGCAGAATCTAGCGCGTCGAAAGGCGTTCCACGTGTTCTCGTATCTGACTGATCTCCTGTGTCCGCGTTGCAGTGCTCGTTTCCCGGCTGACGTCGTGCAGGGCACGTGCACCTGCGGCTCTCCGCTGCTGGCTCAGTACGACCTGGCCCGGTTGCAGGCCGATTTGAGCCGGGACGCGTTCGCCGGGCGAGAACCGTCGCTGTGGCGGTACCACGAGCTGTTGCCGGTCTCGCGGCCGGAGAACGTCGTGACCCTCGGCGAGGGCATGACGCCGTTGGTCCGGTTGCCTCGACTCGGCGCGCTGATCGGCGTGCCCCGGCTGCTGATGAAGGACGAGGGCACCATCCCGACCGGGTCGTTCAAGGCGCGCGGGGCGGCGGTCGGCGTGGCCCGAGCGGCCGAGCTCGGCGTCAAAGGAATCGCCATGCCCACCAACGGCAACGCCGGTGCGGCCTGGGCGCTGTACGCGGCCCGCGCCGGGATGTCCGCACTGATCGCAATGCCCGAGAAGGCACCCGCGATCTGTCGCGGTGAGGTCGCCGCCGCCGGCGCCGAGCTGTACCTGGTCCGCGGACACATCGGCGACTGCGGCCGGATGATTCACGATGCGGTGGCCGAACGCGATGGCCAGCAAGACGTGTCAACGCTCAAGGAGCCGTACCGCATCGAGGGCAAGAAGACGATGGGGTTGGAGATCGTCGAACAACTCGGCTGGACCATGCCCGACGTGATCGTCTACCCCACAGGCGGCGGCGTGGGCATCATCGGCATCCACAAAGCCCTTATGGAACTGATCGAACTCGGCTGGATCACCGGCCCGCTACCCCGCCTCGTCGCCGTGCAGGCCAGCGGCTGCGCCCCCATCGTCGCCGCCTACGACGGCGGCGCCCGCCACAGCACCCCCTGGCCCGACCCGCACACCATCGCGTTCGGCATCAACGTGCCCAAGGCTTTGGGCGACTTCCTCGTACTCGACGCCGTATACACCACCGGCGGGTGCGCCCTCGCGGTCACCGACGACGAACTGCTGGCCGCCCAACGCGAGATCGCCGGCGTCGAAGGTGCCCTGATCTGCCCCGAAGGCGCGGCGACGATCGCCGCCATCCGTACCCTGCGCGAACGCGGCGACATCAGCCCCGACGACCTCGTCGTCGCACTCAACACCGGCGCCGGCATCAAATACCCCGAGACACTGACCCCGTCCGCGCCACTGGTCGAACCGACCGACCGGATCCCGTGTCGGCAGTGACCCGGTCGCGTAGCAGCTCGGTGAGCGCGGGGTTGTCAATGTCGCGTGCGAGTAGCCGCGCGGTGTCCAGCGCTGCCCGGTTTCCGCTGCGGTATCGGTGCTGATGTGCGCGTACGAGCAGTTCACGCATCTCGCAACGCGCGGCGAGCCGGGACAGCGTCGCGATGATCGGGTCGGCCTGGTCGGGCTCGCCGCGGTCGAGCAGGTTTCCGACGAGGGTGTCGAGAACGTGCGCGCGAACCCACTGGTACCTGTCGGGCATTCGGCTGCTGCGGCTGGCGGCCTCGGCGAGCCATCGGTCGGCGAGCTCGTGTTGGCCGCGCGCGGTGCACAGCAGTCCCAGACCGCGCGCGGCCATGCCCTCCCAGCACGCGTCGTTGAGTCGGCAGGCGAGGTGCCAGGCGCGTTCGAGAGCGTCGGCGGCGTGCCCACCATCGCCGGCAGCGAGGTCGAGCTCGGCGAGCAGCGTCTGGGGCCACGGCAGGAACGCCATCCACCGTTCCTCGTGGACGAGCTCGATAGACCGGTTGAGTGCGGCGGCGGCCTGGCGCGGTTCACCGCGCAGTAGGTGTGCACGGCCGATCAGCGATAAGGAGAACGCCTCCTGACGGCGGTCGCGGGCACGCTGGGCGTGTTCGACCGATGCCTGCAGGTGGTGGAAGGCGGACGGGTAGTCAGCGTGGTCGGAGCTGTTCATTCCCCGCACACCACTGATCGCCGCGAGATCCTCGTCGGTCGTAGCGACGGTTCCCGCCTTGCGCAGCCAGTCCTCCGCAGTCTGGCGTCGCCCGGCCTGCACGTCGATGTAGCCGAGCTCGCGATATGCGACTACCGCGGTGCGGTCATCGCCGAGGCGGGTGGCCAGCTCGACCGCCTCGCGAAGCAGAATCGCCCCTTCCTCGTCGCGGCCGCGGGCCGCGTGCACCAGCGCGCCGCCAAGCGCGTTGAGCGCCTCGGCCTTGAGTGCGAGATCACCGCAACGATCGGCTTCGTCCACCGCGCGGCGCAGGCATTGCAGGCCGGCGTCGACAGCACCTGCGGCGAGCGCTGCCCGGCCCGCGTCGAGCTCGCTCACGGATGCGGCGCGCCCGCTGACGGGAGCGGTCATCGCCGAATGCGCTCCCACGAACGCGGCTTCGCGAAGGACCGGGGAGACCGGAACACCGAGTTCGCGGTGGATCACGTCCTCGGCGACCGCGACCTGCCGCAGCGCCGCGGCCTCGTCACCGGAGAGTGCCAAGGCACGGATCAGCAGTTCATGGTTGCTCTCCTCGAGCGGGTTGGTCGCGACGATCCGCGCCGCGTAGGCGACGGCCGCCTGCGGACGGCCGGTTCCGAGCAGCGATACCGCGGCTTGGCGAAGGCGTGCGTCAAGCAGGGCCGCCATGTGATGTCGTTCCACGACAAGCCACGAGTCGAACAGTTCGTTCCCGGACAAGTCGATCCCTTCGAGCAACTCGCCGGTGAGATCGAGCAGTCCTGCCTCGTCGCCGTCGCCACCCTCGTCGGCAAGCAGCCGCACGTCGACGCGGATGTCTGCGCCGATCTCACAGCGCAGCGGGTCGCCGTCGAGCCGGAGCCCCTCACCGATACAGCGCCGCAGCTCGGCGAGTGTCCACCTGAGAGCGCGCAGCGGATCGTCGGCCTCGCCAAACAGCATCTGCGCGAGCTGACGCCGCGACGGTGGCTGCTCTTCCAGCAACAAGTACGCGAGCAACGCCCACGCCTTGCGGCCACGCGGCGGCCGTTGCGGTCGGCTGGCACGCTCGACCGCCGGCTTTCCGAGCAGCCGGATCATCACCATGGACCTCACCCCGTTACGGAATCCTCGCGGATCGCCAACGGCAGGTACAGACCGTCGGCCCCGCCCGGCCGGCCACCCGCCCCATGTCACGGGCGGACGCCGGCTCGGGTGTGGCGTGCGGACGGTCAGCCGGTCAGCGCCGCCGGTGCGGTGCGCACCGCCTGCACATCGGCGGTCGTCAGCGGCTGACCGCCGACGGCGTAGTCGCCACTGCGGACCTCCTCGAGGACAACCACGGTGTATGGGCGCACGTTCTCACCCTCCACGGCGACGAGTGCCTCGCTGACGCCTTTGAGCATCTCTTCCTTCTCCTGCGGGGTGAAGACGTTCTCGATCACCCGGATGTTAACGATCGGCATGGTCGTGTCCTTTTCGTTGTGTGGATATGCCGACGCCTACGTTCCCTGCCGCCCGTGTGACGAAGCGTGTGACAGCGCGCGCTCGCCGGACCGACGTGGCGCGCGTCACCGGCGATCCTGTTTCACACGCCCGGTCACACGGCCGTTCGTGAGTCTCGGCGGAGCATCCCCAATCATGCGAGGAGTTCTCCGCCATGACGTTCCATATGAACGAGGCAATTGCCCGTGAGCGCCGCGCTGCGCTGTATATGGAGGCTGAGCAGTTCCGCCTCCGCAGAGCTGCTCGCCGTGCGCGCCGTTCACGAAGATCCGTTCGGCTGCGCAGCCCGATCCGTGCCGTCGCACCCGCGTCACAGTCTCCGCGCTCGGGGCTACGGCCGACACGTGCCGTCATGCTGGTGGCCTTCGCCGGAGCGTTTCTGGTCTCGCTCGACGTCTCCATCGCCAACGCGTTGCTACCGTCGATCGGCGCTACGTTCCGGACTGACGATCGCGCCGCATTGGCGTGGGTCATCACCGCCTACGCGATTGTCTACGCGGCGGTGCTCGTCCCAGCCGGGCAACTGGCCGACCGACTGGGACGCCGGCGCGTCTACCGAGCGGGGATGTACTTGTTCGCGCTGGGCTCCGTTGTGTGTGGTCTTGCGCCGGATCTCGCCGTGCTGATCGGTGGGCGCGCCGTACAGGGCATCGGCGCCGCCACGGTTTCGCCGGCCTCGATGGGTCTGTTGCTTGCCGCGGTCAATCAGGAACGTCGATCCACCTATGCAGCCAGGTGGACGGGCGCCGCGGCCCTCGGGATCTGCGCCGGACCGATCCTCGGCGGCACGTTAACCGATGTCGCGGGATGGCGCTGGGCGTTCCTCATGCCTCTGCCGATCATCGCCATCGTGTTCTTCGCAGACCGTGGGTTGCCCGAGACAACGCGCTTCCCGTCTCGCGCCCTCTCTGACCCGGCGGGTGCGCTGTTACTCGCAACCGGCACCGCAGCGATCACGTTCGGCATCTCCGAGGCGCCGCATTACACCGTGACGAACGGCAGGATCGTGGTCGCGCTGGTCGGCGGCGCCGCGCTGATCTGCCTGTTCGTTCGCCGCTGCACGCGTACGCCGGTGCCGCTGTTGGATCTCCGGCTGCTCCGGCAGCGGAACACCGCACTCGCGACGCTTGCCATCGGCCTGTACGCGTCCGCATTCTTCGGCCTGCTTCTCACCTTCGTGCTCTACCTGGTCGGCCCATGGCAGCTCTCGCTCCTGCAAGCGGGTTTGGTGATCCTGCCGATGGGGCTTCTGGTCGCGACGATGACGCTGCGATTGAGCCAGCTCGCCGAGCGGGTGGGGTTTCGCCTGCCGCTCACCGTGGGCGCGACGCTCATGGCGGCCGGTCTCGTGGCGGCCGTCGCCTGCGGTGGGCCGCACTACACGCCGGCCTGGTTCGGCGCCGAGCTTGTGATCGGTGTCGGCATCGGCTTGTGCTACCCGCTGCTCACCGCGGCCGCCCTCGTCGGGCTTCCCGCATCGCAACTCGCGGCAGGCGCGGCGGTCAGCCACACCGCCCGGCAAATCGGCGCGGCGGTCGGCATCGCTGCGGCAGTAGGGGTCCTAGGGACCGCCGAGCTTCCCTCCCTGACTCGCTTTCACGCCGCCTGGCTCGTTGCCGCCGCCGGCTGTCTGCTCGCGGCCGTGACAGCGTCAGCAATGCGAAAGGCGTGACCCCAGATGCGAAGCAGTTCGTTGCTCGGCCCGTCAATGCCCGTTGCCGGGATCGGCGCCCTGCTGGGGGTATGGGCCCACCCTGACGACGAGGCGTACGCGTCGGCGGCGCTGATGACGCTCGTCCGGTCCGCCGGGAATCGCGTCACCGTTGCCACCGCCACTCGCGGCGAGCAAGGCACGCAGGAGCCTGATGTCTGGCCGCCCC
>DATFRC010000240.1:0-7553 GCA_035263725.1 Jatrophihabitantaceae bacterium | reverse complement strand
TCCGGGATTGTAGGCGACGCGGCCGAGGTGCCAGCGCCAGGCATCCGCGACACGGCGGGCGATCACCTTGCCGGTGCAGACGACCCAGCGGTTGACCTTGCGGGCGATGCGGATCAGGGCGCAGAACATGGTGGTGCTCCTTCTAAGAGTGGAAATGAAAAAGCCGGCTCCGCTGCTGCGGGCCGGGCACGGTAGCCGCCGTCAGCGTGATTACTCCGGCGGATTCAGCTCGAGGCGCTTTAGTCGGCCTAGCTGAAGTCTCGCGATGCTCGGTCAGGGCCAGTCTGCGGGCACACTTCTCCCGAGCGCCCCAAACGCTACCAGCCTGTTGACCTCTATTCCCCTCTATTCAATAAGCTGCACGCCTATTCAATAAGCTGCACGCCGAAATCTCGCACGCCGGCTTCGCGAGATCACCGGCGCGAAGTTCCTGCGCATCGTGGTGACCGACGCGGGCGACGGCAACTCGTACGATCGACGAGGAGAATTAGCAGACCTCTAACGCGCCGGAGACTGTTATGCCAGCGAGATATGGCGCTGACGGCCGCACCTCGAAGAGGATCTCGTCCACCTCCACAAGGCGCGCCGTGGCGCGGCATTTCGTGCATTGTTGATCTTCGGCTGGGCAACGGTTGGGCAACAAGACTGTCACGGATGACCACCGCAGCCCAATGCAACCAACGAATGAAGGCCAGCAATTCCGGGCGCTCCCACGTCAGCCAGCACCTACCAACGGGGCCTGGCGAGCCTTCACACGGCAGGGGTCACTGGTTCGATCCCAGTATCGCCCACACCCATGTAGCCGAATGTTTCCGGGCGGTCCAGCGATTCAGCCTGAGCCCCGGAGCGCGGGGCTCACCGCGGCGCATTTGGCGTAGGTCGCGCTCCCTCGTTGGTGCACGAGGTCTGCCGCAAGTGACCTAGAAGTAGGGCTGGAACCCACACTCCAATCGGAGCCTCAGAGTGACTGTGCCGGAGCCGTTGCGCTGGTGCGCCTTGATCACCAGGAACCAGCTTGGGCCGGTGTTGCCTGCCGTGGTCTGGATGTACGGCACCTGGGTTTGCAGCATCTGCTGCGTGTGCGGAGGCGTGTGATATGTGAGCTGCTCGACCGAGGCGTGGGCCCAGTCGAGCTGGGTGTCCACCAATGCGTTGGCGTACGAAGCCCACTGAGCGGGCGCGACGGCTGCATTGGGGTTGGTGCCGTTTATCCGCGAGTCCAGGGCCGCCCAGAGGCGCTGGTCGCCGCCGATGCTTGGGGTCTCACAGAGGCGAAGGCGCAGCACTTGTGCCGCATGCGCCCGGTCGACCGGCGGCCCGAAGGTGTTCGGCGCCGTTTTGGGGCCGTCGAAGGTGTAGAAGTGCGGGACGAGCTGAGGCGTCGGGATGCACTTGACCGCGGCTAGTGTGCCCTGAGCCTCGGCAGCCTTGGCGTGCCGCGGCGCCGGGCCTGCGTGCGAGCTGAAGCCGCCCGTCGAGATGGAGATCACGGCCAGGATTACCCCGGCTGCGATGGTCGTCCAAACGATGTACGGGAAGGCGCCGTCGTTGCTTGGCTTTTCCCCGCGAGCGCGTCCGTCGTGCTGGCGCTCGGTTGGACGCTCGGGCTGGGACATGGCCGGACCTCTATGCCGAATCGGCCCGCAGCGCTGCAATCTGCGACTGGACTGCCCTCAGGTTGCGGTTCTCGAGCTTCACTTCATTCATCGTGACCAGCACACGGCCGGTTGCGCCCCTGTTCCGATGTGAGTCATGGCCCCCCTTACAGAGTGTTGCAGCATTCTGACATGGCGTAGCCAGGTTGGGCACGCGTGACCGGCGGGCTGACGCGAGCGCATGCTGGGTCACGGCCGGGCTGCAACCCGATGTTGAGCATGGTGGTCCGCCGTTTGTCCGCAGCACGACAAGCACCGCGTCTGCGGGTGGAACGCCTTCACGCGGCAGGGGGTCACTGGTTCGACGCAGGATCGCGCACCGACGTTTCACATCCCGTCCCGACCATGGGCGAGTTCCCGTGACACCGAGCGGCGCCGACACATAATCAACCGGCGACGGAACACGAACATCGGAGGTGCCAAGCCGTGTCAGCCATGGGTCAACCGCTCGCCGAGAGCGAGCGCGTCGTATTGCTCGAGACCGACAAGCCGGGGCTGGAGATTCTCGAGGAGGACGATCTCATCGCCCTGCACACCCGGGTGCGACGTGCCCGGGACAAGCACGTCAAGCTGTATCGAAGGCAGGCGAGCGCTCGGGTGGCTAACGCCGGCGGCCGCGGCACGGCGCGTCCGGCGAACCTTCGGAATCTGGAGAAAGCCGAGCTGTTCGAGGACGCCCTGGCGCGCGTGAGCAGGCAGCTGGCAGTTGTTGCGCGGCGCAGCGCCGCGGAACTGAAGGCCGAACGCCTCGCAGCGGCCAAGGCGATACGCGCCTCGGGTCCGAAGAAGCCAGCGCCAGCCCAGGCACCGCCGGTCCGACAAGCACCGCGTGCCGAGCGGCCCTCGGCGGCTTCCCTCAAGCAACGCGCCGGTGCGCAGGCCGTGGGCGCGCGCAAACAAGCGCGACGGGACAGCCGTTGATGAGGCAGGGCTCGGCTCGTCAGCGAGGCGCCCGCTATATCGATGAGCACCCCGGCGGTCCCGGCTAGCTGCGGGCGTCGAGGAACTGCCTGGCTAGGCGTTTCGGCGCACGGGCCAGCCAGGCATCGGCGAGCAGTTCCTCGAGTTCGGCCGGCTCGATCTCGTCCAGGCGGACCAGCACGGCGGGGTAGCCGTTGAAGTGCGGCGTCGTGAAGTAGACGGCAGGGTCGTCGGCGACGAGCGCTTCCTTGACGCCGACGTCGGCCACCTGAGCGCAGAGGATCGGGCCCTCCGGGGCGTCATCGCCGAGCGCCTCGAGATCGCCTCGCCGCAGCGGGCGCTCCCAGGCGAACGCCTTCCCGTGCACCGACCACCCGGGCATCCCGCGAGAGGACGCCTCGGTCGTGTCCGGCAGCGCCAAAGAGATGCGGCGCACGTCCTCCCAGGTCGCCATGCCGGCAGGATAAGCGCCCTCCGGTCGTAGCGGGGTCTCAGCCGCCAGCGTGCTCGGCGAGGCGGTCCAGGAAGGGACGCTGCCCGGTCACCAGCTTGCGCCGGGCTGTCGCCACGTCGAACCAGGCGACGCGGTCGACCTCCGGGAACTCGCGCAGTGTGCCGGACCTCGGCGGCCACTCCATCCGGAACGTTCCGGGCACCATCGCCTCCGGGTCGAAGTCGCCCTCGACGGCCCACACCGTGACGATCTTGCCGCTGGATTGCTTCGCGTCGCCGAGGCTCACCAGCTCGCCGGCCGGAACCGGCAGGCCGAGCTCTTCCGCGAACTCCCGGCGCGCCGCGGCGAGCGCAGGTTCGGGCGCCGTGTACTCACCCTTCGGTATCGACCAGGCGCCGTCGTCACGGCGCTCCCACCGCGGCCCGCCCATATGCGCGAGCAGCACCTCGATTGCGGCGTC
Organism: Jatrophihabitantaceae bacterium; assembly: GCA_035263725.1. Lineage (GTDB taxonomy): Bacteria > Actinomycetota > Actinomycetes > Mycobacteriales > Jatrophihabitantaceae > DASXRA01. Next base: position 4,063 of record DATFRC010000240.1, on the reverse strand, counting down.
GCGCCTGTGGAACAGCAATATTCCGGCACTGGTCTTCGGCACCGCTCCAGTGTGCCGTGCCTTTCTTACCATCGGATACGCGATGATCCGATGCTAGGATCCCCGGTGTGGTCTCCGTCGAGGCACAGCTCGCCGGGCCTGACGCGCGGTGGCCGGCACTCGCGTGGGAGCAGCGCGAGTGGGCCTCCGTGCTGCCCGCCGGCATGGGTTCGCGCACGCTGCGCCGCCGGCACGCCGGCCCGTACCAGGCCGCGGTAACACCCGCAATCGCCGAACTGGACGCGATCTTGCCGAGCGCGGCGATCGCCGTCGCCGACGAGGCGTCCACCGAGATCGCCAGGTTCGACACCGAGATGGGCGCGGAAATCGCTCCCTTCGCGGCGATCCTGCTCCGATCCGAGTCGGCGTCCTCCTCGAAGATCGAAAACCTGACGTCCGGAGCGAGGGCGATCGCCCTCGCCGAACTGGGCAGCGACGACCGGCACAACGCGTCTGAGATCGTGGCGAACGTGCACGCCATGCAGGCCGCGATCGACCTGGCCGACCGGCTGGACGAGCACGCCGTGCTGGCGATGCACGCCGCGCTGCTGCAGCGCAGCCACCCGGATGAGGCGGGCTCGTGGCGCACCGAGCAGGTGTGGGTAGGCGGCAGTGACTTCGGACCACACGGAGCGGTGTTCGTTCCGCCGCATCACGAGCGGGTACCGGATGCGATGCGCGACCTGATGTTGTTCGTGCGCCGCGACGACCTGCCGGTGCTCGCACACGCCGCGCTGGCTCACGCCCAGTTCGAGACCATCCACCCGTTCGTCGACGGGAACGGCCGCACCGGGCGGGCCCTCGTTCACTCGATGCTGCGGGCCAGGGGCCTGACCCGGAATGTCACCGTGCCGGTCTCGGCCGGCCTGCTGACCGACACCGATGCGTACTTCGCGGCGCTGATGGCCTACCGCCGCGGCGACGCGGCCCGGATCGTGGCGCTCATCGCCGAGGCGTCCTTCACTGCGATCGCCAATGGCCGGCAACTGGTCGCCGAGCTGCGACGGGTGCGGCAACGCTGGAACGAGGTGATCAAGGCACGCCACGACGCCTCCGCGTGGGCGCTTGCCGACCTGATGCTGCGCCAGCCGGTGGTCGACGCCGAGCTCGTCCAGCGGGTTCTCGAGGTCACGTCTGCGAATGCCCACCGGGCCATCCGGCAGCTCGCGGACGCCGGCGTCATCTCGGAGTTCAGCGGCCGGCGCCGAGACCGGATGTGGCAGGCCCGTGAGGTGCTGGTGGCGCTGGACGACTTCGCCGCCCGGGCGGGCAGGCGGCGGCGCGCCAGCCGCTGATCAGTCCACGCGCGTCGATTCCATGTGCCAATTCGTTTCCCACGTCTGACCGCCGTCGGCCGAGAACGCCTGCTCCCAGTGCGCCGTCGTCGGCGTGATGCCCGACCAGATGTAGCGGACGCGAATCGGCTTGCCGTCGTGCACGTCGTCGCCGTAGAACTCACCACGCCCGTCGACAAAGCGCCCCACTACCGGCGGGTCGATCACGTCGCGGCGGCTGCTGACCCAGTGCAGCGACCACGCGTCCGTTTGTGGGTTGAACAAGCGCACGGTCAGCCCCGACCAGCCCTGCGTCGGGAAGTCGATCTCGTCCAGGTTGCCCGCGCCGCCGAAGATCGGCCGGGCGATCGAGACGCCCGGGAACTCGTCCCATTCGTCATTGCCGGCCAGCGGCTTCAGCAGTCGCCGGTTCACAACGTTCCAGGTGCCCTGATAGAAGTCGAAGTCGTGTGCCATGCCGGGACGGTATGGCGGCATCCCTGACAACCGTTGTCAGTGGGTTGCGAAAACTTGGCGCTATGCGTGCCAGCCGGCTCGTCGCACTGCTGATGCTGCTCCAAGCACGTGGCCGGCTGACCGCTGCGCAGCTGGCCCGCGAGCTCGAGGTGTCGGTGCGCACGATCTACCGGGACGTCGGAGCACTCGCGGCCGCCGGAGTGCCGTTGTACAGCGACGCCGGCCGCGACGGCGGTTACCGGCTGCTATCCGGATACCGCACCCGGCTCACCGGCCTGACCAGTGACGAGGCCGAGGTGCTGTTGCTGGGCGGGCTGCCCGGGCCCGCCGCCGACCTCGGAATGGGCTCGGCGCTGGCCGGGGCGCAACGCAAGCTGCTTGCTGCACTGCCCGTCGAACTGCGCGACCGTGCCTCGCTCGTGGGGGAGCGGTTTCACCTGGACGCGCCCGGCTGGTACCACGACGCGGAGCCGCTGCCGCACCTCGCGGCCGTCGCCGGGGCGGTGTGGCAGCAGCGCGCGCTGCGTCTGCGGTATCGGCGCTGGCGGGAGCCGACCGATGTCACGCGACTCGTCGACCCACTCGGGCTCGTGCTCAAAGCAGGTCGTTGGTACCTGGTAGCCCGCTGCGCCGAGCACGTCCGTACCTACCGGGTGGCCCAGGTCCTGGACGCGGAGGTGCTCGCCACCCGTTTCGAGCGTCCGCGCGGCTTCGAGCTCGCGGCGTACTGGCGGCGGTACCTCGCCGACTTCGACGTGCGCCGGCACCGCGGCGTCGCCGAATTGCGTCTGTCGCCGCGTGGCGTCCAGCGGCTGGCGCAGCTGATGGACCCCGTCGTCGGCGCGGCTGCGTCGCGAAATTCGGTGGCGGACTGCGACGGCTGGGTGCGCACCTGCATCCCGATCGAGACGATCGAGCACGCGGTGGGCGAGCTGCTGCGCCTTGGCGCCGACGTCGAGGTGCTCGCTCCGGTGGAGGTGCGCCGGCACATCGCCGCGGCAGCCGCGGCCATGGTTCGCGTCTACGAGGCCGAGCCGGCCGGGGATATGCGCTCGGGTGCCTGACGGCGCGGCACTAGCATGCGACTGGTCCGCTCCGTAATCGTCCGAGGAGGGCTCCGTGTCCACCAGCGCGCCCCGTTCCGTGTCCGCCCAGGCCGTCAAGGTCGCGGCGGGTACGACGGCGCAGGACGCGCTGCAGGCTGCCGGCGTTTCACTCGACGGCGCGGGCGGTGCCGTGGTCGTGCGTGAGATCGGCTCGGGCGCGCTGCGTGATCTGGCCTGGGCCCCGGAGCAGGACACCGAGGTCGAGGCGGTGCCCGCGGATTCACCGGACGGGCTCGCAGTGCTCCGCCACTCGACCGCGCACGTGATGGCGCAAGCGGTCCAAGACCTGTTCCCCGGCACCCTGCTCGGGATCGGGCCGCCCATCACCGACGGCTTCTATTACGACTTCCTGCCGTCCCGCCCGTTCACCCCCGACGATCTCGTCGCCATCGAGAAGAAGATGGGCGAGATCATCAAGGCCGGGCAGCGCTTCTCCCGGCGTCCGGTCACCGACGCCGATGCGCGCATCGAACTGGACGCCGAACGGTTCAAGCTCGAGCTCATCGACGTGAAGGGCGGCGCGTCCGGCGAGGAGTCCTTCGAGGTCGGCACCGGCGGGCTCACCATGTACGACAACCTCGACGCGTCGTCCGGCCACCTCGTATGGACAGACCTGTGCCGCGGCCCGCACCTGCCCACCACCCGGCGCATCCCGGCGTTCAAGCTGATGCGCACGGCGGCCGCGTACTGGCGCGGCAGCGAGAAGAACCCGCAGCTACAACGGATTTACGGCACGGCGTGGGCGTCCCGCGACGACCTCAAGGCTTACCTGCACCGCTTGGAGGAGGCCGGCAAGCGCGACCACCGCAAGCTCGGCGCCGAGCTGGACCTGTTCAGCTTCCCCGAGGAGATCGGCCCGGGACTTGCGGTGTTCCACCCCAAGGGCGGCATGCTGCGCAAGACGATGGAGGACTACTCGCGGCAGCGGCACGAGCAGGCCGGCTACGAGTTCGTGTTCACACCACACCTGACCAAGGCGAGACTATTCGAGATCTCCGGCCACCTGAGCTGGTACGCCGAGGGCATGTATCCGCCGCTGCATCTCGACGAGGAGCGCGACCCCGACGGCAGCATCAAGCGACAGGGTCAGGACTACTACCCGAAGCCGATGAACTGCCCGATGCACATCATGATCTACAAGGCGCGCGGGCGGTCCTATCGCGAGCT
>DATFRC010000239.1:0-14610 GCA_035263725.1 Jatrophihabitantaceae bacterium | reverse complement strand
GATCGTCACGTCGGTAGCGTCGCCGCCCGGCTTGCCGCGGAGCTTGGCCACCATCGCCCGAGACAGCTCGATGCCGTGCACCGGCACGCCACGCTGGGACAGCGGCAGTCCGATGCGGCCGGTGCCGATCGCCAGCTCCAGTGCCCGCCCGCGGCCCGCTAGCTCGGCGAGCAGCCCGACCGCCGGGTCGATCGCCTATGACTGGAACATCCGGTCGGAGGGGTCGTCGTATCCCGCCGCAATCGGCTCGCCGAAATATCCGTCCGGATCATCCATAAGCGGGAACCTAAGCCAACCCGCACCGGGTCACGCGGGCGGCCTGGTCAACCTCACGCTGATCTAGCTCCAGCGGCTGATCTCCCCATGTGGGTACGGCGCGAACTGACCGCTCTCGGCCCCGGTCTTGAGGCTGGTGAGGTAGGCGCCCCAATTGGTGCTGCAACCGCTCATGAACTCGCTTGCCTCTGGCCAGCCGGCGTGGGTGAACAACAGCGTCGTGCCGTCCGCACCGTGCCGGCGGATGGTGAACATGACGAGCGTGCCGATCCACGAGTCCGGGCCTTCCTCGACACGCCAGGTGATCTCGTCGGGCTGGTCGGCCACGACCTGCATGACCGCGGCCGGCTTGTCGGAGTCTCCGAAGTAGACGCCGAAGCGAGCGCCGTTGCCGTCGAGCGGCCGTCCGGTCCACCAACGGGCGATGCCGTCGGTGGTTGCGATCAGGTCGTGTACGCGTTGGCTCGGGGCGTCGATGGAGATCCGGTGCAGGATGTCGGGCATTGTGGTGTCCTTCCTGTGCTCAGGCGGCGACGAGGACGTCGGTCGCAGTGGAATCGGTGGGCGCCCCGGACGGGCGCGCGGTGATCGCGATCGCGGTCAGTGCGGCAAGTACGGCGAAGATCACGCACGACCACAGGGCCGGGCGGAATCCGGCCGTCACCGCGGCCGGACTGCCGAGGTGGCCGTGCGCGGCGAATACGGCGCTGGCAATTGCGATCGAGAAGACGGCGCCGAAACGTTGCGCCATGTAGTTGACGCCTGAAGCCTTGCCCATCTCATGTTGGGCGACCGCGTTGAGGACCGTGGTGGGCACGGTCGGCAGCGCCATGGATATGCCGACGCCCGCCACGAGCAGTCCGGCGACGATCTCCACCCAGCTCGTGGACAAGGCGCCGCGCGCAGCCACCCAGGCATATCCGACGGCCTGCAGCGCGAGGCCGGTCAGCATGATCGGCCGCCGGCCGATCCGGTCGGACAGCGCGCCCGCGATCGGCGAGACGAGCATCGGGGTGGCGAAGAACGGCAGGAGCCGCACGCCGGTCGAGATCGGCGAGTACCCGCGCGCGAATTGGAACTCCTGGGTGATCAGGAATGCCGCGGCGAACGTCGCACCGGACATCAGGAACGTCGTCACGTTCCCAACGGCGAAGGCTCGGCTGCTGAACAGGCGCATCGGCACCATCGGCTCGTCCACCCGCCGCTCCCAGCCGACGAAGGCGAGCAGGAGCGCACCGCCGGCCAGCAGCGTTGCGAGGATCTCGGGGCTCGCCCAGCCGATGTCGTTCGCGCGGACCAGTGCCCATACGACGCCGACGACGCCGCCACTGACGAGCCCGACACCGACCAGGTCAAGCCGCTCCGGTGCGCCGTGGCTTTCCGGAAGCAGTCGCAGGCCGAGCACCAACGCCACGAGTCCGATCGGGACGTTGAGCCAGAAGATCCAGTGCCAGTCGAGACGTTCGGCGACGACGCCTCCGACGATCGGGCCGGCAGCAACGGCCAATCCGGCCAGGCCGCCGTAGATACCGACGATCAGACCACGCCGATCCGGCGGGAACGCGGTCGTGAGGATGGTCAGACTCAGTGGCATCACCACGGCGGCACCCAGTCCCTGTACGGTGCGCGCGACGATCAGCTCACCGATGCCGGGCGCCAGTGCACACGCGGCCGACGACAGGGTGAACAAGGCCAGGCCGAGGCTGAACACACGGCGCCGTCCGAAGCGATCGCCGAGCGCCGCGGCCGTGATGATCCCAGCGGCAAACGCGATGCCGTAGGAGTTGACCGTCCACTGCAGGGACGCAAGGTCGGCGTGCAGGTCTCGCTGCATCTGCGGAAGGGCGGTGATCACGACCAGCGCGTCGAGCACCACCATGAAATACGCGGTCGACGTCAGGCCCAGTACCCATCTCAAGCGGGTCCTGGACGGTACTCGGACGTTCGTCATCAGCTCGGCTCCTTCAGAGCAGGCCGCCTCCTGAGGGCGGGTCGAGAGCTTTGACGAACAGCCGGACGCCGGACAGACACCCGCCGCAGAAATTCGCCGAGGTCATGTCCGTCCGTAGCTCGTCCGTTCGTCTGATACTCGAAGCGGCTCGAGAAACCGTTGCTGGAGGACTGATGCAGTACGCACTGCTGGCCTATGGTCGCTCGGATACGTTGCGCGCGGCGACGGCGCCCATCGACGACACCACCGCGGCGGTTCTGGCCCGGCCGTACGTCACCGGCTGGGTTCGCCTGCATGCTGATGAGTCGGCGACCACGCTGCGAAAGAGTGAAGGCAAGACACTGCTGACCGACGGCCCGTTCATCGACAGCAAGGAATACCTTGCCGGCTTGATCATCATCGAGGCAGACGACCTTGACGGTGCCCTCGCCGTGGCGCATGAACTCCAGGACGTCCGCAGCGGCGGGGCGCTCGAGGTGCGACCCGTCATCGAAGGGATGTTCCGTGGCGCTTGACGCCGTCTTCCGCGATCACTGGGGTCGTGTCCTGGCTGTGCTCGTCGGCGTCCTCGGCGACATCGAGTTGGCCGAAGAGGCCGCGGCGGAGGCCTTCGCAATCGCCGCCGAGCGATGGCCGCGCGACGGGGAGCCGCCCAACCCGATCGGCTGGCTCGTCACGACCGCCCGCAACCGTGCCATCGACCAGATCCGCCGGCGACAGGTCCTAGCCGCGAAGGCAAAGCTGCTCGCACGTGACCTCGAGGTCCTCCCGGAGGCAGCCATGCATGACTCGGCGACAGCTACGATTCCCGACGAGCGGCTGGAGTTGATCTTCATGTGCTGCCACCCGGCGCTCGCGCTCGACGCACAGGTGGCGCTCACCCTACGCACCCTCGGCGGGCTCTCGACGGAGGAGATCGCGCTCGCCTACCTCGTGCCGTTCGACACGATGAGCAAGCGGCTGACCCGAGCCAAACACAAGATTCGCGACGCGGGCATCCCCTTCGCCCTACCACCCGAGCACCAGCTTCAGGAGCGGCTCGCGGCCGTGCTCGCGGTGGTGTACCTGATCTTCAACGAAGGCTGGGGTGGTGGCCGCATCGACCTGGCCGCGGAGGCGATTCGCCTCGGACGAGCCCTGGCAAACCTCATGCCCGGCGAAAGCGAGGTACTCGCGCTGCTGGCGCTCATGCTCTTGGGCGACGCGCGCCGAGCAGCTCGGGTGCGCGAGGGGCAGGTCGTCCCGCTCGACGACCAGGACCGCAGCCTGTGGAGCGAACGGCAGATCGCCGAAGGCCGCCACTTCCTGCAGACGGCGAAGACTCGCGAGCACGTCGGACCGTACGTCGCGCAGGCGATGATCGCCGAGCTACACCTGCATCAGCCCCGCGACTGGCCACAGATCGCCGCCCTTTACGAGACGCTCGTTCGGCAAACAGGATCACCGATCGTCGAAATGAACCGAGCCATCGCAATCGCCGAAATCCACGGACCCGAGGCGGGGCTTGCCCTCCTGGACGCCCTCGAACTGGACCACTACCGCTACTTCCACTCGACGTATGCGGAACTGCTTCGGCGCGCCGGTCGTCATGACGACGCCCAGCACGCTTACCAACGCGCGCTCGACCTCGCGCAGACCGACCCCGAGCGCCGCTTCCTCCGTGACCGACTCGGAGAACTGAACCCGCGCGACTGACCGCCCATTGCAAGTTGTCCGTGTGTCGCTGCGTCGCAGCACCGCGACACACGGACAGGTCTTAGGCGTGCTCCGCCACGCGGTCAGAGGCTGACGAGTAGCTGGTGGTCGATTTCGACGAACTCCTCGATAAGTGCGCTGAAACGTCCTGCGATGAGTTCGCGATATGCGTCCGAACCGGTGTGTGCGTCGTAGGCCGCCTGGTCGGCGAAATGCTCGACGAAGAGCAGGTAGTCGGAACGCATCGGATCACGGTAAACGCGAAACGACAGCGTGCCCTCTTCTTTCGCCGGCCCGCGCCGCGCGAACTCCTCGACGATGGCCTCGGCGGCGGTCTGCTTGCCCTGTTGCAGGGGGATGGGGAACACCTTGCTGAGCATGAAACGAGATCCTTCCTCGATAGTCGGTGGATCTGACGTATCTCAGCCTCGGCGCTGCCGCGGCGGAAGTCCGGCCGGATCAGGACGGGAAGGCCGCGGAAGCATGTCCGGATCTGGCCAGCCATTGTCGGCACCGCGCCGTACAAATGTCTGGTGACGTTCTCGGCCGTACGCACCACCGGCATCTACTGTCGGCCCGGTTGTGGTGCGCGGCCGCGGGCGGACAACGTGCGCACCTTTGAGACGGCGGCGGCCGCAGAGGCCGCCGGATATCGGGCGTGCCTGCGTTGCCGGCCGTACCGGCTGGCTGGATCGGTGCCGTGGCGGGCTCCCGAGCTGGTGTGTCGGGCCGTCCAGCTGATCATCGCCGGGGTGCTCGACGTCGGCGGCGAGGCAGAACTGGGCTTACGGCTCGGCATGTCCAGCCGTCATTTGCGCCGGCTGTTTCGCGAGCACCTCGGAACGACGCCGAGCCAGTTCGCCAGGTCGCGCCGTGCGCACTTCGCCCGGCGGCTGCTCGACGACACCGACCTCGACATTGCTGAGATCGCGTTCGCGTCCGGTTTCGGCAGCCTGCGCCAGTTCAACCGCAGCATGACCGACGTCTTTCGGGCGACGCCCCGCGAACTGCGTGACCGCCGACGGCGAAGCGACCGGCTGGTTGCCGACGGCGGGTTGCTGATACGACTGCCGTTTCGGCCACCGTTCGACTGGCCTTCCATGGCCGACCTGCTTGCCGACCGCGCAGTGCCGGGCGTCGAGTCCGTGATCGACGGCGTGTACCGGCGCACGATCAGCCTGGACGGCTTGCCGGGCGTCCTGGAAATCTCAGCCGGCGGCGCCGACTACCTCTTGTTCCGTGCTCATCTGCCTTACTGGGAGGGTCTCATCCACGTCGTCGAGCGCGCCGCACGCATCGTCGGCAGCCCCGACGATGCCGCGCCCGGCATCGCTCAGCTTGCGGCGGACCGGCACCTCGGCCCGCTAGTCGCGGCCCGCCCCGGCCTGCGGGTACCGGGCGCCTGGAGCGGCTTCGAGGCGGCCGTGAGTGCGATCGCAGGGCCGGAAGTTGGCGCGATCGCGGCTGCGTTCGGCGAACCGGTCGCCGGTCTGGGTCACGGGCTGACCCACTTGTTCCCGTCACCACACACACTCGCTTCCGGCGGGCCGACGCGCGTGCGCGCGATCGCACACGCGGTCGCGACCGGCGAGCTCACCCTCGACCACGCCACCGATCCCGCCGACCTGATCATGTTCGCTCCGTCAGCGGCGCACGACATCGCGCTGCGCCTGGGCTACCGCGATGCGTTCGCCGCGGCGGACCCGCGAGTTCGCGATGCGCTGGAACTGCTGCGCATTCCACCGAGCCGCGCAGCCGCTTGGCGTCCGTGGCGCGCACTGGCCACCACCTACCTGATCAGCCACGTCATAAGTCAGACCGCGCGTGCAGCATGACCGACGATCCAGTTCATCTCGTAGAGGCGCGGCGCAAGAGGGCTGCTAGCCGCAGAAGGCAGGGTCGCTGATGCCAGGTCGTAGTCGCCGCCGGCTCCAACCACGTCCGGGGGTGCCGTGATCGGAGCCGGGCGGCGAGTCTTGCAACCCGGTCAGAGCTTGATCGTCTGGCCGGGGTAGATCAGGTCCGGGTTGCTGATCTCGTCGCTGTTCAGCGCGGCCAGGGTGTGCCAGCCGCCGGACACGTTGTGCGCGTCGGCGATACGGGACAGGGTGTCCCCGGAGCGGACCGTGTAGCTGCCGCCAGACGCCTGCGGCGCGTCGTTGTCGGACGCAGACGGCGTGGACGACGGAAGGGAAACGGGCGTGCTGTCGACGGCCGGCGACGTGTCTGTCGGGGTGGAGCCACCGGTCAGGTAGCGGCCACAGACCGGCCACGCACCGACGCCCTGCCCGTCGAGCACGCGCTCCGCGACGGTGACCTGCGCAGCCTCGCTTGCCAGGTCGGCGCGCGAGGCGAACGACTGACCGCCGTAGGCGTCCCAGGTGCTTTGCGTGAACTGCAGGCCCCCGTAGAAGCCGTTGCCGGTGTTGATGTGCCAGTTGCCGCTTGACTCGCACTGCGCGACACCGGACCAGTCGTGTCCGGGGGACGCGCCTGCGGCGTTGGTGCTGGCGACGGCGGTGGCGACAGTAGCGGCTGCTCCGACGCTGACTGCGGCTCCGCGGACAACGCGGCCCGTGGTGCTGGGCGCGCGATGGTGGCCCTTGTAGCGGGCACGGGGCATTACGAACCTCCGATCCGCCGCCTGCGGAGTTAGCTTTCGGGTTCGGGCGATCGGTGCCCGGCCGCACGAGACGGCTTCACCCCACCTGGATTCGCGCTGTCGCGCGGATCCGGGACCCCCAACAAGCGGGTGGGTCCCCCGCCCCCATCCAAGAAGGCAACTCGACTTGGGCGCTGGCGGACGGGGCTCGGCGGACCTGCGCCGCACCACGCAGTCGGCGCAGTGCCGGAACAGGATTACGGAGTTACGGTTGCAGCGACAACCTAGGCCCCCGAAAGTGAGATGTTCGTCTCTGTTCCAAGTTCAGTGCTGCGCACCTAGCGGCGTCGATTATTACGTATGGTGATGTAAAGATAACACCGAGCATATGAGAGTGAACAGTGCGAGGCCTGAGGGCAAACGGATAGCAGCGTACGGCGGATCGGCGCACAAACGCATGCCATGAGTTGGGCCGAATCTGCAGGTCGTATCCATATCCTCGATGCGTGCTCAGTCTGGTCCACCTCAGGGTTCTTGCCGCGGTCGCGCGCACCGGATCCGTCACCGAAGCGGCCAAGGAGCTGCATTACTCGCAGCCCTCCGTGAGCCACCACCTGGCTCGTCTCGAGGCGGCGACCGGAGCCCGGCTCGTTCAGCGCGTAGGCCGAGGAATCCGGTTGACCCCGGAGGGAGAGTTGCTGGCCTACCGCGCAACCGAGATCATCGGGCGGGTCGACTCGGCCTCGAACGAGCTGGCGGCACAGGTCGGGTTGCAGGCCGGACGGGTACGCCTGGCGGGCTACCAGTCGGTGCTCAGCACCATTGTGCCCGAGGCCGCCGCCACCCTGGCCCGCAAGTACCCGGGCATCGAGCTGAGCCTGATCGACGTCCACCCGGTGGAAGCGTTGCGGCTGCTGCGGCACGGGACGATCGACGTTGCGCTGATCTTCCGGTATGCCGACACGCCCCTCGAAGAGGAGGACTTGCGGCTCGTCCATGTGAGCGACGATCCCCTGTACCTCGTGAGTCAACGACCCGATGACAGCGTCGCGAACTACCGCGACTCGGCGTGGATCGGTGGTTGCGAGAGATGTCAGGCAGAGCTGGTCGCCGTGTGCCAACGGGCCGGCTTCACCCCTCGTATCGCATCCGTCAGCGACGACATGGTGGTCATGCAAGCCCTGGTCGCCGCCGGGATGGGTGTCACGACGCTGCCGGGCCTGGCACTTTCGGCTCATCGCAGCCCAGGCGTCCACACGACGGAGCTGCCCGACGTCCCCAGGCAGATCTACGCGGTCACCTACGGCGACCCGCCCGACCCGCCGGCCAGCACCGCGCTCATCGAGGCGATTCGAGAATCAGCCGCGGTCCGGGCGCTCAACGGCTGAGCGCGCGCACCGCATCGACGATGTAGACGTCGTCGACGTAGCCCAGCCCGGCGGATTCCACCAGTCGCCGGCCCTCTTGCGACTCCTCGGCGGGTAGCCAGCATCCTGCTGGGTCTTTGCTGCCGCTGCCGTCCAGCCCGGACTGGCGCCACACCGCGTTGGCGCCAAGGTGCACCGCCAGCTGCACGATGCCCGGCAACTCGTCCAGGGGGCGGTGAGCGTATACGAGATCGGCATGATCCAGGGGCTCGGCAAGATCGCGCCGCTGCACCTCACCGTCCGCAAGGTTCCAACTTGAATACGCATCGGGCGCGGGACCACCCTTGACGACGACCGCGTAGCCCGCTTCGGCGAGCGTCTGCGGAACATCCCTGGACGGCCAGTCCACGAGCAGCACCCGGTGCGTGACACGAAGAATCCGCTCGGCTTGGCTCATCGCATCGCCATCGCCCAGACCAAGCGCAGCCATGGTCGGAGGCTAGCCCCGGCTCGGCGCCACGGCGATGACTTTGTGCGCGGGCGGTCGTCTCAACTGCGTGGAACGACGACGCCTGAACGTGGGACTGCCGGCGCCTAAGGCCCTTAGAGCGCCGGAATCTCGGGGCGGCACGGAATCTGAGGCGCATCCGGCCCGGATCTAAGCGAGCTTCCCGATGCGGCAGCACCGGCCTTACGCGGAGTCTCAAGTACATCGACACAAGAGGTGAGGAAGAGATGAACAGCTACCTGAACGCCGCAGCCGCCTCCGAGCACCGCGAGCAGCTTATCGCCGAGGCAGCCGCATTCCGGCGCAGCCGCATCAGCCGCAAGACCAAGGCCCTCCGGCGGCGATACCACCGCTGAACGGGCGCGCCTCCAAGGAGGAAGCCATGAGCAACGCAACCGCTCAACCAGACTGGCAAGTCAAGGCCTGTGACCTGCAGCCCGGCGATGTCGTGCAGCAGCTCGACTGGCCACTGCACGTCCGCGAGGTGACGCGCACGCAGCACGATGTGGCGATCACCGTGACGGAGTTCGAGTTCTTGCTGCACTACGCGGCCGACGCGCCGGTCCAGCTGGCCGCCTGAGTCTTACTAGGTGCTGACATCCTTGGTGATCAGCCCGTGGTCACTGGCCAAATCGTGGACGTACCACCGTCCCTGGTCGTTGTCGCCCACATAGCGAGATGTGGAGTTCCCGTCGGACTCGGTGACGACACCGTTGGTGCGGGCGAGGATCCCGTAGGAATCGACGTTCTCCGTCGAGCGGCTCACCGGCCGCCAGCCGTCTTCAGAGCCGACCGCGTCCGACAGCGTCTGCGTCATGTCGACGGTGCCGCTCAAGGAGTAGTTGTTGCCGTCGACAAAGCTGCCGATCGTGTAATCGACGGTGAGCGGGTAGTCGTACGTGTGCCGGGTGCCGGACACCACCTGGCCGTCCCGAGTGGACGTCGAGGTCTGGCCGCCGCTGTCCTGTTGTACGAGGCGCTGCGCGAAGCCGCCGTCCGTCACGGTGTCGGCGTTTCGATACGTCATCGTACGGACGACACGGGAGGAGATCCGCCCCGCCGACGTATCCAGCCAGCCTGCCGTCACATCAGTGCGAGACGTGGAGTCGACGACGCGGGTGTCGCCGCTGCCGACGGGCGTCTCGGTCGTGTTTTCCGTCGCTGTCGGCGCGACATCGTCAGTGGTGAGGGCACCGTGCGTCTGCGCCGCATGGTGGTCGGTGTATAGCAACAGGGTCGCCACAACGGTCCACTCGTCGCCGGCGTTCTGGACGCTGGCCGTCAGCTCGTGCGTGCCGCCGTCGACCAGCAGGCCCGCGAACGGCGTGATGTCGACGTGCTCGGCGTAGAGGCTGAACGTGTGGATGGCCGGAATGGGCCGCCACAGGGTCGGGACGATGCCGCCCGTGTAAATGTGCGGGAACGTGTGCACCGCCGCGACCGCGTGGCCGTCCAACGAGACGTCGGCCTCCCGGTACGGCCCGTGCGTGCACAGGCCGGCACTCGGATACTTCGCGGATACGTCGGCCGGCACATCTGAGAACCACTGCTCGTCGCAGCCGTGCCCCTCGAGCGTCATCTCCATATCGACTCGGACGATGTTGCGCGGGAGCCCGCTCAGCGTGAAGTGGGCCGTCGCGTCCTGCGCCGGGAAGCCGACCACCGCATCCGGCACATTCGGAGGCGGCGTCCCCTCGTAATACGTGAGCGTCACCGTCTGGTCGTAGACGCCGGTGTAGACGTCGCTGGTGTAGTTGATGATTCCGCCGTGGAACGCCTGCGGGCTGCGCAGCAGGGCGCTGTATTCGGTGAGGTCCTTCGTCACGGTGTACGTGGTCGGCTGCGCGCCGGACGGCTCCTCCGTCGTGCCCCAGTACACCTCGGTGCCGCCGATGTTCACGTCGCCGAACCGGTCGAACTGCCGGCCGCTGACGCTGACCGTGTAGTCCATGACCACCTTCGCCCACGGGCCGGCGCACTCGGCCGGCGGGGTGAGCGTGCCGGAGAAGTCCTGCGCCGAGCCGTCCGGCGCGTTGGACATGAAGTGGTCGGCGAGGGTGACCGTGCAGTGCGGCCCGGCCGGCCTCGAGACGGGTGGCTCCGCCGTGACCGGGTTGTCGGTATAAGGCTCGACGAACGGTGCGGCGCTCGCGGCGGTCGGTATGGCAAGAGCTACGACCAGGGCGCCGAGGGCAGGCAGGGCACGTTTCATGTCAGGACACTCCTCCGGGTCAGAGCGGGCACAGTATGACAACGATGACTGAGCACGGCAAGGCGCCGCATCGGTCGCGGTTGACACAGTTGCCCTGGTCAGCAAGACTGCCCGCGCGTTTGGGTGCACTAGGCAAGCCAGGATTTGACGCAATTGTCCGTGAATGAACGGGGGAAGTCGATGGTGACACGTACGCATGCGGCCCGGCGGGCGAGACTCGCGGGCGTGCTGCTAGCAACCCTTGTGACTTCGTTGTCAGGCATTCCCGCAATTGCTGCGGCGGCGAGCAGTCCGGGCGGCGCGGGCGACCCGGCGTCCTACGTCGACCCGCTGATCGGAACCGGCAGCGGCGGCGTGCACGTGGGCAATGTCGACGCCTTCCCCGGCGCCACCGTGCCTTTCGGCATGGTGCAGTTCAGCCCGGACACGCCTAGCCGTCCCTCCGGCGGCGGCTACTTCTACGACGACACGGCGATCACCGGGTACAGCCTGACGCACCTGTCCGGCGTCGGCTGCAACATCACCGGGGACATCCCGTTCCTCCCACTGGCCGGGGCGGTGCCCGCCGACCCGGACAACGCCAGCGTGCCGTTGTCGCACGACACCGAGCAGGCAACTGCCGGGCGCTACGCCGTCACCGCGGGCGGCGTCCAGACGCAGCTGACCGCGACTCCCCGCACCGGCGTCGCCACAATGACCTACCCGGCCACCGACAAGGCGCAGCTGCTCGTCAAGGTCAGCGGCAGCCAGGGCGCGCCGTCGGGCGCAACCTTCCACACCGTCGGCACGAACGAGATCGCCGGCTCGGTCACCAACGGCCACTTCTGCGGCCAGCCCGACTCCTACACGGTGTATTTCGACGCGAAGTTCGACCGGTCGTTCACCGCGAGTGGAACGTGGGGTGGCACTGGCGCGACCGCGGCCACTGCCACCGTGCAGGCCGGGGCCACGTCGATCGCCGCGCACGGCCATCCGCGGGTGTACCCCGGCAAGCCGGGCGAGACACCGGCCACCGAGCAGACCGGGGCGGCGGCGCCGGACTCGGTGGTCGCCGGCGGGTACGTCACGTTCGACACCCGGTCAGCGCCCACGGTCGGCATGCAGGTCGGGGTGTCGTACGTCAGCGAGGACGGCGCGCGGGCCAACCGCGTCGCCGAGACGACCAGCTTCGACACGGCGGCGCGGGCCGCTAACCAGGCATGGAACGCGCAGCTCGGCAAGATCGCGATCACCGGCGGCACCACCGCGGAGCGCACGTCGTTCTACACCGCGCTTTACCACGCCACGCTGCACCCGAGCCTTTTCGACGATGCCGACGGGCGCTACATCGGCTTCGACAACGCGATCCACACCGTGCCGACCGGCCACCACCAGTACGCGTACTTCTCCGGGTGGGACATCTACCGGTCGCAGATCCCCTTGCTGGCGCTGATTGATCCGCAGCAGGCGAGCGACATGGTGTCGTCGCTGCTGCGCGACGGTGACCAGATGGGCTTCTTGCCGAAGTGGCCGGTTGCCAACGGCGAGAGCGGCGTGATGAACGGCGATGCCTCGGACGCCATCATCGGAGGCGCGTACGCGTTCGGTGCCCGTGACTTCGATGCCGCGCACGCTGTGGACGAGATGGTGCACGGCGCCGAGGCCAGCGGTCCGCCCGCACAGGGCTGGTACGTCGAGCGGCCTTCAGGCGCCGACTATCTCGCTGACGGCTACGTGCCGAACGTGCGGGCCACGTCGATCTCTCCAGTCCCCAACGGGGCGTCCGAAACTGAGGAATACGCGCTGGCAGATCTGTCGGTCTCGCGACTGGCGCAAGCGGTCGGACGCTCGGACGTGGCGGCACGGTTCGCCACGCGGTCACAGAACTGGGCGAACCTTTTCAACACGTCGACCGGCTACATCCAGCCGCGTGACGCCGACGGCGCGTTCCCGTCCGGCGACCCGCTACTGATCACCAACGGATTCGGGCAGAGCGGCTTCCAGGAGGGCAACACCGCGCAGTACACCTGGATGGTTCCGCAGAACCTGCCGGCCCTGATCAGCGGCATCGGTGGCGCGGCGGCCGCCCGGTCCCGGCTGGACACCTACTTCACCCAGCTCAACGGCGGGCCGAACGCGCCGTATCACTGGCAGGGCAACGAGCCGACGTTCGCGACGCCGTGGGTGTACAACAGCGCCGGCGCGCCGTGGGAGACGCAAGCGACCGTGCGGCGCATCCAGTCCGAGCTGTACACGCCGACGCCTGGTGGCGAGCCGGGCAACGACGACCTGGGCGCGATGTCGTCGTGGTACGTCTGGGCGTCGCTGGGCGTGTACCCGCAGGTGGCCGGTACGCCGCTGCTGTCGGTGAACTCGCCGCTGTTCTCCCACGCCGTGATCGACGGCGGGCCCGGCCGCAAGGTTATAGTCAACGCCCCGGGCGCGGGCGACTCGAACCCCTACGTGCAGGGACTGAGCGTCAACGGCCAGCAGACCAGCCACACCTGGCTGATGTTGCCGACGTCCGGGTCGACGGTCCTGAACTTCACGCTCGGCAGTCAGCCGAGCCAGAACTGGGGCACCGGCGCCGGCGACGGCACCCCGTCGTTCGCGCCAGGTCCGGTCACGTTCCCGCCGAGCACGCGCGCGTCCCTGCGCACGGATCCAGTTGCACTGCACCTGGCCGGCGGTGAATCCGCCGATGTGAGCGTGATCGTCGACAACACGCTCGGCAGTCACGACGCGTCAGTCACCTGGAACGCCACCGCGACGACCGGCATCGACGTGACGCCGACCGGCGGCGTCGAGACCGCCGCCGCCGGTGACAGCGCCGCATCACCCATCACGGTCAGCGCGCCGGCCGGAATAGCCGACGGGCTCTACGACGTGGTGATCACCGGGCACGACAGCAACGGCGCCACTGTGCCGACGGTGCGGCTCCCCATCACAATCGGGCACCCGGCACAGGCGTACGTCTCTAACTACTCCGACAACACCGTCACGCCCGTCGACATCGTCACCGACACTGCCGGCCCGACGATCCCGGTGGGCAGCGGCCCGGACGGCGTGGTCGTGCTGCCCGACAACAGCGAGGTCTACGTCGCGAACAACAACACCAACAACGTCACGGTGATATCCACCGCGGACAACCACGTGATCACCACGATCCCGGTCGGCTCGATCGCGGCGGACATAGTTGCGACCGCAGACAGCAAGACGGTCTGGGTGAGCAACTACGGCGACGGCACCGTCCAGCCGATCGACACCGCTACGCACACCGCCGGCACGCCGATCGCGGTCGGGCCGAACCCGCAGCGACTCCGCCTGTCGCCGGACGGCACCCAGCTCTGGGTGCCCGATCAGGGCAACGGGACGGTCAGCGTGATCGACCTTGCCACGCGCACGGTCATCCACACCATCACGGTGGGTCCGGCGCCGTTCGGCGTGGCGTTCGGGGTGAACAAGGCCTACGTCAGCAACACCGGCAACGGCACGCTGTCGGTCATCGACACGAGCACCTATAGCGTCGTAGGGACGTTGAACGTGCCCGCGCCGAACGGCCTTGCCAACACGGGTGATCTGAGCCTGGTCTACGCCACGCTCAACGGCGGCGGCGTCCAACCCATCAACACCGACAAGGACCTGCTCGGTAGCCCGATCACGTTCGGTTCCGGGACCTACGCGGTGACGTTCACCGGCGACGCAAGCACGGCTTGGGCCGTCGACTCCAACACCAACGACATCCAGCAGATCAACGTGGCCACCGGCACGCTCGGCGCCAAGGTCATCGTCGGCAACGTTCCCGACGGAATTGGCCTGACGCACTGATTCTTGCGCGTGCTCGGTGGTCGGCTTTTAGAACGGCAGCGACGGAGGGAGTCGCGCTGCTTGCTCTGCTTACCTTGACGCAACGCTGTCTGCTCGAATCTCCTTATGAAATAAGAGTAGACAGCGCCTCGAGTGGCTGTTGGTAGTACACATGTTCGAGCATTCACCCCCATCTCCGAGGTCGACGTGCTC
>DATFRC010000238.1:0-12981 GCA_035263725.1 Jatrophihabitantaceae bacterium | reverse complement strand
TGCCGCCGGCGAGCGTGAGCACGGTGGACGGCGGCAGGCCGGTGCCGGCGTCGGCCCGGACCCGGTAGATCACCGTGCCGTGCGCCGGAACGTTGGCTGCGATCGCGCCGTCGGACTGGGTTTGCGCCTTGGTCACCAGATCCGTGAGGGCGTAGGACTTCGCGGGCGACATCCCGGCCGCGGCCGCGCTCGTCGTGATCGTCTGGGCGGTGTCGGCCTTGTTGAACAACACCACGGCGTAGTCGCCATTGGCCAGCGGCCGAGACAGCACGTCCCAGTCCTTGCCCTGGTCGACGATTTGGCCCTGATTGCCGAGCGGGTCCTGGTCGACGGCGATGAGGTTCTCGACGACGCTCGGCCAGTTGTCCGCGATATCAGATGCGAACCACCACAGGTTGGCCACCTTGGGCAGCCACTGGAACTCCTGCCAGAAGTTGCCGCCCGAGCAGCATTCATACGCAGGCGCCGACGCGGAGAACACGATGGGACGGCCGGTGTTCACCAACGCCTGGCTGGCTTCGCTGTACACGATCTGCGCCACCTGCGCCTGGCTCTTGTGCGGGAACTGGTCCAGCGGCTGATTGCAGTAGTCGAGCTTGAGGTAATCGACGCCCCATGACTCGTAGAGGTCGGCGTCCTGCTGGAAGTGGCCGTAGCTGCCTGCCGCACCCTGGCAGGTCCGGTAGCCGGCGTCCTCGTATATGCCGAACTTCAGGCCCTTGCCGTGTATGTAGTCGCCCAATGCCTTGAGCGGGTTCGCCGAACTGCCCGCGGGCAGGCGTGGGTCCGTGCCGGGGACCGCGTGGTGTCGACCTGAAGGTTGCCGTTCGCGTCGCGGTTGCGCTGCATCCAGCAGTCGTCGATGTTGACTTGGTTGTAGCCGAGCTTGTCCAGGCCCAGCCGCACCATGGCATCGGCAGTATCGAGGAACAGCTTCTCACCGAACCTGTTGTTGCACTCGAAGCCCGCCCAGTTGTTGAAGCCCATCGGCGGAGTGAGCGCAAGTCCGTTGTACGACTGCGCCGGAGACGCGACAGCGCGCGAAGCCGTGGCCGCGGCCGTACCCGTCACCATGGTAAACGCGGCAAGCAGGACAGCTGTCCGAAGCATCATCCGATTCGGGCGCATGGGACGCCTCGATTCATGCAGCTACGCTGTTCGATCGAGACTCGGACGGCCGCCCTGCGTCCGGCCCTGTTATCAAGCCTTGATCAACGTAGGGTCGCGGGTTAACCACAGAGAGGGATAATCCGCTCGCTAGACACGGGGCTCGTCATATCGGAATCGACTGTGCTCGAGGGCGAGGAGGAGCTGTGGTCGGAGCAATTTTCCTGGGGCTGTTCTGTGGCATCGTGGCGCGGATGCTCATCCCCAACGACGCGTTCCAAAACATGAAGGGACCGAAGTCCTGGCTTGTCTCGCTGGGCCTCGGTCTGGTGGGGGCGGTGGTCGGCTACCTCATCTTCACGGTCGGCTTCGGCATCGGTGACACGAAGATCTTCGATTGGGGCGGCGTCCTGAGCGCTCTGATCGGGACGATCATCGTTGCCCTGATCGCCACCTGGGTGATGCGGCGGGTGTCCCACCGGCCGGCGTCCCACCGGCCGAAAGTGAGCTAGGGACACACCGCCGCAGCGGCCGCATCGGGTGTCACTTGGCGCGCAGCGCGAGCACCAGACAGACCGTGCCGCCCACTGACGCCAGAGTGCGGGCGTGATTCCACGCCATCCAGGGCTGGTAGTAGTGCGACCACGTCGTGCCCGCTCCGGCCGCATTCGGGTCGACCTTCAGCAGCTGGTCGTTGTGCGGGATGTGGTACATGATCGTGATCAGCATCCCGGTAAGGAACAGCGCCGCGCCGGCGATCTGCCAAACCGCGCCCGGGTCGTCCCGGTGCTGGAAGCCGGAGATCATCAGCAGCACGCACACCACGCCGGTGCCGAACAGCACCAGCATGAGCAGCGGGCTCGCGGGCGCCGCCCTGTTGATGCCGTTCATTGCGCCGATTGCCTGCGACGGGCTGAGACGTCGTATCCCGCCCATGACCAGCGTGGAGAAAGCGAGGTACACGCCCGCGGAGAGGCCGGCCCCGATCGCCGCCGTGATGGCCAGCGTGCGGGCGTAGGTGTCGGTCATCTCCCGCCTCCGGTGCCCCACGCGCCGGCCGCGGCGGCGGCGCGGGCGTAGTTGGTGAAGTCGCGGGCCGGGTGTCCGAGCACGCGCTCGACGTCGCCGGACAGGTGCGCGTTGTGGCCATCCAGCACGCGCACGAACAGGTCGGTCAGCGGCTCGATCTCATCTGCGGGGATGCCGGCCGCGGCCGCGCCCGCCGCATATTCCTCAGGTGTCACCGGTAGATACCGCACCTCGCGGCCAATCGCGGCACTGAGTTCGGCCGCCACGTCGGCAAACGTGAGCAGCCGGGGTCCCGTCAGCTCATAGACGCGCCCCGCGTGGCCGGACTGGGTCAGCGCCGCGACCGCGACGTCGGCGAGGTCGTCGATGTCGAGGAACGGCTCCGCGACGCCGTCCGCGGGCAGCGCGATCACGCCCTCGAGTACGGGCTCGAGGAGGAAGTGCTCGCTGAAGTTCTGCATGAACCAGCTGCAACGCAGGATCGTCCACTCGACGCCGGCGTCGCGGACGCCCTGCTCGGCCGGTTCCGCTTCTGGCTCGCCGCGGCCGGAGAGCAGCACCAGCCGGGTCACGCCGGCGTCGGCCGCGGCCCGGCCGAACGCGGTCACCCTCGGGGCCGCGTCCGGGAAGGAGACATCCGGGTAGTAGCTGACGTAGACGGCGTCGACGCCGGCGAGCGCTGGTGCCCATGTCGTGTCGTCGGCCCAGTCGAATGGGGGCTGTCCGGACCGTGAGCCGATGCGCACGTCGTGGGGCAGTTGGGTGGCGACGCGGCGCCCGGTCTTGCCGGTGCCGCCGAGAACAAGTGTGGTTGTCATGCCGTCAAGGCTTCCGGCGAACGCCGAGACGGTACATAGCTGAATCGCTCGCGAACATTCGTTATCGTCTAGCACATGGATGCGCTGGCCGGTTTTCTCAACGGACCCCGCGCGCGGGGCGCGTTCCTGCTCCGCACCGTGATGGACCCGCCGTGGTCGCTGCGCATCAGGGATGAGGCACCGCTGGCCGTCGCCGCCGCGGTGCGCGGCCACGCCTGGGTTGTCCATGACGACGAGACGCCGAGCCAGCTGCGGCCCGGCGACGTCGCACTGTTTCGCGGCCCCGACCACTACACAGTGGCCGATTCTCCGGACACCCCGCCGCAGGTGATCATCCATCCGGGGCAGGTGTGCACGACGATCGACGGCGTGAGCGTCGCCGACTCGATGAGCCAGGGTGTTCGCACCTGGGGCAATGCGGCGACTGGTGGCACGGTGCTGCTCACCGGTACTTACGACGGCGAGGGCGAGATCAGCCACCGGCTCGTCGGTGCGCTGCCCCGGCTGGTCGTGCTGCGCTCCGGCGAGTGGGACTGCCCGTTCGTGCCCTTGCTGGCCGAGGAGATCGGCAAGGATTACATCGGCCAGGAGGCGGTGCTCGACCGGCTGCTGGACCTGCTCGTCGTCGCTGCGCTGCGTACCTGGTTCGCTCGGGAGGACGCGCCGGCCTGGTTCCGCGCGCACACCGACCCGGTCGTGGGTCATGCGCTTCGGCTGCTGCACAACAACCCGGCCTATCCGTGGACCGTAGCCTCGCTGGCCGCCGAGGTCGCTGTTTCGCGAGCGGCACTGGCGCGCCGGTTCACCGACCTGGTCGGCGAGTCGCCGATGGCGTTTCTCACCGGATGGCGGTTGGCCCTCGCCGCGGACCTGCTGCTCGAACCGGACGCCACCGTGGGATCGGTGGCCCGCCGGGTCGGCTACAGCAGCCCGTTCACCTTCAGCACCGCCTTCAAACGCCACTACGGCACTAGCCCGCAGGGCCACCGGCGTCGTGCCGCCGCGGCAGCGTCGTAGGTTCTCGATGTACCGATGAGTTCTCGCCCGCCGGGGCGTCATAGTGTTCTGGAGCACTAGGACGACCTGGGAGCGTGACCGTGAGCGGCGTAAGGGTTCTAGTGGGCACCCGCAAGGGCGCCTTCGTACTGACCTCGGATGAGACGCGGCGCAGCTGGGATGTCAGTGGGCCGCATTTCCCGGGCTGGGAGGTGTACCACGTCGCGGGATCGCCGGTTGACCCGGACCGGCTGTACGCCTCGCAGACAAGCAGCTGGTTCGGGCAGGTGATCCAGCGATCAGACGACGGTGGGCGCACCTGGGAGCCGGTCGGCAACGAGTTCGCATACGCGAGCGTGCCGGGCACGCATCAGTGGTACGACGGCACCCCGCACCCGTGGGAGTTCGCCCGGGTGTGGCATCTGGAGCCGTCGCTGACCGACCGGGAGACCGTGTTCGCGGGCGTCGAAGACGCTGCGTTGTTCCGCTCGAACGACGGCGGCGCCACCTGGCAGGAGGTCCGCGGCCTGCGTGAGCACGGCTCGGGCGCGCAGTGGCAGCCCGGTGCGGGTGGCATGTGCACGCACACGATAATCCTCGATCCGCGTACCACCGACCGGATGTACGTGGCGATCTCCGCGGCCGGCGTCTTCCGCACCGACGACGGCGGCACGTCCTGGCAGCCGGTCAACAAGGGATTGCTGTCCGACGGAATTCCCTCGCCGGCCGCCGAGGTCGGGCACTGTGTCCACAAGCTGGCGATCCACCCGTCCCGTCCGGACACGTTGTTCATGCAGAAGCACTGGGATGTGATGCGCAGCGACGACGGGGCCGACAGCTGGGAAGAGGTGAGCGGCGACCTGCCGACCGACTTCGGCTTCCCGATCGCGGTCCACGCGCACGAACCGGAGACGATCTACGTCGTGCCGATCACGAGCGACTCGCACCACTTCCCGCCGGACGGCAAGCTTCGCGTATATCGCAGCCGCAGCGGCGGGAATGCTTGGGAGGCGCTGACGGACGGCCTGCCGCAGGAGCACTGCTACGTCAACGTGTTGCGCGATGCGCTGGCTGTCGACTCGCTGGCCGAGTGCGGGATCTACTTCGGGACGACAGGCGGGCAGGTCTACGGATCGGCCGACTCCGGTGATCACTGGGCGCCCATCGTGCGCGACCTGCCGGCGGTACTGTCGGTAGAGGCGCAGACGCTCTCATGATCCGCGTGGTGTTGCCCGCCCATCTGCGCCAGCTCGCGCAGTGCGACCGGGAGATCTCGGTCGACGCCCCGGCCACGCAGCGCGCGGTGCTCGATGCCATCGAGCACCGTTACCCGGCCCTGCGCGGTACGCTGCGCGATCCGGCGACGGGGCAGCGCCGCTCGTTCGTCCGGTTCTTCGCCTGCGAGCAAGACCTGTCGCACGAATTGCCGGACGCGCCGCTACCCGAACCGGTCGCCGAGGGCAAGGAACCGCTCCGGGTGGTCGGCGCCATGGCTGGCGGATGAGCGCGATGAGCGCGCCCGGCGCATGAGCGCGATGAGCGACGCGCCCGGCGAAGGAATCAGCGCGGCGCCATCCGGATCGCGCCGTCGAGCCGGATCACCTCGCCGTTGAGCATCTGATTGGCGAGGATGTGCTCGACGAGCGCGGCGTACTCGGCCGGCTTACCCAACCTGGCCGGATGCGGCACCTGCGCGCCGAGCGACGCCTTGGCGTCTTCCGGCAACCCCGCCAGCATCGGCGTCTCGAACAGGCCGGGCGCGATCGTGACCACGCGAATCTTCGATGCGGCGAGTTCGCGGGCGATGGGCAGCGTCATTCCGACCACGCCGCCCTTGGACGCGGAGTACGCAGCCTGGCCGATCTGCCCCTCGAACGCGGCTGCCGACGCGGTGTTGACGATGACGCCGCGCTCGCCGGCTACCTCGTCGGCCGCGGCGATGCGGGCCGCCGCGAGGCGGATCACGTTGAATGTCCCGATGAGGTTCACTTCGACGACCTTGCGGAACGTATCCAGCGGAAACGGTCCGTGCCGACCGACCACTCGGGCGGCGTCGGCCACCCCGGCACAGTTGACGGCGATGCGGAGCGGACCGAGCCGCGCGCCCTTGTCGAGTGCAGCGGTGACGTCTTCCTCGCTTGTGACGTCGCCCGGGGCGAACGTAGCCCCGATCTCGTCGGCGATCCGTTCGCCGTCGGAACCGGGCAGGTCCAGGATCACCACGCTCGCGCCGTCGGCCACGAGAGCGCGGGCAGTAGCCAGCCCCAATCCAGATGCGGCACCCGTAACGACGGCGGCGTTACCTGCGATTTGCAACTCGACTCCAAGGCGATGAGCGCTCGCGCGAAGAGCCCGCCGGCCGCGGCGCGGGCCGCGCCGGCGGCGCGGCGTGGCCCGGGGATGCGCCCCGTGTAGGCGCGGCCGAGAGACACATCCGGCGGATATTACAGCCACCCCACGGACGAGCCGGGAGGGATGACTCGTACGTGGGGTGGAGGATTACGACGATACGCCAGCGCTGTCGAGCAGTCAGCATCAGGCGAGCGTGTCGGCAAGGATCGCCGCCCAGCGCCTGACGATCCGGTCCCGGCGTCTCGAGTCGTCGGTGAGTAGGTCGGCGAGGCCCAGCCCGCGGGCCATGTCGAGCAGCCCCTGGACGGTCTCGCGCACGCCGGGCCGTCCCTCGTCCACGCCGAGCAGGTGCACGGCGATGGTGTGTGTCTCCCGGGCCATACGCGCCTCCAGCGGCACGACCAGGGTGCGCAGCGCCTCGTCCGCTGCTGCCTGCACCCACACTTGGGCCGCGGCTCGAAACAGCGGCCCGACGTACACGCCTACCAGCATCTCCACGACGGCCTCGGTGTGCCGGGCGCCCGCCGGAAGCGCAGCGCCGCAGCGGCGCACCTCCGCGATGCGCTCGGCGGCCATGTACTCCAACGCGGCGGTGAACAGCGCCTCGCGCGTGGGGAAGTGGTGCTGGGCAGCGCCGCGCGACACCCCGGCGCGCTCGGCCACGACGGCGACCGTGGCGCGTGCCCACCCGAGTTCCGCCAGACAATCCACAGCGGCCTCCAGCAGCCGCTGCCGAGTGGCCCGGCTGCGGTCCTGCCGCGGTTCCCGGGTCGCCGCTACAGCGCCCATCGCGGTGGCCGCTTCTCCAGGAAGGACGTCATGCCCTCGCGCGCCTCGTCCGAGGCGAACAGCCGCGCGGACTGGGTCGTGAGCAGGTCCGCGTCGGCGAACGTCAGCGCACGGGTGGTTAGCGGTTTGGTTTCGCGCAGGCCCTGGGGTGACGCGCGGCGCAGCGCGTCGAGCATCGCGTGCGTGGCCGCGTCGATGTCGTCGACCGCCTCAGTGACGAGGCCGATGCGGGCAGCCGTGGACGCGTCGAACGTCTCGCCGGTGAGGTAGTAGCGGCCGGCTGCCCGGGCGGTAAGCCGGGGCAGCGTGGTGAGCGAGATGATCGCCGGGGCCAGGCCCAGTCGGACCTCCGTGAACGCGAATGTGCTTGCCGGGCCGGCGAGCGCGATGTCGCAGGCACCCAGCAGGCCCATGCCGCCGGCCCGGACGTGGCCGTCGATGCTGGCGATCACAGGCTTGGGCAGTTGCACGATCTGCTGCAAGAGCACGACGAGCCGGCGGGTGCCTTCCGTCATGTCGACGCGGGCCTCCTTGAGGTCGGCGCCCGCGGAGAACGTCCCGCCGGTGTGGGTCAGTTCGACCGCGCGGACCGTGTCGTCCGCGCCGGCGTCGTTCAGGCGGCGCTCGAGCTCGCTCATCAGTGCCGACGACAGCGCGTTGCGATTGTGCGGCGAGTCGAGGGCGATGCGCGCGACGCCGCGGTCGACTCCGTACTCGATCATCAGTAGGACCTCGGCAATCCCAGGGTGTTCTGCGCCACGAAGTTGAGGATCATCTCGCGGCTCACCGGTGCGATGCGTGCCGCGCGCGACACAGCGAGCAGCGCGCCGAGCCCGTACTCGCTTGCCAGGCCGTTGCCGCCGTGTACCTGCACCGCCTGGTCGACTGCGCGGGCACTGGCTTCGGCGGCGGCGTACTTTGCCATGTTGGCGGATTCACCAGCGGCAACGTCGTCGCCGTCATCGTACAGCGTGGCTGCCTTTTGCATCATGAGCTTGGCCAGTTCGAGCTCGATCTTGACCTGTGCCAGCGGGTGAGCCAGCCCCTGGTGTGCGCCGATCGGGGTGCCCCACACCGAGCGGCCGTTGGCGTATGTGACGGCACGGTCGAGGGCATAGCGGCCAATCCCTGTCGACGACGCCGCGGCCATGATCCGCTCGGGATTCAGGCCCGCGAAGAGTTGCATCAGCGCGGCGTCTTCGTCGCCGATGAGCGCGTCGCCGGGCAGCCGGACGTCGTCGAGGAAGAGCAGGAACTGCTTGTCCGGCATGGCCAGATCCATCTCGACCGGACGGTACTCGAAGCCGGCGGCGTCGGTGGGCACCGCGAACAACGCCGGCTTGAGCCGGCCCGTCCTTGCGTCCTCGGTGCGCCCCACGACGAGCACCGCGGTGGCCTGGTCGACACCGGAGATGAACACCTTGCGGCCGCTGACGATCCAGTCGCCGCCGTCGCGGCGGGCCGTCGTCGTGAGCCGGTGCGAGTTCGATCCGGCGTCCGGCTCGGTGATCGCGAACGCCATGATCGCGTCGCCGTGCGCGATATCAGGCAACCACCGCTGCTTTTGCTCGTCGGTGCCGTAGCGGGCGATGATCGTGCCGCAGATGGCCGGCGAGACCACCATCATGAGCAGCGGGCATCCGGCGGCGCCGAACTCTTCGAGGACGAGGGACAGGTCGTACATGCCACCTCCTCCGCCGCCGTAGCGCTCGGGCAGGTTCACCCCGATCAGGCCGAGCTTTCCGGCCTCGCGCCAGAGCTCGTCGAGGCGTTCGCCCTTGCGCACCTGCCGGCGCACGTACTCCCGCCCGTAACGCCCGGCCAGCTCGGCGACTGCGCGCCGCAGCGCCTGGCGTTCGGGCGACTCGATGAAGCTCATCAGGCGTCCTCCTCCGCGATAACGGCGAGCAACGTGCCGACGTCGACCTGTTGGCCCGCGTCGACGCGCAATTCGGCCACCACACCAGGATGCGGGGCCGCGATCACGTGCTCCATCTTCATGGCCTCGAGCCACAGCAGCGGCTGGCCGTGCTGTACGACATCGCCACGCTTGACGGCGATACGTACCACGGTGCCGGGCATCGGCGCGAGCAGTGACCCCGCCGGGACGGGCGGCCCGGCGTCTCGGAAGCGCCCGATCGGGACGAGCGTGACGGCGCCGAGTGGCGAGTCGACGCACACCATCTCCGGGTAGGTCGCGATCTCGAAATGGCGCTGCACGCCGTCGACCTCGAGCACCACGTCCTCCGGCGTCGCCGTCAGCAGCCGCACGCCGGGCGGCCCCTCTAGGCCGGCGCGGGTGATCCGGTAGTCGACGTCGATGCCGTCGTAGCGCTTGCGGTGTAGCTGCGAGGGTACGTTGCGCCATCCCGGCGGGACGCGGACGTGCGCCCTAGCCTGGTTGGCGGCCGCGTCGGCAAGCGCCGCAGCGAGGGCCGCGAGGTTGACGTCCGCGGCGAGTGGCGCGGAAACGTCGTGGTGGTCGAGGAACGCGGTATCGGTCCGGCCGGCCAGGAAGGCCGGGTGCCGCAATACGCGGACGAGCAGGTCGCGGTTCGTGCGTGGACCGTGGAGCTTGGCGCGGGCCAACGCGTTTGCCAAAGTGGCTGCTGCCTCGACCCGGGTCGGTGCCCAGGCGACGATCTTGGCCAGCATCGGGTCGTAGTGGGTGCCGACCGTCGATCCGGCGACGACTCCTGCGTCCAGGCGCAGCCCTCGGGTCGGCGCGAACTCGGCGGTGATGCCCGGCACGTCCAGGCGATGCACGGTGCCGCTCTGCGGTTGCCAGCCGCGCGCGGGGTCCTCGGCGTAGAGGCGCACCTCGATCGCGTGTCCGCTGGGCGGTGGTGCGACCGCGTCGAGGCCGACGCCGTCGGCGATGCGCAGTTGCCAGCGGACGAGGTCGACGCCGGTCACGGCCTCGGTGGCCGGGTGCTCGACCTGCAGCCGGGTGTTCATCTCGAGGAAGAAGAATCGGCCCTGTTCGTCGGCAAGGAACTCGACCGTGCCCGCATTGACGTACCCGATCGCCGACGCAGCGGCCCGCGCCGCGTCGAAGAGCCGCTCTCGCATTTCCGGATAGCGCTCGACCAACGGCGAGGGCGTCTCCTCGATCACCTTCTGGTGCCGGCGCTGTATCGAGCACTCCCGCTCGCCAAGCGTCCATACGTTGCCGTACTGATCTGCGAGTACCTGAATCTCGATGTGCCGGCAGCCCTCCAGGTACGGCTCGCAGAACACTGTCGGATCACCGAAGGCCGACGCGGCCTCCGCCCGGGCGCTCTCGACCTGTTGCCGCAGCTCGCGCATGTCGCGCACGATCCGCATCCCGCGCCCGCCGCCGCCGGCCGCTGCCTTGATGATCACGGGAAGCGCGACGACCGCGTCGGGATCGACGTCGTCGAGCACGGGGACGCCCGCAGCAGCCATCAGCTTCTTGGCTGCGATCTTGTTGCCCATCGCCTCGATCGCCTCCGGGGACGGGCCAACCCAGATGAGGCCGGCATCGAGCACCGCCCTGGCGAACGCCGCGTTCTCCGCTAGAAATCCGTACCCGGGGTGGATCGCGTCGGCGCCGGCGCGACGAGCCGCGTCGATCAGGGCGGCACCTTCGAGGTAGGACGGCACATGCACGGTGGCGTCGCCGTCGCGAGCGTGCGCTGAGCCGGCATCCACCTCGGAGAAAACGGCGACCGTCGCGAGGTCGAGCTTCCGGCAGGTGGCGAACACCCGGCGCGCGATCTCGCCGCGGTTGGCCACAAGGACGGACGAGATCACGGCCGGAACACCCCGTACGCCGTCGTTCCCCGTACAGCAGCACTGTGGATGGCCGAGAGGCACAGTCCGACAACGGTGCGCGTGTCGCGCGGGTCGATCACACCGTCGTCGTAGAGGCGCCCGGACAGGAACATCGGGAGTGACTCAGCTTCGATCTGTCGCTCGACAGCAGCGCGCATGGTCGCGTCGGCGTCCTCGTCGTACGGTGCACCCCGTGCCTCTGCGGCTGCCCGCGCCACGATCGACAGCACGCCTGCGAGTTGGGCCGGCCCCATCACGGCCGACTTCGCGCTCGGCCAGGTGAACAGGAACCTTGGGTCGTATGCGCGTCCGCACATCCCGTAGTGGCCCGCGCCGTAGGAGGCGCCCATCAGGATCGAGATGTGCGGGACGCCGGAGTTGGACACCGCGTTGATCATCATGGCGCCGTGCTTGATGATGCCGCCCTGCTCATATTGCGCGCCGACCATGTAGCCCGTCGTGTTGTGCAGGAACAGGAGCGGCGTGTCGCTCTGGTTTGCCAGCTGGATGAACTGCGTTGCCTTCTGCGACTCGCCACTGAACAGGACACCCTGCGAGTTGGCCAGGATGCCGATCGGGTAGCCGTGCACACGCGCCCATCCGGTCACAAGCGATGCACCGTACCGAGGCTTGAACTCGTCGAAGTCGCTGCCGTCGACGACACGTGCGATGACGTCGCGTGGGTCGAACGGGGTGCGGAGGTCGGGCGGAACGATGCCGAGCAGTTCCTCTTCGTCGTAGCGCGGATCGTCCGCCGGCCCTGGCGCAGGGCCGAGCTTGCGCCAGTTCAGCCGGGTGACGATGCGCCGCGCGAGGCGGATCGCGTCGGGCTCGTCCGCTGCCAGGTAGTCGGCCAGCCCGGACACCCGAGCGTGCATCTCGGCGCCGCCCAGCGACTCATCGTCGGATTCCTCGCCGGTGGCCATCTTCACCAGGGGTGGTCCGCCCAGAAACACCTTCGAACGTTCCCTGATCATCACGACGTGGTCGGACATCCCGGGTAGGTACGCCCCGCCGGCCGTGGAGTTGCCGAACACCACCGCGACGGTCGGAATGCCTGCTGCCGACAGTCGCGTCAGATCGCGGAACAGCCGCCCACCCGGAATGAAGATCTCTTTCTGAGTGGGCAGATCAGCGCCACCGGACTCGACCAGGCCGATCAGCGGAAGCCTGTTCTGGAGCGCGATGTCGTTGGCGCGCAGGGTCTTCCGCAGCGTCCACGGGTTGGAGGTACCGCCACGAACGGTCGGGTCGTTGGCAACGATCACGCATTCGACGCCCTCGACGACGCCTATGCCGGTGACGACGCTCGCTCCCACCGTGAAGTCGCTGCCCCAGGCGGCGAGTGGAGAGAGTTCGAGAAACGGCGAGTCGGGATCGACGAGCAGCTCGATCCGTTCGCGGGCAAGCAGCTTGCCCCGCCGATGATGGCGCGCCGTGTAGTCGGGCCCGCCGCCGGCGACCGCCTTGGCGTGCTCGGACTCGATCTCGCTGAGCTTAGCGAGCATGGCGTCGCGGTTTGCCGCAAAGACCGCGGAGCGAGTGTCCACAGTGGACGCCAGCGCCGTCATAACAGCTCCTCCGGGACGTCCATGTGCCGCGAGCGCAGCCACTCGCCGAGTGCCTTGGCCTGCGGGTCGAAGCGGGCGTGGTAAGCAACCCCGAGGCCCAATAAGGCATCGATCACAAAGTTGACCGCATGCAGGTTCGGCAGCACGTGCCGAGTGATCGGCAGGTCACGAGCCTCCGGCAGTAGCCGGCGCAGTCGGTCAACGGTCAACGTGTTCGCCAGCCACGGCCACGCGTCCGGGTTGCGAGCCCACAGCCCGACGTTGGCCGAGCCACCCTTGTCGCCGCTGCGTGCGCCTACCACCGTACCGAGCGGTACGGAACGAGTCCGGGCAGAACGCCACGGTGGAAGCGGGGGTTCATCCAGGTCGGCCAGGTCGAGTGTCGAGGCGGGCGGGTCAATCGGAACGCGGGTGCCGTCCGGCAGCACAGCTGTATGCTCCACTGCCTTCGGGTCGACATAGCCCGCCGTGAACACCCCGTACGGCGACGCCTCTCCTGGCGGCGCCGTGAGGTGAAAGCC
>DATFRC010000237.1:0-11797 GCA_035263725.1 Jatrophihabitantaceae bacterium | reverse complement strand
CGATCCGCGGAGACCGAGCGGTCGCAGATCGGTACCTGAACCTGTTCTTCCGGATCTAGACGTAGCGGTCACTCGACAAGGAGGCCGGGCTCGCGTCGGGTCGCGCCCACCGACGGTTCGGTGGCTGGACGCCGCCGGATGAGCGTGACGCCGGCCGCGGTCACGACGAGTCCCGCCACCGCCGTGGCACGTCCTCGCCCCAGACCACTGCAGATGCACTTGGCCGCATCGCCCGGCAGGCTGTCGACCACCTGAGTGGGGCCGGAGCGGTCCCGGCTGCGCGCCGGCGCCGACCCAACCTGCGCCGGCGTGTACCTCGACCAGAGCGGCCGCCGGCGGTGGTGTTCGGACGCCACGTGCGGCGTGCGCAGCCGGGTGCGGGCACACCGGCGCGGGCGCACGACCACTAGCGCCGGCAGCGCTCGCGCGTTCATCGCTAAGGTTCCGGTCGTGGACACCATGGTTGTCGACCACCCCATCGTCCGCTCGCGGCTGACGGTGATGCGCGACAAGACCAGTAGCAACGCCGAATTCCGGGCCGCGCTGCGCGAGCTCGCCACGATGCTCGTCTACGAGGCAACGCGTGGCTGCGCCGAGACGGACGTCCCGATCACCACACCCATCGGCCCCACGATCGGCACCACGCTCGCCAACCCGCCCTTGCTCGTTCCCGTGCTGCGCGCCGGGCTCGGAATGGCTGAGGCGGCATTCAATCTGCTGCCCGAGTCGCAGATGGGTTTCGTCGGACTGGCCCGCAACGAGGAGACGCACGAGCCCGAGGCGTACATGGCTTCGCTGCCCGACACGCTCTCCGGCCGCCCAGTGATCGTGCTCGACCCGATGCTCGCCACCGGCGGCTCGCTGCTGCACTCTGTCTCGCTGCTCGCATCTCGGGGTGCCGACGACATCACCATCGTCTGTGCGCTGGCCGCACCCGAAGGGCTCTGGCGGCTGGAGCAGAGCGGCCTGCCGCTGCACGTGGTCACCGCGAGTATCGACCAAGGGCTGAACGAGGACGCATTTATAGTTCCGGGTCTTGGCGACGCCGGGGATCGCCAGTTCGGCCCGCGCTGAGCCCGGATCGGGTTTCGACGTTGACCTGATCGTTATAGAAAGATGGCAACCGAATTGTGAGCCACCCCGTTATCAGAGATAGTTCCGGTCGCGTCGTGCCGCGCCTTGCCGCTTGGAGGAACCAGTGCTCGCTGGGGGAGCCTGGCGCAAGCGGGTAGCGGCGCGGCGCTGGGTGAT
This sequence comes from Jatrophihabitantaceae bacterium, assembly GCA_035263725.1. Lineage (GTDB taxonomy): Bacteria > Actinomycetota > Actinomycetes > Mycobacteriales > Jatrophihabitantaceae > DASXRA01. Next base: position 10,546 of record DATFRC010000237.1, on the reverse strand, counting down.
CATCGGCGCGGCCGGGGCGGTAGTGGTGGCCGCGGGCGCGTCCGTCGCGGTCGCTTTGGGGAGCGACCGCGCGCCCGCGGCGCCGCGTGCGTCCACACGCGCCGCGATGGGGAACACGTCTGCGCCGCCGAGCACATCCGCACCCGCCGCCCTGCCGCAGCAGTGCGTGATCGGTACCTGCACCAAGGCGCAGACGGTCAGCGTGGGCGGCGGGTACGCGATCAGCATCTGGCACGCCGGCGCGCTTGGCGACTTCCGCACCAAGCCGGTCGTCGAGTTGTCGCGGGACGGCGTGGCCGTGCAATGGTGGCTGTGGCCGGTGGGAGACGGGTGGTCCGGAGCGCTGTCCTGCCGCGCCCAGCAGTGCGTGCTCACCGACGGCGATGGCGCGCACTCGTCAGTCGCACAGGTGGTGGTGCTTCGAGGTGGCCGGCTCGTGGCTCCTGCGCGGGCGGCAGTCATCGCCGACCTGCCGACCGTGCTTGCCCGCGACCTCGACGGCGACGGTGACCTCGACGTAGTCGCGCTCGACAGCGACTACACGCCGAACTTCGCCCAGGGCCACCTGTTCTGGCACACCTACCGGTTCGGCGACGACCGGCTGGCGTCTACTGGTTGCGTGCCCAAGACCGGCCCAGCGCCGACACGGCTGGTGACCCAGCCGTGTCCCAGCCGTGCCGGATCAGGCCGGACCACCACGTACTAGGGCTCGTCCTGCGAGCCGTCCGGATTTACGACGAGCGCGCTGCCGCCGCCGCGGCGAATCGGCTCGGCGGCAGCCTGGAAGCGCCCGCCGGGCAGGAATTGGATGCCGGTCGCGCTGCCGATGTACTGATCGAGCGGCAGCACCGGGCCGGTATTGAGGCTGAACTTCTCCCCGTACTGCGAAGTCAACTGCTGGGCCAGCGCGGAGTTGTAGAAGTCGGGCTCGGCCACCGTGGTTGCGGTGTTGCGCTGGCTGGCGCGAGGCGCTGCGATCGCGTCCGGCAGCGACATGCCGAAGTCGATGTGGTTCAGCATGATCTGCAGCACGGTCGTGATGATCGTCGAGCCGCCGGGCGAGCCGACCGTGAAGTCGGGTACCCCGTTCTTCAGGACGATCGTCGGGTCCATGCTCGAGCGCGGCCGCTTGGCCGGCGCCGGGAGGTTGGGATCACCCGGAAGCGCCGGCGTGAAGTTGAAGTCGGTCATCTCGTTGTTGAGCAGGAAGCCGCGCCCCGGGACGGCCATGCCGCTGCCCGCGAGTTGCTCGATCGTGTTGGTGTAGCTGACGACGTTGCCCCACTTGTCCGCGGTGACGACGTGGTTCGTGTGCAACCCCTCATGGTCTGCGGCCGCCGACCCCGCAGTCGCGCACGGCGTGTAGGGCGGGAACGGGTTACCGGGCGCGGCCGGCGAGGCGAGCGCGGTGTTGCCGATCAGGCAGCGCCGCGTCGCGGCGAAGGCCGGGTCAAGAAGGCCCGGCGGTACCGATACGAAGTCGGAGTCGCCGATGTAGGCGCCGCGATCGGCGAAGGCGAGCCGGCTGGCCTCCAGGTACTGGAACAGCGCCTGCGCCCGGTCCTCCGAGGAGAGGTCCCACCCGGACAGGATGTTCAGTGCCTCGCCAGTGGTGATGCCGCCGCTCGACGGCGGGGCCATGCCGTAGACGTCGAGGCCGCGGTACGTGATATGCGTCGGCGCGCGCTGCGGAGCTGTGTAGTTCGCCATGTCCGCCGCGGTCATGATGCCGGGGCGGACCGTCAGCGGCGTCCCCGGCCAGACCGGCGGATGCTGCACGGTGTTGGCGATGTCGGCGCCGAGAGGTCCGTGGTAGAGGTAGTCGGGGCCGAAGCGGGCCAGATCCTGGTACGTGCGGGCCAGATCGGGATTGCGCAGCGTCGAGCCGACCGGCAAGGGCTGGCCGTCGGGCGTCAGGAACAGCTCCCGGCTGGGTGTGAACGCCTGCAGATCCGGAAGCGATGCCTCCTCGATCTGGACGAAGTCGGGGGAGATCGTGAAGCCCTGCCGGGCGACCGTGATCGCCGGCTGAAGATCGGCGGCGAAGCTTCGCTGGCCGTAGGCGCGCACCGCATTCGCCCAGGTGGCAACCATGCCCGGTACACCGACCGACAGGCCCGAGTGCCGGGCGTCCTCGAAGGCCAGCGGCTTACCGGTGGCCGGGTCGATGAACAGCTGCGTCGTGCACGCCGCGGGGCACTTCTCCCGCCCGTCGATTGTCACCACCTGATGGGTGCGAGCCAGGTAGATGACCATGAAGCCGCCACCACCCGGTCCCGCGACGAACGGCTCGGTGACGCCGAGCGTGCTGGCGACCGCGACCGCAGCGTCGATCGCGTTGCCGCCTGCCTTGAGCGTGTCGATGCCGGCCCTGCTGGCGTTGAACTCCGTCGAGGCGACGGCGCCACCTGTTCCGGTGGCGACGGGCTCCTTGACGTAGGGGGGCGCGGCGCCGGCGACCGGCGTGCCGAGCGCGGCGACAAGGATGGCTGCGACGAACGGGTGAGCGCGCATGCCACATGCCCTACTCTCCTGCGCGCATCGTGTCAATCACGACCACCGCGACAACCCGGCCGGTGGCCCACGCGATCAAAGCGCGTGATAACCAAAGGGTTGGATTCTGGTGCCGGACATTGGCCGTCGTGCTGGAGCAACCTGGCGCCCTGCTGACGCGACTAGATGAGGTGGGTTTTGCACCTGAAGGGATCGGGGTGACGCGCAGCGAGCTGCAGCGGCCCCCTGTCGACCTGCCGTCGCTATACGTGACGCACTGGCGCGCGATGGTGCGCCTCGCCGTGCTGCTGGTCGACGACCTGCCGACAGCCGAGGACGTAGTGCAGGATGCGTTCGTCGCGCTGTACCGGCGAAGCGAGGCGCTACGTGACCCGGCGGCGGCGCTGGCGTACGTCCGGGCGTCGGTCGTGAATCTGTCCCGGTCGGTGGTGCGGCATCGGCAGGTGGTGCGCAGGCACCTGCGGGTGGCCGAGCCCGATCACGTCGACGGCGCCGACTTTCACGCACTGCTCTCCGCCGAGCACCGCGAGGCGCTCGCCGCGATGCGCGAGCTGCCCCGGCGTCAGCAGGAAGTGCTGGTGTTGCGGTTCTGGGCAGGGCTGTCCGAGGCCGAGATCGCCGAGACGCTCGGCATCTCGGCCGGGTCGGTGAAGTCGTCGGCCAGCCGCGGCCTGGCCAAGCTGTCGACCACGTTGGGAGGTACGCGATGAGCGACAACGACGTTGCCCACCGGCTGCACGATGCGCTCGACGCAGTGGCCACCGCTGCGGTCGACGACGCCCGCCGCCCGCCGCCGTTCGACCCGCTGCGGGCGCCTCGGCCGCCTCGGCGGCGGCACGGCTGGCTGGCACCGCTGCTTACGGCGGCGGCTGTTGCCCTGGTCGCCGTGGCGGGAGTCGCGGCGGTACGCGCGTTCAGCACCGGCCGGCACCAGCCCGACGCGGCGCGCGATCGCACGAACAGCATCGGCAGCGCGTTGCCGAGCCGGACGGCGACGCCGTCCACCAAGCCGGTGGTCCCGCCCACGCCGGCGGTCGCGGCCGCTCCGGTGCATGTGAGCCTGTTCCAGGGCGACGGGCAGACCTACGGCATCGGCATGCCGATCATTGCCCAATTCTCGAAGAAGGTCACCGACGCGCACGCGTTCGACAACGCGGTGAAGGTGACGGTCAACGGGCAGCCGGCCGGCGGGGCGTGGTTCTGGGTGAACTCGGCATCGGGCTACGCCATGGAGGCGCACTACCGGCCGCAGAGCTATTGGCCTGCGCATTCGGTCATCGAGATGAGGATGCCGCTCGAGGGGCTGACCGCGGGGCATGGCATGGCGTTCGACGACAACCTGACCCTGCGCATCAACATCGGTGCGGCGCACGTCTCACGGGTCGACGGGGCGAGCGAGCGGATGACCGTGACGTCCGACGGGCAGCCGGTCAAGGTGTTCCCGGTGTCGCTGGGCAAGGCGTCCACCCCGACGTACCTGGGGACCAAGGTTGTGATGGAGAAGAAGAACCCACAGCACATGGTGAGCGCTCCGGGCGAACCCGACCCGTACTCGCTGAACGTGCCGTGGTCGGTGCGGTTGACCAACTCGGGAGAGTTCGTGCACGCGGCGGCCTGGAACACCGGCAACATCGGCGCTCGCAGCACGTCCCACGGGTGCACGAACCTGACGGTCGACGATGCCAAGTGGTTCTACGACTTCTCGATGATCGGCGACGTCGTCACGTACTCGAACACCGGCACGTCCAGCGTGGTGCCGTCCTGGGACGGCCTCGGCGACTGGAACGTGCTGTGGTCGCAGTGGCAAGCAGGCAACCTGCTCAAGAACTGACGGGACAAACTAGAGTCGCGACGGTGACCGCCGCGAGCATGCCCGCTGCCGAGCAGCGCTGGCTCGACGCCCAGTGGGAGTTCGTGCGGCCGAACCTGCCGCCCGCGCCGGCCAACGTGATCGACCTCGGATGTGGCCCGTTCGGTGGGTTCGTGCCGGCGCTGCGCCAGGCTGGCTACAAGGCCAGCGGCGTCGACACCGAGGCGCCTGACGATCCCGGATACTACCGGGTGGAGTTCGAGCGGTTCACGCCGCCGCGGCCGGCCGATGCGGTCATCGCCTCCACGTCGTTGCACCACGTGGCCGACCCCGACGTGGTGCTCGACCACGTGTGGGCCGCGTTACGTCCCGGCGGACGCCTCATCGTCGTCGAGTGGGATTGGCCGCGCTTCGACGAGCGCACTGCCCGTTGGTGCTTCGCCCGGCTGAGCGACTTCGCTGAGCCGGGTTGGTTGCACAGGCACCGCGATCAGTGGCGGGAGTCGGGCCGGCCTTGGCCCGCCTACCTGGCTTCGTGGGCGGCGGAGGAGGGGCTGCATCCGGGTGACGCGCTGATCGCCGCGCTGACGCGGCAGTTCGACACCGTGCAGCTCGCCCGCGGCCCCTACGTCTTCGCGGATCTGGACGGTGTCTCGCCCGACGACGAGCGCGCGGCGATCGATCGAGGCGAGCTGACCGCGACCGGCATCCAGTTCGTCGGAGCGTGCCGCTAGCGCGGTCAGGAAAGCAGCGCGCTGACCTCGGCGCGCAGCTGAGTCATCCGCCGGGTCGCCTCGTCGCGCGATCCGTCCGCCACGACGACCTCGAGATATGCCTTTAGCTTCGGTTCGGTGCCGGACGGGCGCACGACGACGCGCCCACTCGGCCAGGACAGCGTCACAACGTCGGCGGTGGGCAGCCGATCTGTGACTGCCACGGGGACCCCGAGCAGGGTGGCCGGGGGTGCCGCCCGCAGCCGCGCCATCATGGCGCCGATAGCTGCGACGTCGTCGACGCGGATCGATACCTGATCGGTGGCGTAGCGGCCGTACTCGGCGGCCAGCTCGTCCAGCCGTTGCGCCAGCGACGACCCGCCGGAGCGCAGCAAGGCTGCGTACTCGGCGACGAGCAACGCCGCGGAGATCCCGTCCTTGTCGCGAACGAGGCTGGGCGCGACGGCGTACCCCAGCGCTTCCTCGTAGCCGTACACCAGGTCCGGCGCGGCACGCGTGATCCACTTGAAGCCGGTGAGCGTCTCGGCGTATCCCACGCCGTGCCGTGCCGCGAGCGCCTTCAGCATGGTCGACGACACGATGGTCGTCGCATAGGTGCCGCGAATCCCTTTACGCAGCAGCGCATCGGCGAGCAGCACGCCCACCTCGTCGCCACGAAGCATGCGCCATACGCCGGAGTCCGGTACGGCGACGGCGCAGCGGTCGGCATCCGGGTCGTTTGCGAGGACGATATCGGCGCCCTGTTCGGCCAGTTGCAGCGCGAGGTCGAGCGCGCCCGGCTCTTCCGGGTTGGGGAACGCAACGGTCGGGAAGTCGGGGTCGGGCTTCGCCTGCTGCGGCACGTCGATCGGCTCGGCGAACCCGGCGCGTGCGAAGACGCGTCGCAGGACCTCGCCGCCCACGCCGTGCATCGCGGTATGGACGATGCGCAATTCACGCGGGCCGGGTTCGACCAGCCCCGCAACGGCGGCGACGTACGCGTCGACGAGCGACCCGTCCAGCACGGTGTACGCATCCGACATCGCGATCGCGCGGGCCGGCCCCACTGCCTGGATCGCGGCCTCGATCTCGGTGTCGGCCGGCGGCACGATCTGGCCGCCGTCGCCGGCGTACACCTTGTAGCCGTTGTCTTCCGGTGGATTGTGCGACGCGGTGACCATGATCCCCGCCGCCGCCCGCAGCCGTAGCACGGCGAAAGCGAGCACTGGCGTCGGCAGCGGGCCGGGGAGCACGCGGGCATCACAGCCGGCCCCGGCGAGCACCGCCGCCGAGTCGTGGGCGAAGTCGGCCGAACCGTGCCGCGCGTCGTATCCGATGACCACCGTCGCGCCGCTGTCCAGCCGGGACGCGATCCCGGCGGCCGCACGGCGCACTACCGCGCGGTTCATGCCGTTGGGGCCCGCGCGCAGCGGCCCGCGCAGCCCGGCAGTGCCGAACGTGAGCGGCGCACGGAACCGGTCGGCGAGCTCGCCGACATCGTCGGCGTCGAGCAGGGCCTGGAGGTCGGCCGCCGCGGCGTCGTCGACTTCGCCCGCGATCCAGTCCTCGACGGCCGCACGGAGCTGCGTGCTCACAGCCGCTCGATCACCTTGCCGAGCAGCTGCCCCATACGGGCGGCTGCGGCCTGCCCGGCCACGAGCACCTCCTCGTGGTCGAGCGGTTCGCCGAGGCCGGCCGCCGGGTTCGTGACGAGCGAGATGCCCAGCACCTCGCACCCCTCGGCGTGTGCGGCGATCGCTTCCAAGGCGGTCGACATGCCGACGAGGTCGGCGCCCAGCGTCGACAGCATCCGGATCTCGGCCGGCGTCTCGTATTGTGGGCCTGCCATCGCGGCGTAGACGCCGTCGCTGATCGACGGGTCGACATCGCGCACCAGATTACGCAGCCTGGCTGAATACAGGTCGGTGAGGTCGACGAACCGAGGACCGACTAGGGGAGTTCGGCCGGTCATGTTGAGGTGATCACTGATCAGCACCGGATCGCCGACCGAGAGCCCGGCCCGCAGGCCGCCGCACGCGTTGGTCAGTACCACGATGCGGCAGCCGGCGGCGGCCGCCGTCCGCACGCCGTGCACCACCGCTTCGACGCCGCGTCCCTCGTAGAGGTGCGTCCTGCCGAGAAACGCCAGCACACGCCGGCCGGCGACGTCGAGCGACCGGATGCGCCCGGCATGCCCCTCCACCGCCGGAGGCGCGAAGCCGGGCAGGTCGGTCACCGGCAGCTCGTACGTTGCGCTGCCGAGCGCGTCGACCGCGGGCACCCAGCCGGAGCCCAGCACGATCGCCACGTCATGTCGGTCGGTGCCGGTGCGCTCCGCGAGCACCGCGGCGGCCGCGCGGGCCGTATCCATCGGATCCGTCACGTTGGCGCAGCCTACGCGGCGGGTGCCGGCGGTCGAACGGGTCAGGCGGTAACGTCAGCGCGCTGCTGACACGGCATGCACAGCGCCGCCTGCGGCACGACCTCCAGCCGTTCGATCGATAGCTGCCTGCCGCAGTGCACGCATCTGCCGTAGGTCCCGCTGCGCATCCGGTCCAGCGCTGCCTCGACGTCTGCCAAGGCGAGCTGCGCGCTGGAAAGGACCGCTTCACGCACCTCGAGTTCGGGTTGGCTCATCGTGCCGGGCGGCGGAGCAGGTTCGGTGAGCTGGTCGATGCGAAACCGTCGTTGCTCGTCGAGCATGTTGCGCAGCATCGCGATCTGGTTTCCGCGCAGTGCCGCGGACTTGATCATGTGGAGTCCTCCTGCCGGATGGATGGGAGCTAGAAGTGCTCCCCGGCAGGCGGTCCTCGGTTGTGGTTGGCGCCACGCGGCACGCTGATCTGGCGCGATGACGTCGGCGCTGGGCTCGGGTCGGCGGTCCGGGACGTCTGGGCCGGCTGGTGGGCTGCCACCACGTCGAAGGCGATCGGGTCGTGCATGCGCACGAACGCGGTCGGCAGGTGCTGGCGGACCGGTGTCACGGCCGCGTGGGTGTGGTCGCCGGACACCGCGTGGGCGACCCCTGCGCCGAGGCCGAGCACGGCGCACAGGGCGAGCGCCAGGGCGGGCAGCCCTACGCACACGATGGCGCGCAGCCGGCTGCGACGCCTGACGTCCATGCCCTTATTGACGCACGGTGCGCGCGCGAAGTTGCAAATGCCGGGCGTACTCTCAGACGACGCTCAGCCGAATTCCTCACAAGTCGTACCCGTCCGCGCGGGCGGCTGGCACCCTGGCGACATGAGCAGGCGCGCCGAGTCCGGGTTCGAGATCGATCCGGTGTACCGACCCGGCGATGTCGCGGCCGGGCTCACCGAACGTGTCGGCGCGCCCGGAGAATATCCGTTCACCCGCGGCGTCTATTCGTCCATGTACACGCAGCGTCTGTGGACGATGCGCCAGTACGCGGGATTCGGCACCGCCCGGGAGTCGAACACGCGCTACCACCAGCTGCTGCGCGCGGGGACGACGGGCCTCTCCGTGGCGTTCGACCTGCCGACACAGATGGGCCTGGACAGCGATGCGCCGGCGGCCTCCGGCGAGGTCGGCAAGGTGGGCGTCGCCATCGACTCGGTTGACGATATGCGGGTACTGCTGGCCGGCATTCCGCTAGGCGAAGTGTCGACATCGATGACCATAAACGCACCGGCGTCGCTGCTATTGCTGCTCTATCAGCTCGTCGCCGCTGAACAGGGGGTGCCAGGCGTCGCACTGAACGGGACGATTCAAAACGATATCCTCAAGGAGTACATCGCACGCGGTACGTACATTTACCCACCAGCAGCGTCGCTGCGGCTGATTACCGACACGTTCGCGTACTGCCGGGCGGAGATTCCGAAGTGGAACACGATCTCGATCTCCGGCTACCACATGGCCGAGGCGGGCGCCACGCCGGCGCAGGAGGTCGCGTTCACGCTTGCCGACGGCATCGCGTACGTGGAGGCCGCGGTGCGGGCGGGCCTCGCCGTGGACGACTTCGCGCCGCGGCTGGCCTTCTTCTTCGTCTCGCGCACGACGTTCCTCGAGGAGGTCGCGAAGTTCCGCGCGGCGCGCCGCATCTGGGCGCGCGTCATGCGCGACCGGTTCGGGGCGACGAACCCCAGATCTCAGATGTTGCGCTTCCACACCCAGACGGCCGGCGTACAGCTCACTGCCCAGCAGCCCGAGGTGAACCTCGTCAGGGTCTCGGTGCAGGCGCTTGCCGCCGTACTGGGTGGTACGCAGTCGCTGCACACGAACTCGTTCGACGAGGCGATCGCGCTGCCCACCGAGAAGGCCGCGCGGTTGGCGCTCCGGACGCAGCAGGTGCTCGCATACGAGACCGATGTGGCGGCAACCGTCGATCCGTTCGCCGGCTCGTACGCGGTGGAGTCGATGACCGATGCCGTCGAGGCGGCCGTGTGCGAGCTGATGAGCCGCGTCGACGAGCTCGGTGGCGCGGTCGCGGCAATCGAGCAGGGCTTCCAGAAGCGAGAGATCGAGCGGTCGGCCTACGAGATCGCGCGGCAGATCGACGACGGCACGCGGGTAGTGGTCGGCCTCAACCGGTTCACGCACGACGAGGAGGAGAGCTACGAGCCGCTGCGCGTCGACCCGGCGATCGAGGCGCAGCAGCGCGCACGACTGGCCGAGCTTCGGGCCGAGCGCGACAACGCCGCCGTGGACAAGGCGCTCGCCACGTTGCGCGCGGCCGCGGCGACCAGCTCGGAGAACGTCCTGTACCCGATGAAAGACGCACTGCGCGCCCGCGCCACGGTCGGCGAAGTGTGCGACGCACTGCGCGAGGTGTGGGGCACCTACCGGCCACCCGATACCTTCTGATCCGTGGGACAGCTAGACGGTCGGCGCATCCTGATCACCGGGGTCAGCCGACGGGCAGGCATCGCGTACACACTGGCTGGGCGGCTGGCCGATCACGGTGGGCGGACGTTCACCTCCGGCTGGGCGCCGCACGATGCCGAGCAGCCCTGGGGTGCGGCCGACGCCGCAGCGCCCGATCTGTCCCTGGATCTCGCCGACCCCGAGGCGCCGGCGCGGCTGGTGGCCGCGGCACGCGCTGAGCTCGGCGGCGTCGATGTGTTGCTCGCGGTCCATGCGCGCTCGTCCACCCAGTCGCTGGCACAGCTGACCGCCGCTGAGCTCGACACGACGTTCGCCGTCAATGCCCGGGCGACGCTGCTGCTGGTGCGCGAGTTCGCGGCCGGGTTCGCGGGCGAGCACGGCCGGGTGATCACGTTCTCGTCCGGGCAACACCGGGGGGTGATGCCCGGCGAGCTGCCCTATATCGCGTCGAAGGCGGCGATCCAGCAGCTGACACCGTCGCTGGCTCTGGAGCTCGCGCCACGGGGCATCACGGTCAATTGCGTCAACCCCGGGCCAGTCGACACCGGCTATGCCGACGATGTGGCTAAGGCCGCCGTCGCCGCGGCACACCCGCAGCGCAGGTGGGGCACGCCGGACGACATCGTCGCGGCGATCGTCTGGCTGGCGTCGCCCGCGTCGGACT
>DATFRC010000236.1:0-10528 GCA_035263725.1 Jatrophihabitantaceae bacterium | reverse complement strand
CGTCTCCTATGCGCCCGAGCTCACCGAGCTGATCGGCCAGAAGGCGTACGACGAGCTGGCCCGGCTCTGCGCCGAACGTCTCGAACGCGGCCTGCTCGCCGAACACCCCGCGACAGTGGCGGCACGCAGCCGCCGCGAATTGCCAATCACCTCCTAGCAATGACGAGCGCAGGGCGCGCTCAAGCAAACCGCAGTCACGGGGAACGCAACAACGAACGCGATGAGCGCTCGCGCGAAGAGCCCGGCCCGCGCGCGCCCGAAGGGCGCTTGCGCTCGCGTCTGCTCGCCGGCCCCTTGGGGGTCGCGAGCCGACGCGATCTGGGCCGGATAGGTCAGGCTTCGAACTTGTAACCCAAGCCCCTGACTGTCACGAGATACTTGGGGTTGGCCGGATCCGGTTCGATCTTGGAGCGCAGCCGCTTTACGTGGACGTCCAGCGTCTTCGTGTCGCCGACGTAGTCCGCTCCCCACACCCGGTCGATCAGCTGCCCACGGGTGAGTACCCGCCCGGCGTTGCGGAGCAGCAACTCGAGCAGGTCGAACTCCTTCAGCGGCAACGAGACGGTCTCGCCGTCGACGGCGACGGTGTGCCGCTCCACGTCCATACGCACCGGCCCGGCCTCGAGCGCGTTGGCCACCAGGTCGTCGGTGTCGCCGCCGCGCCGCAGCACCGCGCGAATCCGGGCGACCAGTTCGCGTGACGAAAACGGCTTGGTGACGTAGTCGTCCGCGCCCAGTTCGAGTCCGACGACCTTGTCGACCTCGCTGTCGCGAGCGGTGACGATGATGATCGGGACGTTCGAGCGTGTCCGCAACGACCGGCATACCTCGGTCCCGGACAGTCCCGGAAGCATCAGGTCGAGCAGTACCAGGTCGGCGCCGCTGCGGTCATAGAGCGCTAACGCCTCCGGGCCGGTTGCCGCTACGGCAACCTCGTAGCCCTCGCGACGCAGCATGTACGACAGCGCGTCCGAGAAGGACTCCTCGTCCTCGACGACCAGCACCCGGGTCACGGGGCCACCTTGGTCGTTCTCATCGCTGGGCTCGTTCCGCGCCGGGTTTCAGCGCGCACAGCGGGCGCGATGCGATGCTCGCTCACACGGCCTCCCTTGCCAGGTTCTCCCGCTCGGACGATGCCTGGGCGCGGTGAACGGCAGGCAACCGAATGGTGAATGTAGAGCCAGCACCCGGCACGCTCCACACCGAGACGGTGCCGCCGTGGTTGGTGGCCACATGCTTCACGATTGCGAGGCCCAGGCCGGTGCCACCCGTAGCCCGCGACCGCGCTTGATCGACTCGGTAGAACCGCTCGAATACCCGGGGAAGCTCGTTCTCGGCGATGCCGATTCCCTGGTCGCTCACCGAGATGTCGACGTGGCCGTCGGCCGCCCGCGCACTGACTGCCACCCGAGTACCTCGCGGGCTGTAGGCGATGGCGTTGTCGACCAGGTTGGTGATGGCCATCGTCAGCTGGGTTTCGTTACCGCGCACGACGAGATCGTCCGCGTAGCGAACCACCACGCTGATGCCCGCCTTCTCCGCGCCGAGCCGGGTGCGGTCCTGTGCTTCGTCGAGCAGCGCAGCCACCAGGACCAGGTCGTTGCCGGGCAGCGGTTCGGCGCCCTGGAGCCGCGAGAGTTCGATCAGCTCCCGCACCAGCCGGCCGAGCCGCGCGCTCTCGTGCTGCATCCGCCCGGCGAAGCGCTGGACGGCCTCGGCGTCGTCGGCGGCGTCCAGCACGGCCTCCGCCAACAGGGTCAGCGCACCGACGGGCGTCTTCAGCTCATGCGAGACGTTGGCGACGAAATCACGGCGTACGGCCTCGAGCCGCCGTACCTCGGTCACGTCGTCGAGCAGCAGGGCGAGCGCCCCGATGCGTTGCTCATCCTGGGCGTCCGGCAACGGCACCGCGGTCACCGACAACGCGATCGGCTCGCGACCCAGGCGGCCCATCGGCAGGTCGACGGCCCCGTGAACAGGGACCCCACGGTCGGTCGCCGCCCGCACCAGACGGGTCAGCTCGTCGAACGCGATATGGTCACCGGACAGCACACCCATCGCGCGCGCAGTCGGATTGACTAGCACGACCCGCTCGTCCCGATCGACGACGACCACGCCATGGCCGAGTACCTCGATCAGCTGGTCGGGCAGCGTGGAGCGGGGTTTGGGCGGTGGCGGAGCGGGCGTCGGCGTGGGCAATGCCCTGCGACGGGCGGCCCACCACCCGATCGCCACGCCGAGCACAAGCGCGACCGCGATCGCGCAGCCGGCAATAACCGCCACACAGCCGATGGTACGGGCGCTACGATCCGCTACCCGACGAGCCGGGCACCGCTGCATGGAGTTCACCGGCCGTCTGCCCTGTGTTAACCCCGCGAAAACCATGTGGGCCGTTGCACAACTACGCTGCGAGCATGCGTGACATCTACCACGACGAGCTGGACGACATCGGCAATTCGCTCGTTGCCATGACCCAGCTCGTGCGCGCCGCGATGGAGCGCGCCACCAACGCCTTACTCGACGGCGACCTCTCCGGGGCAGAACGCGTGATCTCCGACGATCCGCGGATCGACGCATTGCGAGAAGACCTCGAAGAGCGCTCGTTCCAGATGATCGCCCGTCAGCAGCCGGTAGCCACGGACCTGCGGGTGCTGGTAACGACGCTGCACGTCGCCGCCGACCTGGAGCGGATGGGCGACTTGGCGCGCCACATAGCAAAGGTCGCGCGGATGCGCTTTCCCGAAGTCGCGGTGCCCGCCGAGCTGCGGGATGTCATCTCACAGATGGGCGCCGTCGCGCTGTCGTTGGTCGACAAGGTTCAAGGGGTAATCGAGGGGCGTGACGTCGAGCTGGCCGAGGCTGTCGAGATCGAGGACGACTCCATGGATGCGCTGCACCGCCAGCTGTACACGCTGCTGCTCGGCCCGCGCTGGACACACAGCGTCGAGGCAGCCGTCGACATGACCTTGATCGGCCGCTACTACGAGCGGTATGCCGACCACGCCGTCTCCGTCGCGCAACGGATCGTATTCATCGTCACCGGCAAGCATCCGGAGCCGCTACACCGAAGCATGTAACGGTCCTCGGCGCTCAACGGCCCTGGTTGGCTACTGCCTGAATCGCTTCCACGGCCGCCTCGGGATCCAGGTACTCGCCCGGCCGCGTCGGGCGCAGCGTCACCGGATCAAGGTCGTAGCGCAGCGGAATTCCGGTCGGGATGTTCAGTGACACGACGGCCTCGTCCGAGAGCCCGTCCAGGTGCTTGACCAAGGCGCGCAGCGAGTTGCCGTGCGCCGCGATCAGAACCGTGCCGTGGCGCAGGTCCGGCACGATCGCGTCGTACCAGTACGGCAGCAGCCGCGCCACCACGTCGGCGAGGCACTCGGAGCGCGGCATCGCATCCAGTAGGTCGGCGTAACGGGGGTCGCCGACCTGGGAGTACTCGTCGTCGTCGGGCAATGGCGGGGGCGGAACGTCGTACGAGCGCCGCCACAGCATGAACTGCTCGTCCCCGAACTGCTTGCGGACCGCCGCCTTGTCCTTGCCCTGCAGGGCGCCGTAGTGCCGTTCGTTCAGCCGCCAAGACCGACGCACCGGGATCCAGTGCCGTTCCGCGGCGTTCAGGCAAAGATCGGCCGAGCGGATCCCGCGGCGCAGCAGCGACGTGTGCACGACGTCGGGCAGCAAGGCGCGCGACACGAGCAGCTCACCGGCCCGGCGCGCCTCCGCTTCGCCGGCCGCCGTGAGGTCGACGTCCACCCAACCGGTGAACAGGTTTTTCTGGTTCCAGTCGCTCTCGCCATGGCGGAGCAGCACCAGCGTTGCAGTCACAAAGCCATCCTGCCAGTCACCGATCGGCGACCCGGACGTCGGTGTGCATGAAGTCGTCGCCCTTGAACAGCAGCGGCTCATCGGTGTCGATCGCGAGCGCATAGGCGAAGCAGTCGCCGAAGTTGAGCCGGGCCGGATGCCCCGATGCTTTGCCGAAGTCGCGATACGCCTGCCGGGCGATGCTGGCCTGGGCTGAAGTGACGGGGGCAACCTCCATCCGCATTGCGGACAAGAGCGTATCCAGCCGGCGAGAGGCTGCGGCATCGCGCTTGCGGTCGATCACGATGCCCGCCTCCAGATAGTTGCCCGCTGATATGCGCGACCGATGCGCTTGCCGGACGACACTAACGAATTCGGCCGCGTCGTCCCCGCCGCGGATCACGGCCACGAGCGCCGAGGTATCGACGATCACGCGGGGAGCCCGTTCTCGTCATATAGCAAGTCCGTGCTGAGATCCAACCCGCCTGGAATCGCAGCAAGACGAGTGCGCATGTCCGCGAGAATTTGATCAACGCGCTGCCAGCGCTGCTCTTCGGACTCGCTGTCGTCCAGTTCGTCGAGATAGCGGCGCAGGGCTTCTTCGATCACGCTCGTCTGGGACTTGCCGGTGCGGCTCGCCGCTTGCCGGGCGAGTTCGTGAACACGCTCGTTCTTGATGTTCAGGCCCACGGTAGAGCCTTTCTACCCCCCGGGGCGCAAGCCCGCCAGCACTGTGTCGACGATGAACTCGATCTGCCGCTTCGGCAGGGCGTCCTGGTGCGTCAGCGCTGCGCTGATGATCGGCGCGACCAGCAGGCTGACGACCCACTCCTTATCGATGTCGCCGCGAATACGGCCCTGTTCGATTCCGCGGTCGATCACCCGCCGCATCGACGCGCGCCGGGGCGCGACGAAGCGCTCCCTGCCCTCCCGGTACAGGTCGGGGCGTTCCAGCCCGTCGGCGGCGAGGCGCGCCATCACCCGACCGAACCGGCCCTCGAACCAGGCGTCGTGCATCCGGGTCAGCATGTAGATCAGATCGTCGCGCACCGACTCGCCCGGCGGTTCAGGATGTGACTGCTTGAGGCACGCGACCGCGTCCATCAATAGGTCGTCCTTCGTCGGCCAGCGCCGGTAGATCGTCGTCTTCGCAACGCCGGCACGGGCTGCCACGGCCTCGATGCTCAGTCCGAGGAAGCCCAGCTCCCCGAGCAACTCAACGGTCGCGTCGAGAATCGCCTCGTCCGCGGCGGGGCTGCGCGGCCGGCCGGGCCGCGCCGCGGGGCCGCTCGGCCGGCCCGGACGCCGCTCGGTGCCGGCGCTCATCAGTGGGCCATCGCCGGTTCGCTAGCCGCCGGAATCGTCTCGGCAGTCAAGTCTGCGTGCTCGCGGCGGGTCGGCAGGAACAGGAACGCGGCGATCGCGCCGACGACGCCGATCGCTCCGGACACCACCGATGTGTACCGCATCGCCGACATGAACGCGTTCTTCGAGTGGTCGACGAAGCCGCCGATGGCCGCCTCCGCGTGCTCGCGCTGTGCAGGTGTGGCGCTGACGCCGGTGGCGCTGGCACGCTGCTCGAGCGCGCCGTTGGCCTTGCCGACGAACTCGAGCGCGCCGCCGATGGATTCGCTCGCGTCGGTCTTGACGTTCGTGCGGACCTGCGCGTCCGCCGGCAGCGTCGCGACCACGGCAGCAGGCTGGTCGAGCTGGGCCGCCAGCTGCGCCGGCGCGTCCGCGCCGAGATGGCTGCGGAACGCGACCGCGAGCAGCGAACCGAGGATCGCGACGCCCAGAGCGGCAGCGACCTGCCGCACGGTGTTGTTCACCGCGGACCCCGCGCCGGCCTTCTCACGAGGCACTGCGCTCATGATCGAGTTGGTGGCCGGCGTCATGACCAGGCCCATGCCGGCGCCGAAGCTCGCCATCTGGATCTCGATGACCCACTGCGGCATGGTCCGCGTTGCGAGGCCGTACGACGCGATCCCCGCCGACGCGAGCACGAGCCCGGTCGCCGTGACCACCCGCGGCCCGAACCGCTCCGACAGCCGCGCCGACAGCGGGGCGGCCACCATCACCGCGACGGCCACGGCGATCATCGCCACGCCGGCGGCCAGCGCCGTGTAGCCGCGGACCGCCTGCATGAAGTACGCCAGGTAGAACGTCGAGCCCATCATCACCAGGAACGTCACGCCGATGGCGGCGACGCCGGCTGAGAAGCGGCGGTTGCGGAACAGGTGCACGTCGATCGTCGGGTGATCGCTTCGCGCCTGTATGACGACGAACAGGCCCAGCAGCGCGAGGCCGGCCACGATCGCGCCGAGCGTGTTCCAGCGCACCCAGTCGTTGGTGTTGCCGCCCTCGATCACGCCGTACACCAGCACCACCAGCGCGACGATCGACAGCAGCACGCCTGATGGGTCAAGCCGGCCCGGCCGCGGGTTCTTCGACTCGGGCACCAGGGCTGCGATCGCGACGAGGCCGACGATGACGATGGGCACGTTGACGAGGAAGATCGAGCCCCACCAGAAGTACTTCAGCAGCGCGCCTCCGGCGATAGGGCCGAGCGCGATCGCCATGCCCGAGGCGCCCGCCCAGATGCCGATCGCCTTGGCTCGCTCTTTCGGCTCGAACACGTTCTGGATGATCGAGAGCGTCTGCGGCTGAACTGCCGCCGCGCCGATGCCCATCAGCGCCCGGAACGCGATAAGCGTGCCCGGCGAGCCCGCGAACGAGCACAGCGCCGACGTCACACCGAACGCCGCCATGCCGAACAGCAGCACCTTCTTGCGGCCTACTCGGTCGCCCAGCACGCCCCATGTGATCAGCAGCCCGGCGAAGACAAGTGCGTAGCTGTCGACGGCCCATTGCATCTGGCTCTGCGACGCGTCGAGATCCTCCTGCACCGTCTTCAAGGCGACGTTCAGGATGGTGTTGTCGAGGATCACGACGAGCAGGCAGATCACCAGCACGCTGAGGATCCACCACCGACGCTGATGAATCGTCTTCTCGTCCACGGGTGCTCCCGGGGTTCCGCTACGGATGCGTTTCGATACGCGACCGTAGCGCAACGTGATCCGCTACGCAAGCGTTTCGAAATTATTCGCCGGCGGCGAACGCCTCGAACGCTGCGAGGTTGGCAAGCGACTCGTTGTTCTTCACCCGCCACGCCCATTCCCGCCGGATCGACGACCCGAAGCCCAATTGCAGGAGGGCATTGAACGAGCCGTCGGCGTATTCGAGGACGGCACCCAGCACCCGATCGATCTCGTCGGGCGTCACGGCTGCGAGCGGCAGCTTGCCGCTCAGGTACACATCACCCGAGTCATCGACCGACCATGCGACCGCGTACATCCGAGCGTTGTGCTCGAGCAGGTAGCGGTAGACCTGCTCGGCGTTCTCATCCGGCTTGCGCATGACGAATGCCTCGACGGACATTGCGTGTTCGCCGACGCTCAGCCAGCATGCGGTCTTGAGCCGGCGGGTGCCCGGCAGGTTCACGACGAACTGCTGCCGCGCGGGCCGCTCGTACTCCAGGCCCGACTCGCGCAGCGTCGCGTCAACGGTCTCGGCCGGATTCATGACGCCGCGGCCATGTGGAAGCTCGCCAGCGCGTCCCGGTACGACCTCAGCAGCCCGGCGGTTGTTCTGTCCCAGGAGAAACGGCTCGCCTGCCGGCGTGCTGCCCTGGGGTCAGGCGGCTGACGCAGGGCCCGGGCGAGCGCCCCGGCCCATACCTCGGGGTCGTGTCCCTCCACAAGGATCCCGGCCTCGCCCACAGCAGTCGGCAGGCCCCCCACGGCGGCCGCGACAACGGGCGTCCCGCACGCCAGCGACTCGAGTGCGACGAGGCCGAACGACTCGGTATAACTGGGCACCGCGGTCACATCGGCCGCCCGGTAGTACGCAGCCAGCTCCGCTCGCCCGACCGGCGGCACGAAAATCGCCGGGATACCGAGGTGCCTGGCAAGCCCCGGCAGCCAGTCGGGGTCCGTCCCGCTCGGCGCGCCGACTATGACGGCGCACGCGCGCGGCTCCTGAGCGCGAAGCACGGCGAGGGCGCGTAGGAGCAGGTCCGGGGCCTTGAGCGGCTGGAGGCGGCCGGCGAACAGCAGTACCTGGGCGTCGTCCGGGATACCGAGCTTGCCGCGGTCGGCGACACCGGGCGTGAAAGTAGCAAGGTCGACGCCCGGCGGAACCACGTCCACCCGCGTCGAGTCGGCGCCGTAGAAGGTGACGAGCTCGTCGCGCTCCAGTTCAGTGGATGCGATGAGCCGATCGGCCTCGGCGACGACCTGCTGCTCGCCGGCCACGCGGACGAGCGGCTCGGGCGCGTCGCCGTCGGCCAGGGCCGCGTTCTTGACCTTGCTGAGCGTGTGCGCGCTGTGCACGAGGGGCACGCCCCATCGGTCGCGGGCCAGCCAGCCCACCTGCCCGGACAGCCAGTAGTGCGAGTGGATGAGGTCGTACCAGCCCGCCTCGTGGTGCGCCTCGGCCCGCAGCACAGCCGCGGTGAACGCGCACAACTGGCCCGGTAACTCGTTCTTGCTCAGTCCCTCGAACGGCCCTGCCACGACGTGGCGCACCGCGACGCCCGGGTACATCTCGACGCAGCGCGGCTGCTTGCTGGACGTCGTCCGGGTGAAGATCTCGACGGAGATGCCGGCGTCGGCCATCCGCTTGGCGGTCTCGACGATATAGACGTTCATGCCACCCGCGTCGCCGCCGCCCGGCGGGTCGAGTGGCGACGTGTGGACGCTCAGCATCGCGACGCGCTGCACAGCCCGATCATGCTCTCTGGGCACAATCCTTATCCATGACGCGCGTCGCAGTAGTTACCGGAGCCAGCAGCGGGATCGGGGCGGCCACCGCCCGACGGCTGGCCGCCGAGGGCTTTGCCGTGGTCGCGGCCGCCCGGCGGCGCGACCGGCTTGACACCCTGGCCGCCTCGACGCCCGGCATCGAACCCGTGACGCTGGACGTGACATCCGCGTCGTCCGTGGCCGACCTCGCGGCCACGCTTCCCGACGTGGACGTGCTGGTGAACAACGCCGGCGGGGCGATCGGCGTCGAGCCGGTCGAGCAGGCCGACCCTGCGGACTGGCAGGCGATGTTCGACACGAACGTCCTGGGCACGCTGCGGGTGACCCAGGCGTTGTTGCCCGCGCTGGAGCGTGGCGCCGGCGGGCACATCGTGATGACCGGATCGATCGCGGGGCGCCTCGTCTATGAGGGCGGCGCCGGGTACACGGCAGCCAAGCACGCCGAATCCGCCGTGGTCGAGACGCTGCGCCTCGAGCTCAACGGCCGGCCCATCCGCGTCACCGAAATCGCCCCGGGCATGGTGCGCACGGAGGAGTTCTCGCTGGTGCGACTGCGCGGCGATCGCGCGAAGGCCGACGCCGTCTACGCCGGGGTCGAGGAGCCGCTCACCGCGGAGGACATCGCGGACTGCATCGCGTTCGCGGTGACCCGTCCGGCGCACGTCAACATCGACCTGCTCGTCGTGAAGCCCTTGGCCCAGGCAGCCCCGTACAAGGTCGCGCGATCTAGAGCGTGACGACCCGTACAAGGTCGCGTGATCTAGAGCGTGACGACCCGTACAAGGTCGCCCGATCTAGAGCATGACGACCCGTATAAGGTGGACCGCTCTAGAGCGTGACGCCGACGAGGTGGGCTTCCGGGGCGAGTTTGATCCCGAACTCCTTCTCCACCCCGGACTGGATCTCGCGGGCAAGGTCCAGCAGTTCAGCGGTCGTGGCCCCGCCGCGGTTGGTCAACGCCAGGCTGTGCTTCGTCGACACGCACACCCGTCCGGGTAGGCCATACCCCTTGTAGAAGCCGGCGTTTTCGATCAGCCAGGCTGCGGACAGCTTCACTCGTCCTCCGACCGTCCACTGTGGACACTCGGTCGGCGCGAGCGCCGCATCGACGAACGGGTTGACGAAGAACGACCCGACGCTCCAGGTGTCGTGGTCGCCGGCGTCGAGCACCATTCCCTTGCTGCGGCGAAGCTCCAGCACCGTCTCGCGCACCTCGGTGGACGGCGCGATGCCGCCCGGCTCAATGCCCAGCCGGCGAGCAAGTTCCAGATAGCGCGCCGGCACCCCGTCGGGCGAGCGGCGCAGGCCGAAGGTCACGTCGAGGACGACGTACCGGTCGGTGTGCTTGAACGCGCTCGTCCGGAAGCCGAACCCGCACTGTTCCGGCGTCCACGCTTCCACCCTGCTCGTGTGCCGGTCATAGACGTGAAGTGACGTGATCGTGTCGGACACCTCGCTGCCGTAGGCGCCCACGTTCTGCACCGGCGTAGCGCCCGTCAGTCCCGGAATGCCTGACATCGACGCCAGCCCGGACCACCCCTCAGCGACCGTCAGCGCGACGAAGTCGTCCCAGGCCTCGCCGGCCTCGACCCGGACGGCGAGCTCGTCACCCTGCCGGTTGAGGTGGATGCCACTGCTCCGCAGCCGCACCACGACCCCGGGCCATCCGGCGTCCGCGGCCACCAGGTTGCTGCCGCCGCCGACGATGAGCAGCGGCTCGTCTGCCGCGTCGGCCGTCTTGATCGCGTCGACGAGCTCGCCACTCGTCCCGGCGTCGACGATGCGAGCGATCGGGCCACCGACGCGCAGCGTCGTCAGCTCGGCGAGAGTGGTCGACACGACCCGGGACGTTACCCGGCGGCCGCGCGCAGTTGCCGATCCGACCCCGGTGAACG
>DATFRC010000235.1:0-2378 GCA_035263725.1 Jatrophihabitantaceae bacterium | reverse complement strand
GGAAGACCTGATACACCCCGGGCGACAGGGTCCGGTTCACGACAGCCACCGGGACCGTTCCCTCCGGCTCGGCAACCAGATCCTGCTCGAAGCACGCCTCTGCGGCGTTGGGCACCGGCGCTGACAGGATCTGGTAACCGTCGACCGGAACCCCGTAGTCGGTGGTCGTCTTCCGGCTGGGAGCAAGCAGCTCCGACCCCTCGTCGACGACGGGGAAACCTGCATTGCAGTGATACAGGAACATGTGCGACGTCCTGGTGTGACCAACGTTCTCGACCACGTCGTTGATCGCGAACGTGATCGCCCCGACCCTGGTCTCGATTCGCCGGCGGAGCACGAGCTGTTCGCCGAAGACCGCCGACTGGCGCACCTCGCCCTCGGCCCAAAGGACACATTCGTCGCCCTCCCACCGCTCGCCGTAACCGATCAGGCTGGCGGGCAGGCCGCCCACGCGTCCGTGCAGGCCGTACCTGACCGTCGTGCGGATATGCGGCTGGTTGAAGTGCGCGGCCGTGTCCTCCCCAGGACCAAGCGTGTGGTCAAGGCCGCACGTGGAGACCATGCCGCCGCCCCAGGTGCGGAACCATCCCCACTCGTCGGGCTCGTAGTACCAGGGTCCGACGATCCCCGCGTTTGACTGCCAGTGCAACGGCGTGCCGCCGAGCTCGCACCGGCCCACGTCGAATCCCCGGTCCACGACGACATCGAACGCGAAGCCCGCGCCGGTACGGAACTCGAGCAGGCGCACCCCCCGTTCCATCCCGTCGTCAAGCGTCACGAGCCGTACTCCGGCTACTTGGTCGAGGCGTCCGACCCTGCGCAGCAGTTCCGCCCTGGCGTACCGAGTGCCGAAAAGCTCGGGCATCTGCCGTCCTTCTCTCGTCACCGCCCGAATGCCACCATGCAGCACTATGTTCGCAGCTGTGGACGTTGCGAAGCTCGGTGCCCTGCCCGAAGTCGTGCCCGCGCTGGTCGTGGACCTCGCGACCTTCGATGCGAACGTGGCGGTCGCCGACGACTGGTTTAACCGGTCGGCGAAGAAGATCAGGCCGCACGTCAAGACGCACCGCACGCCGGCGTTGGCGCTCCGACAGCTCACGACGGCTGCCGCGGGCCTTACCTGTGCGACCGTCGGCGAGGCCGAAGTCATGGTGGGGGCGGGAGCCCGTGACATCCTGATCGCGAACGAGGTCGTCGATCCGGGCAAGCTCGGCCGGCTCGCTGCGCTGGCTCGCAGCGCCGAGGTGAGCCTCGCTGTCGACTCCGCCGACGGGGCGGCTGCGCTCGCTCGAGCCGCGAGGCCGGCGGGCTCAACGATCGCGGTACTCGTCGACGTAGACGTCGGCCTCGG
The DNA here is from genome assembly GCA_035263725.1 of Jatrophihabitantaceae bacterium. Lineage (GTDB taxonomy): Bacteria > Actinomycetota > Actinomycetes > Mycobacteriales > Jatrophihabitantaceae > DASXRA01. Next base: position 1,027 of record DATFRC010000235.1, on the reverse strand, counting down.
CAGGTGCGGCGTCGCCGGCCCGGCGCCGGCAGTAGAGCTAGGCGCGAAAGTCCAGCAGACGACCGGGCTGCGGCTCGCCGGCCTGATGGGTTACGAGGGCAGGCGGCGGGCGCACGACGCAGGGCGGGCAGAGGTGATCGAGGGCGCGTACACCATGCTCGCCGAGGCAAAACAGGCGTTCGACCGGGCTGGCTTGCCAACGGACGTTGTTTCGGCGGCGGGCACCTCGACTCTGCGCGAGGCGCTCGCGGACCCGGCGATCACGGAGATCCAGGCGGGGACGTACGCTCTGATGGAATCTGACCTCGACGGGCTGGATCTGCCATTCAGGCAGGCTCTGTGGATCGTGGCGACCGTGATCAGCCGCTCTGACGACCACGCCGTGCTCGACGCAGGACGCAAGTCCGTCGCGAGCGACTACGGCCCGCCTGAACCGCTTGCGCCGGGGGCCGAGGTCGCCGGATTCAACGAAGAGCACACCATTCTGCGGTTCAACCGCGCGCTCGGGTCGCCGCCCGCGCTCGGAGCGCGCGTGCTTTTGCGGCCCGGCCACGTCAGGCTGACCTTCAACCTGCACGACTTCGTGTGGCTCGTCCATGCTGACGGATCGGCAGACAAGGTGCGGGTCTCTGGCCGCGGCCGGTCGTGGTGATCCGGCCGCGCGGGCTGCCGCCGCGTGCCAGCATCCGGCAGCATTGCCGGGGTGGACGAGATTGCGCAACGGGCCCGCGCCGCGATGATCGCCCATGACTGGGACGCTGTGCGAGCGCTGCTCCACCCGTACCTGCACTGGACCGACGCCGACGGCATCACGAGGCGCGGCAGGAACGTGGTGCTCGCGATGCTCAAGCAGGCCGCCGCGCCGCCGGCCGAGCCGGCGTCGGTCGAGTTGCGGGACGGACAGATCTACCGCTGGCGCACTTGATCAGGCGTCCGGCGCGCGGTCGTCCCGATCCGGTGTGACTGTCGGTCAAGGCCTGTTGCGAGTACGCGCGAGCCGGAGTTTGATGGGGGTAGCAGGCTGCAG
>DATFRC010000234.1:0-16702 GCA_035263725.1 Jatrophihabitantaceae bacterium | reverse complement strand
TGCAGCACGTCGTCCACGTTCATGGCGCCCTCGTGTGTCACGGCGAACTCGATCTCGGCGCGCGTGACGTCGATGCCCTCCGCGATGGGCTCGAGGGGGCGGTCCACCGTGGCGGCATCGAGCACCGCTCGCGATGCACCGCCGTATCGGGACACTAACGAGGTAGGCAGCCCGGCTGTGGACTTGCTGTCGGGGTGGGTGGGGGCGCCGATCAGTGATATCTCTTGCGTCCGGCACGGCGCGGCCGCCAGTCCGCCAAGCCGCACCGCTGCATCGACGGCGTCCTGTGCCATGCGCCGATAGGTCGTGAGCTTGCCGCCCACGACGGTGATCACACCGGACGGTGACTCGGTAACGGCGTGCCGGCGGGAGAGGTCGGCGGTGTTACCGCCGCCCGCATCGATCAGGGGCCTTAGGCCCGCGAACGCGCCGCTGACGTCGGCGCGGGTGAGCGGCCGCGCGAGTGCGGCGCTCAGAGTGGAGAGCAGGAAGTCGATCTCTGCGTCGGTCGGTGCCGGTTCGTCGGGGATTGGCCCCGGCGCGGCCTCATCCGTGAGGCCGACGATCACCCGGCGCAGTTGTTGCGGGAGCGCGAACACGAACCTGCCGATCGAGCCGGGCACCGGCACGGTCAGCGCGCCGCGCGGGTTGCCGAACGTGGACGCGTCGAGCACCAGATGCGTACCCCGGCTCGGCCGCAGCCGGATGGACGGGTCGACAGTGCCCGCCCACACGCCTGTCGCGTTGATGACGGCACGCGCCGCAACGCTACGAGACGCACCGGTGAGCGTGTCGGTTAGCACCGCGCCGATGCCCGTCACGTCGTGCGCCCGGACCCGGGTCAGCACCACGGCACCGTGGGAGACGGCGGTGCGGGCGACGGTGACTACAAGCCGGGCGTCGTCCACGAGCTGCCCGTCGTGGGCGACGAGCGCGCCAGCCAACCCGTCCGTGCACACGGTCGGAACGAGCGCGACCGTCGCCGTCGCGCCGACCCGCCGCGCCCGGGGCAGTAACGTCGCGCGCGTGCCGGCGCTGCGGCGTAGCACGTCGCCGGCGAGAAAACCGGCCCGGATCAGCCCGCGATGCCGCACGGACGGCAGCAGCGGCACGACCTGGGCGAGCGGGCGGATCAGATGTGGCGCGACCCGGGTCATGAGGATATGCCGCTCGACGGCACTTTCTCGCGCGACGCCGACGCGGCCGGACGCGAGATAACGTAGCCCGCCGTGCACCAGCTTCGAGCTCCATCGGCTCGTTCCGAATGCCAGGTCGTGCGCCTCGATGAGCGCGACGGAAAGGCCCCGGGTGGCCGCGTCCAAAGCGACTCCGGCGCCGGTAATCCCACCACCGACGACCAGGACATCGACGGAGTCGAGCCTTTCGAGCGCGGCCGTACGCTCAGCGCCGGTCAGCACGGCCGCAGGTACCCGTCCAGCGCGGTGGCCAGCTCGCGGCGCCACGCGCGGTCCGGCAGGACGTCCGCGACGAGGCGATTCGACTGGGCCGTCGATTGCGCGATCAGCAGCACCATTGCCGCGATCCGATCGGCCCTACCCTGGCGTATGGTGCCGGCTCGTTGGCCGCGCGCGATGGCCGTGCGCAGGGCGTCGGCGTACCCGGCCCGCACGGCCAGGTCCGAAAGCGGCACGCCGCCGAGCACCTCGTCATCGCGGATGCGCATCGCCGTCGCGACAATCGCGCGAACCAATGCGGTGCGGTCGTTCCCGTCTAGCGAAGGCTGGATGTCCTGCAGTCGGCGGATCAACAGCGCCGACACGACCGCGTACACGTCGGGCCAGCGGCGGTACACAGTAGGCCTGCTGACACCGGCCTGCCGCGCGACGTCGCTGAGCCGCAGGCGCTGCACGCCGTCGCGCCTGATCAGCTCGGCTGCGGCGTCCAGGATCGCGTCGTTACGGCTTGACATGTTGTGTCAAACTGTAACGCATGCCGATGCCCGTCCCGCCGATGAAGTGGGACGCCTGGGGCGATCCGGCGTTGGCCACTCCGTTGTCGGACGACATCAAAGCGCTGCTCCAGCACCTACTCGGCGTCTCGGCGGGCGACGTGGACGCGCCGTCACTCGACGAGGTGCGGCTGAGAACGTCCACGCTTATCGAGGCAGATAAGCAGGCGCTGGTCGACGTCGTGGGCGCGGAGTACGTCAGCACAGGCGACGCCGACCGACTGCTGCATGCGGGCGGCAAGTCCACGCTGGACCTGCTGCGTCGCAGGAGCCGCGAGCCGCAGGACGCGCCGGATGCGGTCGTGACACCTGGCAGTGATGACGAGATTGCAGCCTTGCTGCATATCTGCGCCGACCGTGGAATCGGTGTCGTCCCCTTCGGCGGTGGTACGAGCGTGGTCGGCGGCCTTGAGCCGATCCGCGGCACGTTTCACGCGGTGATCGCGCTTGACCTGTGCCGGCTCACCCACTTTGAGCTGGATGAGGTGTCACTGGAGGCGACGCTCGGCGCCGGCCTGGCCGGCCCACGCGCCGAGGAGCTGCTCGCAGAGCAAGGATACGAGCTCGGCCATTACCCGCAGAGCTTCGGGTTTGCAACGATCGGGGGATTTGCCGCGACCCGATCCTCCGGGCACGCGTCTTCGGGGTACGGGCGATTCGACCAGATGGTGACCGGGCTGCGGGCCGTCACACCGGTCGGCGTGGTCGACCTCGGCCGCGCCCCCGCGTCGGCGGCCGGGCCCGATCTACGCGAACTCTTCCTCGGCTCGGAAGGTGTGTTCGGGGTGATTACCGCGGTCCGCGTGCGGGTGCACCCGATCCCGGCCGCGCGGCGCTATGAAGCGTGGCTATTCCCCGACTTCGCGACTGGCAGCGCCGCCGTACGAACCGTCGCCCAGCAGGGCACCGGCCCGACCGTGCTCCGCCTCTCGGACGAGGCGGAAACGGGCATCACGTTCGCTCTGGCCGGCCAGACCGGATCCGGTTGCCTGACGGTCGCGACATTCGAGGGCGCTCACGAGCAGGTCGTGGCCCGCCTCGCGGCGACGCAAGCCGTGCTGACGAATGCAGGCGGCACCAGCCTCGGAACAGGTCCCGCCCAGGCATGGCAGCGCAGCCGCTTCGACGCCCCGTACCTGCGGGACGCCCTCTTGGCCAACGGCGCGCTCTGCGAAACCCTCGAAACGGCGACCACGTGGGCGAACCTGGTGGCACTCAAGGACGCCGTCACGCAAGCCCTGCAGGCGGCGCTCGGCACGTCGCTCGTCATGTGCCACATCTCGCATGTCTACCCGACCGGCGCGTCGCTGTACTTCACCGTCGTTGCCGCGCTGGGCGAGGACCCGATCATCCGCTGGGCAGGCGCCAAGCGAGCTGCCAGCGAGGCGATCCTGATCCACGACGGGACGATCACGCACCACCACGCCGTCGGCGTCGACCACCGGCCGTGGATGGCGCAGGAGGTCGGTGAGGTAGGGGTGCGCATCCTTCGTGCCGTGAAGCAGACGCTCGATCCGGCCGGAATCCTCAACCCTGGCAAGCTCGTTCCGTGACCAGGATTGCCGTGCTGGTCAACCCGGCGGCGGGCGGCGGGCGGGGCGCAAGGGTCGCGCACCGCGCCGTCGCCCGGCTGCGCGAGCGCGGCCTCGACGTCGAGGAACTCGCCGGCACCGACGCGCGCCATGCCGCCGCCCTCGCCCAGGATGCGGTCGGCAGCGCCGACGTGCTCGCAGTCGTCGGTGGCGACGGCATGATCTCGATCGCGCTACAGGTGCTGGCGGGCACCGAGGTGCCGCTCGGCATCGTGCCCGCGGGATCCGGCAACGACCATGCGCGGACATACGGAATCCCGCGGCGCAGCGCCGAGAAGGCAGCGGATGTGATCGCAGATGGTCACCGAACGACGGTCGACATAGGACGGATCGTCGCGGCCGACGGGGAGACCCGCTATTTCGGCACGGTGGTTGCGGCCGGCTTCGACTCGCTCGTGAACGACCGCGCCAACCGGATGCGCAGGCCGCGCGGCCGGATGCGCTACAACCTGGCCACTGTCGTCGAGCTCGCGAATCTGCGCCGGGTGCCGTTCCGCGTCGAGGTGGACGACGACCGCTTCAACCAGGATCTGGTGCTCGCCGCAGTCGGTAACGCGCCGACCTACGGCGGCGGCATGCGCATCTGCCCCGAGGCAGACGCAGCCGACGGCCTGCTCGACGTGACCGTCGTGCGCGCGATGCCGCGCCGGCGCCTGGTCCGCTTTTTCCCGAGCGTCTACACGGGCACGCTTGCCCGGCACCACGAGGTCGAGATGTACCGGGCGGCAACCGTTCGGCTCGACGCCCGTGGCATCCGTGCCTACGCGGACGGCGAGCTGGTCGGGTCACTTCCGGTCGAGGTGACCGTCGTGCCGCGCGCGTTGCGCATCCTCACCCCCGCGGCGTCGCGGACATAGTCAGGCGTCCCGCCGACGACCAGTCGTCCAGCTCGAAGACCGCGACGGCGCCGGTACGGAACTCGGACAACTGCGGCGCCCACAACGAAGCCAGCGAGCCCATGGACGGGTTGTGGCCGACGGCCAGGAGCGTGCGCACGTCCGGAGGGGTGTCTCGCACGACCGCGAGCAGGTCCTCGATCGTGTTGTCGTAGATCCGCTCGTCGAGGTACACCGGCGGCGTGTCGATTCCGGTGAGCTGCCAGGTTTCGCGGGTGCGCAGTGTCGGCGACAGCACGACCCGGTCGGGCGCGATGCCGTGCGACGTCAGCCACCGCCCGATCGCGACCGCGTCCACACGACCCCGCGGTGCAAGCGCGCGTTGCGCATCGGACGGGCCCTCGCGTTCGGCCTTCGCGTGACGTACCAGCACAAGGCGTCCAGGCATCCCCGTAGCCTACGGTTTCGTGACGGGCACGAACTGGGCGCGCAACGTTGCCTTCCAGGCGAAGAGCTTTGCCGAACCCGTGTCGCTCGACGAGCTGCGCGCGATCGTGGGGCGCTCCGACCGCGTCCGGGCGCTGGGCACCCGGCACTCGTTCAGCCGCATCGCGGATACGACCGGGACGCACGTCAGCCTTGCCGGCCTGCCGCCACTCATCGAGATCGACTCGGCGGCGCGCCGGGTGCGCGTCGGCGGCGGCATCCGGTACACGGAGCTGGCGCCACGCCTCACCGCGGCCGGCTGGGCGCTGCCCAATCTGGCGTCGTTGCCGCACATAACGGTGGCCGGTGCCTGCGCGACAGCGACGCACGGTTCGGGCGACGGAAACGGCAACCTCGCCACGCCGGTCGTGGAACTCGAGATGGTCACAGCGGCGGGGGACATGGTGACGATCGACAGCAAGCACTCGGACTTCTACGGTGCGGTCGTCGGACTCGGTCGGCTGGGAATCGTCAGCGCGTTGACACTCGATCTCGTGCCGTCGTTCGAGATCGCCCAGTACGTGTACGACGACGTGCCGAACGAGCGGCTGGACGCCGACTTCGACGCCATCTTTGCGAGCGGCTACAGCGTCAGCGTGTTCACTGACCTGGGCCGCAACCAGCTGTGGTGCAAGCGGCTCGCGGCCGACCCGGTACCGCCGCGGGACTGGTTCGGTGCCGGGCCCGCAGCCGGGCCGCGCAACCCGGTCCCCGGGATGCCGGTGCAGAACGCGACGGAACAAGGGGGCGTCCCCGGGCCGTGGCACGCGCGGCTGCCACACTTCCGAGCGGAGTTCACGCCCAGCGCCGGCGCCGAGTTACAGAGCGAGTACCTGCTGCCCCGGTCGCACGCTGTGGCGGCGCTGCAGGCGGTGCGTGAGCTGCGCGACGAGATTACAGCTGTACTGCAGATCTGTGAGCTCAGGACCGTGGCTGCTGACGAGCTATGGCTAAGCCCAAGCTACCGGCGCCCGACGGTGGGTGTGCACTTCACGTGGGTGGACGACACGGCCGCCGTCATGCCGGTCGTAGCAGCCGTGGAGGAACGGCTCGCGCCGTTCGAGCCGCGGCCGCACTGGGGCAAGGTCTACCTGGCGTCCGGCCGCTACGAGCGGCTGGCCGACTTCACTCGGTTGGCACAGGAGTTCGATCCGGCCGGCAAGTTCGGCCAGACTTCGTAGCATCCCTGTCATTCCGGTAGGTTTCCGGGGTGGACTGGACGCTGGCGCTCGGCGCACTCGTGGTGGGCGTCGTAGTCGGGCTCACCGGCATGGGCGGCGGCGCGCTGATGACGCCGATGCTCGTGCTGTTCTTCGGGGTATCGCCGCTCGCAGCCGTGTCCAGCGACCTCGTCGCGAGCGCGGTGATGAAGCCGGTCGGCTCGATCGTTCATTTCCGCAATGGCACGGTGCGGCTGGACCTGGTCCGCTGGCTGTGCATCGGCTCCGTCCCGGCGGCGTTCGCCGGCGTGCTCGTCGCGCGAGCGCTGGGGCACGCCCACAATGTCGACGACCTGATCCAGAAGGCACTCGGCATCGCACTGATCATCGCTGCGACAGGGCTGTTCGTGCGTGCGTACCTGCGTCTGGCCGAGCGCGCGCGCAATCGGGACGGGCGTCGGCCCCACGATCCGTCCGGCCCGCCTGCTCTAGAGGTGCGCGTGGTGCCGACCGTGCTGGTCGGGGTGCTCGGCGGGCTGGTTGTCGGAATGACCTCCGTCGGTTCGGGCTCGCTGATCATCATCGCGTTGATGGGCCTGTACCCAGCGTTGCGCGCGAGTGAGCTGGTAGGCACCGACCTCGTGCAGGCGGTGCCGCTCGTCGCGTCAGCAGCCGTCGGGCACCTGATCTTCGGTGACTTCCGCCTGGGCGTGACCGGGGCCCTGCTCGCCGGGTCGATCCCCGGCGCCTACATCGGCGCACAGCTGTCGTCGCGGTTGCCCGGCGCGCTGCTCCGCCGCGCACTGGCGTTCGTGCTGCTCGCCTCGGCGTTGAAGCTGCTCGGGGTGAGCACCGTCGTCACTGGCGTACTGCTCGTCGCGGTGGCTGTCGTGGCCGGACCGGTGTGGATGTTGCTTCGCCACCGGCACGGCTTCCCGGCCTGGCCGCGGCACGAGACGCCGGCCGGCGAGGCATCGGTTAGCGAGACGCCGACCGACGAGACGCCGGTCGCGGTGCCACTCCGGGCAGGATCAGGGGCGGATTAAGGGTTCTCACGGATTCGCGAAGCGGATACGCGCGTGCAGCATGCTCGCATGATCCAGGCGCGGGAGCTGAGCAAAAGGTTCGGGAAGGTGCAGGCCGTCGATGCATTGAGCTTCGATGTGCTGCCCGGTCGGGTCACCGGGTTTCTCGGCCCGAACGGCGCCGGGAAGTCCACGACGATGCGGCTGATCCTCGGCCTCGACCTGCCGACGGGTGGGTACGTCGCCATCAACGGGCGCCGCTACGGCGAGCTGCATCGGCCGCTGACCGAAGTCGGCGCCGTCCTCGAGGTGCGCGCCGTGCACGGCGGACGCAGCGCGTACAACCACCTGCTCTGCCTAGCGCAGAGCAACGGCATCGGACCCCGGCGCGTTGCCGAAGTACTCGATGTCGTCGGGCTGTCGTCCGCGGCGCGACGCCGCGCCGGCACGTTCTCCCTCGGCATGAGCCAGCGCCTGGGCCTGGCTGCGGCGCTGCTCGGCGACCCGCCCGTCCTGCTCTGTGACGAGCCGGTGAACGGCCTGGACCCGGAAGGCATTCTGTGGATCCGGACGCTGCTGCGCTCGCTGGCAGCCGAAGGGCGCACGGTCTTCGTGTCCAGCCACTTGATGAGCGAGATGGCATTGACTGCCGACCACCTGATCGTCGTCGGCCAGGGCCGGCTCATCGCAGATGCGAGCACCGCAGAGATCGTGGCACGCAGCTCGGCGAACTACGTGCGGGTGCGCTCGCCGCAGTCATCCCGACTCGGGGCACTGCTGCACGAGTCCGGTGCGGTCGTCCGGGCACATGAAGGCGCGCTCGATGTGACCGGTGCGGACTGCGCGGCTGTCGGCGATCTCGCCGCCCGGCACGGCATCGCCATCCACGAACTGTCATCGCAGGCGGCATCCCTCGAGGCGGCGTTCATGGAGCTGACCCGAGATAGCACCGACTTCCGGGCGGAGGTCGCGTGATGAACTTCGCTGACGTGCTCCGCAGCGAGTGGACGAAGCTGCGTTCCGTTCGGTCCACGTACTGGACGGGCCTGATCGCGGTGCTGGCGACGATCGGCATTTGCGTGATCGTCTGTGTGAAGTGGGCCGACGACATCCGGAAGTCGCCCGGTGACACGCTCGACCCGACACTGGCCAGCTTGAACGGAATCTTCCTGGCCCAGGTGGCCGTCGGCGCCCTCGGCGTCATGGTTATCAGCTCGGAGTACGGCACCGGCATGATCCGCGCGACATTCGGTGCGGTGCCGCAGCGGCGGGCCGTGCTTGCCGCGAAGGGCCTCGTCTTCGTCGGGGCCACCCTCGTGATCGGCGAGATCCTCAGCTTTGCCGCATTCGGGATCGGTCAGGCGATCCTGTCCGGCGCGCATGCCGGAGCGTCGCTCGGTCAGCCGCAGGTGCTGCGCGCGGTCGCCGGTGGTGGCCTATATCTGGCGGCGGTCGGGCTGCTCGGGTTCGGCATCGGCGCGCTCGTTCGCCACACGGCCGGAGCGCTGTCCACGTTCTTCGGGGTTCTGTTCGCGCTGACGGCGCTTGCCGACCTGCTGCCGGCGTCCTGGCGCAACGACGTCATGCCCTATATGCCGGTCAACGCCGGCACGCAGATATTCGCCGTGCAGCGGGTACACGATTCACTCGCGCCCTGGACCGGGCTAGGGGTGCTGTGCCTGTACGCGGTCGCGGCGATCACCGCGGCGACGGTGCTGATCACCCGCCGGGACGCTTAGCGCTGCATAGGCGCAGACCGGGTCGACGGCTACTGCGGGCGCGGCGGCCGGCGTTATCATGGCCAAGCTGAACGCGGCCTCGCGACCTACGCCCACACGGGGGGCATATGACGAGTGCGCTTGCCCAGCGGGACGGGCTCTTCGAGATCGACGTGTGCGCGCCCGACGATCCACGTCTAGGGGAGCTCAGAGCGCGTGGCGTGCTCAACTCGGCAGGAGCGGACATGCTCGGCGCCGTACTCACCGCGCAGCGCGAGCTCGGGGTCCAGTACGTGCGGCTCGACGTTTGTCAGGTCACTGCGATAGACGAGGTCGCCGTCGCTGCGTTGCTGCGTGCACACCAGTGCTTCCTCGCCTCCCGGGGCACGCTCGTGCTCACCGGCGTGTGCGGTCCCGTGCGCGATGCGTTAGCCGCCGCCGGGCTCGACAGCGTCCTGCTCACCGTGGGGCCGACGGCCGATGCACGCCTGAGCTGATCGGATCAAGCGTGCGGCAGCGCAGAGCGGTGCCGGCCCTGCCGCTGGCCGGGACGATATCCGTAGGTGACCAGCACCGCGGCGAGGGCGACCAGCAACACGGAGATGGTCGCGACCAGGGCGACTGAGTCGCGTGCCCGCGTCGCTGGCGCCGCCGCGACCTCCACCATGCGCGCCGGTTGGCTGGCCGCGTGCCCGGCGGGATGCGACGCGGCCGGCGCGGATCGCACGCCCGGCAGCGTGACCGTCGTGCGGGCCATGGGCGCCGGGGCACTGTTCGACTCCGGGCGCGTCGACGGTTGTGCGGCCGGCTGCACCGACTGCACCGGCGCCGGGCCGTGTGCGGAGGCGGCCGGCCGCGGCGCTGCCGACGCCGACCGTGACCTCCATGCCGACGGCGATGCCGAGCCGCCGGACGGCGTACCGTGGCCGTGCCCGCTCGGCTGACCGTGCGCCCCGGTGTGTCCCGAGCCATGGCGGTCGCCCTGGTCGCCCTGTTCCGCGCCGGCGCCCTGTCCGGAGAGCAGTACCGCGGCCATCACTCCGATCGCCCCGACGCAGCAGACAGCTGCGGCGAGTCGCCCGTAGCGTCGCGTCATCCCACGAAACCCCCGATCCCTCCCAGATTCGCGTCCGCGCCAGCCTAGAGGTAATGCCGATCAGGCACCACAGATGGGGCAGGAACTGATGCTATGCAGCCAAGCTGGCATTCGATTAGGGTCGAGTCGATGCTAGGCGTGGTGTGCCATAAGGATGATCTGATTCAGTTGTGTGGAGCGCGCCGTTCGAGGCCGTCGAGATCGCAGCTACTCGGAGTCTGCAGACTGCAAGGACGCGAGCCGGCGCCGGATCTGCGTCCGCTCCTGCTCGGTCGCCGCAAGTTCGGCGGCGCGCGCCAGTTCAATCGCCCCGTCAGCGGGTTGCCCGGCCCGAGCGAGCAGTTCGCCGCGCACCGCGTGCAACGGGTGGTAGCCGGAAAGGCGCGGGTCGCCGGCGAGTTCGTCGAGGACGGCGAGGCCGGCGTGCGGCCCGTCGGCCATGCCGATCGCCACGGCTCGGTTCAGGGCTACCACCGGCGAGGGCTGTATCCGGTACAGCTCGTCGTAGCCGGCGACGATCGCCGGCCAGTCGGTGTGGTCGGCGTGCGGCGCGTTCGCGTGAACCGCGGCAATCTCGGCCTGGATCCGGTAGCTGCCGCGCTCTCGCGCCGGGGCACGCAGTAGCGCCAGCGCTTCCCCGATCGCGTCGGTGTCCCAGCGACTGCGGTCCTGATCCTCGAGCGTGACCAGGCTGCCGTCGACGGTTCGCGCGTCGCGGCGTGCGTGCTGCAAGAGCATGAGCGCGAGCAGGGCGCGCGCCTCGTCCGAGCTAGGCAGCAGCTCGAGCAAGACCCGGCCGAGCCGGATCGCTTCGTCGGCGAGCGCACCGTCGGCGGCGCCCGCCCAGCCTTCGGTGAAGATCAGGTAGACAACGGTGAGTACCCCATCGAGGCGTTCGGGCAGCATCTCCTCGGTCGGCACGCGATACGGGATGCCCGCATTCGCGATCTTTTGCTTGGCGCGCTGCAGCCGTTTACTGATGGTCTGCTCGGATACCAGGAACGCCCGGCCGACCGCCGCGGTCGGCAGACCCGCCACCACCTTCAGCGTGAGTGCTACCCGCGCGTCCAGCGGCAGGGCCGGGTGGCAGCAGGTGAACATCAGGCGCAGCCGGTCATCCGTGATGGCCGGCAACTCGCCCGTTTCCCGCGACTCCTGCATCGCGACCTCCGCGAGCTTGCCGGATTCGACGGCACGGCGGCGGACCACGTCGATGGCCCGCCGCCTGGCTGTCGTGGTGAGCCAGGCGCCCGGGTTGGCCGGAATGCCGTCAACAGGCCATCTGCGCAGCGCACGCTCGGTCGCCTCGGCGAACATGTCGTCGGCCAGGTCCCAGTCACCGAACACCCGAATCAGCGACGCCACGACACGCAGTCGCTCCCGCGCTACGACGTCGGCGAGCGCGGCGTGGACGTCGGGCACGATTAGAACTCGAGCGGCCAGAACGGGCGCAGCTCCAGGCGACCGGCTGCGGCCATGGGGTGCTCCGCGGCGATCGCGATTGCCTCGTCCAGATCGGCACATTCGAGGATGTCGAATCCGGCGATCCACTCCCGCGACTCGGCGAACGGCCCGTCGGTCACCAGCACCTTCCCGTCGCGGCGGCGCACGGTCGTAGCGTCCTCGGCCGGGCGGAGCCGGTTGCCCATGATGCGGGTGCCGGCGGCATCGTTCTTGGCGACCCACTCCTCGATCGCGAGGGTGCCCTCGCCGGTGGAGTCGGGCGCATTTTCCGGGTCGGTGGCCACGAACATCAGGTAGCGCATGTCAGCTCCTCACTCTCGCGTGGTCGTTGTACACCGGTACGACGAAGAAGGAACCCCCCGATCGGACACCTCCCGAGCCGGCTGCGACCCCAACTTGACTTCACCACGAAGTTAGGCAAGCCTAAGCTAGCTGTCGAGCCGAGGGAGTAAGGGTGAGCCTGGAGAAAACGCTGCTGCTGGGGTTCATCGCCGGCATCACCATCATTCTCGGTCTGCCCCTCGGACGGCTGCGGCGCCCGATGCCGCTGATGCGGCTGTTCCTCAATGCGATCGCGGTTGGTGTGCTGCTCTTCCTGGTGTGGGACGTGCTGACCCACGCCTGGGAGCCCGTCGACAACGCGCTGACCGCGGTGCATGAGCACACCGGTGGACTCGGGCCGGTCTTCGGCTACGGTGCGCTGTTCGCTGCCGGGCTGAGCGTCGGGCTGCTGTCCTTGGTCGCCTACGACCGGTACCTCGCCCGGATGAAACAGCCGCGCCGCATCGGCCCAGGCGCCATGTCGGTGCACGAACGTCCCAGTCGCGCGATCCCTCGGCTGGGCATCGCCGCGTGGTCGCCGGCGCGACGGCTGGCGCTGATGATTGCGGTCGGCATCGGGCTGCACAATTTCGCCGAAGGGCTGGCCATCGGGCAGTCCGCTGCGACCGGCGACGTGGCGCTGGCCACCGTGCTGGTCATCGGGTTCGCGGCACATAACGCGACTGAGGGATTCGGGATCGTTGCGCCCCTCACCGGCGACGTGGACGACGACGGCACGCAGCGGCGTCCCAGCTGGGTATTCCTGGTCGCGCTCGGCTTGATCGCGGGCGGCCCGACGTTCATCGGCACCGCCGTCGGCCACGGTTTCACCAGCGAAGCAGTCAGCGTGGTGTTCCTCACGCTGGCCGCCGGCTCGATCATCTACGTCGTCGTGCAGCTGCTGAGCGTTGCCGCGAAGTCCAAGCGCATGGACATCGTCTGCTACGGGCTGCTCATCGGGATGCTCGCCGGGTTCCTTACCGACGCGATCGTCACCGCCGGCGGCGGCTAGTGTGCGTCGTCGCTTTGCCGCCGCCCTGACGCTGGCGTTGCTGGCGGCGGGGTGCACCAGCAATGCGAAGACGGCGTTCGCGCCGAGGCCCTCAAGCGGACGCGCTACACCCTCGTCGCAAGCCGTGCCGCCAGCCTCGTCGCGCCCGCCCTCGCCTACGCCGTCATCGCGTGTGCCCTCTGGCGCGTCCCGGCTGCCCCGGCCGGACCACGTCGTCGTCGTGGTGCTCGAGAATCACTCATACAGCGAGATCCTCGATGGCTCGCAGGCGCCGTTCATCGTGTCGCTGGCCGCGAGAGGCGCGGTATTCACGCAGTCCTCGGCGGTGACGCACCCGAGTCAGCCGAACTACCTGGCACTGTTTTCCGGCTCGACGCAGGGCATCACCGACGACTCCTGCCCGCACACGTTCACGACCCCGAATCTCGCGAGCGAACTAGCTGGCGCTAGATACAGCTTCGCTGGGTATTCCGAGGGACTACCCCAGCCGGGATTCACGGGGTGCAGCAGTGGCCACTATGCGCGCAAGCACAACCCGTGGGTGAACTTCACCAACGTGCCGGCGTCGGCCAACCTGCCGTTCACGGCATTCCCGGGCGACTACGCATCGCTGCCCACGGTCTCGTTCGTGATTCCCGACCTCGAACACGACATGCACGACGGCACGATTGCGCAGGCCGACCAGTGGCTTTCCGGCCACCTCGGCGGCTACGCGGCCTGGGCGCCGGCGCACCGCAGCCTGCTGATCATGACCGTCGACGAAGACGACTACACCGCGGACAACCACATCGCTACGGTTGTCGCCGGCGCGTTCGTTCGAGCGGGCCGTTACTCCGAGCAGGTTGATCACTACCGGGTGTTGCGCACCCTCACGGACATGTACCACCTCGCTCCGCTCGGTCACACCTCGGCGATCACCGCCATCTGGTCGAGCTAGGAGTGCCCGGAACCGGCTAGAGGACCGGTACTACGCTGCAAATAGTCTGCATCCGCCATCTGAGGACAACGCCGCCGTCATGGAACGATTGCAGCTTGGCGCCCCCGCCGAGGCGGCAGTGCTAACCGCGGATCAGGGCGCGGAACCCGCGGCGACGGTCGTGCGCGCCCTGCGGCATCCGACTGCGTGGTTCGCAGCTGCAGGGTTCGTTGCCAGCGCGCTGATCGTCGTCGCGGGCGGACGCGTCGGCACCGTGCAAGTCAACATTCCGCTGACCACATGGTTCGGTCTGCTGTCCCGCAGCGGCTACCGTCCCGGTGAATCGCTGGTGCCGGGCATGCTGCTGATGGCCGGCATCGCCGGGCTGGTTCTGCTCTGGCTCGCGTTGGTACGCGGGCGCCATCCGGCAGTGCGAACCGAGCAGCACGTCTGGTTGGTGGCGGGCGCATGGGTAACACCGCTGCTCGTCGGGCCACCCCTGCTGAGCAACGACGTGTACAGCTACGCGGCGCAGGGCATGCTCGTCGATCGCGGACTCGATCCGTACTCGGTCGGCCCCTCGGCGCTGGGAAACATTCCGGCGGTGGGAGCGGTCGACCCCGCGTGGCGGAGCGTGCCCAGCCCGTACGGCCCGCTGGCGACGTGGTTCCAGCACTTCGCTGTCGTAATCGCGGGCGGTAACCCGCTCGGCGCGGTGATCGTATTCCGGCTCGTCGCGGCGGGCTGCGTAGTAGCCATCGGGCTGCTGGCCGCAGCGCTGGCCGGGTCACGGCGCATTCCCGCGCTGACCCTGACCGTGCTGAATCCGCTCGTGCTTCTGCAGGTGATCTCCGCGGCGCATCTGGAAGGTCTGCTCTGCATGCTGCTGCTCGGCGCGTTGCTCGCCCACCGCCGGGGAAACCACTTACTCGGCATCGTGCTCGGCTGCGCCGCGGCCGCCATCAAGGTGCCCGCATTGATCGTTGTCCTCGCCGGCATCGTTGCGCGGCAGCGCGGCGCCAGGCCCAACTGGCTCGCCGTCGCGAGTGACGCCGGTGTGGCCATCGCTACCTGCCTCGGCCTGACCATGCTCGTTCCGCACGGCTGGGGGTGGGCTTCCACGCTGAACACCCCGGCGCTGAACTACACGTCCGGTGCACCGGCCAGCCTGCTTGCGGATGTGCTCCACCTGTTCATCCGATGGGCGTCCTTCGACGATCTGGCTATGGCGGGACGGGCGGCTGCGCTGCTGGCGGCCGCGTGCATCGTCATCTATCTGATCGCGACCACGCGGCAGCGCCCCCTCGAGGTCACGGTCGGTTTCGGGCTGCTTGCCGTCGCGCTGCTCAGTCCCGTGATCTACCCCTGGTACCTGCTGTGGGGCGTGCTGTGCCTCGCGCCCATTGCGCGGGGACGGCTGCGCGAGGTGCTTGTCGTGATATGCGCCAGCGCCTCGGCGATGGCGGTACCCGGTCTACCCGGTTATGTGGCCGACCTGATTGCGGCCGGCCTCGCCGGGTGCGCCGTGGTGATGCTCGTCGGGGCTCGAGAGCCCCGCGAGCGTCGGATACCGCTTGTCGCCAGCGTCACGGACCGTGTCTCCGGCTACGCGTCGATCGGCAGGGGCAGCCGCTAACGGGGTCTCGACCCTCTCTAGGTCGGGGCCCTAATCGAAAGGCGGCGGCACGAGATAGCGGTGTCTGGTTGGGCTGGTCCAGGTTTTGGTGCCGTCTTGTCGGTGTTTGACTTGCCAGCTGGCGTTGTGGTGTCTGGCGCAGAGGGCGGCGAGGTTCGCGGGGTTTGTGTCGCCGCCGTCGGTCCAGGCTTCGACGTGGTCGAGGTCGCACAGCCTGGCTGCATGTCGGTATCCGGGGAAGGTGCAGGTTCGGTCGCGGGCGATGACGTGGTTGGTGAGGTTCGCCGGTGGTCGGTACGTGGTGCGGCCGTAGTCGAGGAGTTGGCCGGTGTCGCCGGTGACCAGCCGCCGCCAGGTACCAGACTCATCCGCGGCGAGGCGGCGGGCCAGGGCGGCGGCGATCGGGCCGTACCCGTCGAGGTGCGTGGGCTGGTTGTCGCAGCCCAACAGCGTGCCGATCGACACGGTGACCTGGATCGCCGGGCGCTGCCCATGCTGTTCGGGCAGGGACGGATCACCGAGCACCCGCGCGAACACATCCACCAGCGCGTCGGCGCGGCGCTGATCCGCGCTGCGGTCATCGGTCTGTCCGCTGCCGAGCGAGTTCAGCACCGCCTCGATGAGCGCGGCGCCGTCGGCCGGTAGTAGCGCCCACAGCTCGGTGACGCCGTCGTCTTGCGGGGTGAACACCACCCGCCGCTGGGTGATCGCGTCCTCATGGCGTTGCTCGGCCCGGCGCGGGTCGGCGGCGATCACGGCCCGCCGCAGCGAGGTCCCGAACTGGGCCAGGGTCTGCTCCGGCGCCCGAGTGAGCACGCGCTGTTCGATCTTCGTGGTCGTCTCGGCATCGAACGGCGCGACGGCCTCGGCGAGTTTCATGGCGTGCAGGTAGGTGAGCTGCCCACCGCGCAGTAGCTCCAGCGTCGCGGGCAGCCGCTCGATGAGGGTCCGGGCAATCGAGAGCCGCCGTTCCGCGGTACCGGGGGAGAGCCGCAACGCCGCGCCGACCTGCTCGCGGGTGTAATCGATCAGCTTCTTACCGGACCAATCCAGCGCTCGTCCGTCCAGCGACGCGAGGACCTGCTGTTGCGCGGCTTGCAGCAGCGCGATGTGCCGCTCGCAGGCGACCAGCAGATCCACCCGCCCCGCGTCACAGAGCAACTCCGGGTCGAGCAGCACCAGCGCGGAGATGTCTTCGGCACGAGGCAGGCTCGTAGCCAATTCGGCGGCGACCGCGTCCGGGGATTCGAGCGCGTCGACCTCGGAGAGAGGCGGTGGTTGGCCGAACATGTGTGCGAGTCTATCAACAGTCAGTAGTGCTGTCGACCCTTATTTCACAAGGAGATTCGAGCGGACAGTGTTGCGTCAAGGTAAGCAGAGCAAGCAACAAACTCCCTCCCTCGCTGCCGCTCTAAACACAACCCAGGCGCAACCGCAGC
The DNA here is from genome assembly GCA_035263725.1 of Jatrophihabitantaceae bacterium. Taxonomy (GTDB): domain Bacteria; phylum Actinomycetota; class Actinomycetes; order Mycobacteriales; family Jatrophihabitantaceae; genus DASXRA01. The sequence goes on along the minus strand of DATFRC010000234.1, from coordinate 32 downwards.
AGAGACCGACTGGGTCCTACCGGTGCGCCTAC
>DATFRC010000233.1:0-5655 GCA_035263725.1 Jatrophihabitantaceae bacterium | reverse complement strand
CGTGGCTCGAGGGTTGCGAGGGACAACACGAACCGTTCCGGAAGGGAGAGCGCAGCGGCAACATGCTCGGCGTACTCCGGGTCGGGTTCGCGCGCGACAGCCGCCGCCACCCCGGCGCCGAGCACATGGACCGGTACGGCGCGCACCACGGGCAACATGGCGGCCAGCTCGTCGGCGACCGCCTGGGTGGGCACGCCGATCGCGGAGGCGGTCCGGGCGGCGCGCTCGGCCATCTCGCGGTGCCAGCGAGCTCCGCGAGGCGTGAGCGTCTCCGGATTCGTCCACGGCACCGCGTCGTGGATCGTGACGACAAGCGGATACGGCCTGCGCGGCGGCACCAGCAGCGTCGGAGCATGCAGGACGTCAAGACCACGAGGCGCCGGTCCCACGCCGTAACGCCATGCTTCGGCAAGTGCGCGCCGGGACACCGGGAGCCGGCGCGGCCCGGTGACGCCGGCCACGACGGCAGGCGTCGTGTCGCGATGCCATGCCGTCCAAGACCTGACCGAATCGCCCTGGTTTGCGGTACGTGCCAGGGCCGCGGCAAGCTCGACCGAGTACCTGCCGGTGCCCCCGGGCACGGGCGCGAGCGCCTGCTCGAGGAAGATTGCCGCCTGCACGTCGCTTAGGCTATTCGGACGCTCCGCCAGCCCGTGCCCGACATCCCCGACAGACGAGGACGAGTATGACCGCGACGTACGAGCTGTCTCATCTCGACAAGCTCGAAGCGGAGGCTGTGCACATCTTTCGCGAGGTCGCCGCCACGATCGAACGTCCGGCGCTGCTCTTCTCGGGGGGCAAGGACTCGGTCGTGATGCTGCACGTGGCGGCGAAGGCGTTCTGGCCGGCGCCGATCCCGTTCCCGGTCATGCACGTCGACACCGGGCACAACTTCGACGAAGTCATCGAGTTTCGTGACCGCACCGTCGAGCAACTCGGAGTGCGGCTGATCGTCGCCTATGTGCAGGACGACATCGACGCGGGTCGGGTCGTCGAGGACACCGGCCCGGGCGCGAGCCGCAACCGGCTCCAGACGACGACGCTGCTGCGGGCCATCGCCGAGAACCGGTTCGGCGCCGTGTTCGGTGGTGCCCGGCGCGACGAGGAAAAGGCGCGCGCGAAGGAACGGGTGTTCAGCTTCCGCGACGAGTTCGGCCAGTGGGATCCGCGCAACCAGCGCCCGGAGCTGTGGAACCTCTACAACGGCCGGCACCGCAAGGGCGAGAACATCCGTGTGTTCCCGCTGTCGAACTGGACGGAGCTCGACATCTGGTCCTACATCCGCGACAACGACATCGAACTGCCGTTCCTGTACTACGCGCACAAGCGGCAGGTGATCGAGCGGGACGGGATGCTGCTCGCTGACACGCGATTCCTGCACCGGGTCGACGGCGAGGCCCCGTTCGAGGCGGTGGTGCGTTTCCGCACCATCGGCGATGCCACATGCACCGGATGCGTCGAGTCGATCGCCGGCACGCCCGACGCCGTCGTCGCCGAGGTGGCGGCAGCGCGGCTCACCGAGCGGGGCGCCACTCGCGCCGACGACCGGATCTCCGAGGCAGGCATGGAAGACCGCAAGAAGGAGGGCTACTTCTGATGTCGCAGCTGCTGCGCATCGCTACTGCGGGCAGTGTGGACGACGGGAAGTCGACCCTCATCGGGCGGCTGCTGTACGACTCCAAGGCCATCTTCGAAGATCAGCTCTCGGCAGTGGAGCGGACGAGCCAGGAACGCGGACACGACGGCCCCGACCTCGCACTACTCACCGACGGGCTTCGAGCCGAGCGCGAACAGGGCATCACGATCGACGTCGCGTACCGCTACTTCGCGACTCCCAAGCGCAAGTTCATCATCGCCGACACCCCGGGCCACATTCAGTACACGCGCAACATGGTCACCGGTGCGTCCACCGCCGACCTGGCGATGATCCTGATCGACGCGCGCAACGGGGTGCTGGAGCAATCGCGCCGCCACGCGTTCCTCGCCAGCCTGCTGGGCATCCCGCACCTGGTGGTCTGCGTCAACAAGATGGACCTGGTCGACTTCTCCCAGCAGCGCTACCAGGAGATTCGCGAGGAGTTCCGCCGCTTCGCGATGAAGCTCGAGATCACCGACATGTCGTTCATCCCGATGTCGGCGCTCGGCGGCGACAACGTGGTGCAGCGAAGCGATGCGATGCCGTGGTACGAGGGCATGTCGCTGTTGCACCATCTCGAAGACGTGCACGTCTCTTCCGACCGCAACCTGATCGACCCACGGTTCCCGGTGCAATACGTGATTCGCCCGCAGCAGTCGGACTTTCGCGGTTACGCCGGCACCGTTGCCGGCGGCACATTCAAGCCGGGTGACGAAGTCACCGTCATGCCGTCCGGCTTCTCGACAACCGTCGAGGCGGTGTGGGGGCCCGGCGGGACGCCGATCGACGAAGCGTTCGCGGGGCAGGCCGTGACCCTGGAATTGGCCGACCACATCGATGTCGGCCGCGGTGACCTGATCTGCCGGCCGGCGAACCGGCCGCACGCGAGTCAGGACCTCGACGCGCTGGTCTGCTGGCTGACACCCGAGGCCACGCTCACTGTCGGCACCAAGTACACGCTCCATCACACGACGCGCTCGACTCGCGCCACTGTGCAGCAGCTGGACTACCGGCTGGACATCAACACGTTGCACCGCGACACCGTGGCCGAGTTGCTGTCGTTGAACGAGATCGGCCGCATCCGGGTCCGCACTCAGCACCCGCTGCACTTCGACCCGTACCGCCGCAACCGCGACACCGGCAGTTTCATCCTGATCGACGAGACGACAAATAACACCGTCGCCGCGGGCATGATCACCGGACCGAGCCAGCACGAGTCGCACGTCTCGTGGCACAAGGCGACCGTCAGCCGCGACGACCGTGCCACCCAGGGACGGACGGTGTGGCTGACCGGGCTGTCCGGATCAGGCAAGTCCACGGTGGCCGCGGAGCTGGAGCGGCGCCTGGTCGCGTCAGGGCGTCCCGCATACATGCTCGACGGCGACAACCTGCGCCACGGGCTGAACGCTGACCTGGGGTTCGGCGCCACCGACCGGGCTGAGAACGTCCGGCGCGTCGGCGAGGTGGCCAAGCTGCTCTCCGACGCCGGGGTGATCGCGATCGTGTCGCTGGTCAGCCCGTACCGCGCCGACCGCGACCTGGTTCGCACGTCGCACGCTGATGCGGGCATCGCGTTCACCGAGGTCTTCGTCGACACACCGCTCGCGATGTGCGAAGAACGTGACCCGAAGGGCTTGTACGCGAAGGCTCGGGCCGGCGAGATCGCGCACTTCACCGGCGTCGACGACCCGTACGAGGCGCCGCTCTCGCCGGATCTGCTGCTGCGTCCGGAGCACGGCGACCCGGCCGCCCAGGCAGAGCTGATCTTGCGATTCCTCGAGTCGTGACCGACGCCCGCCTCGCGGCGCGGCTGGCGGTCGGTGCCGGGGAGCTACTGCTCGAGCTACGCGCGACGCCCGGGCTGACCGGAAAGGAGCTCGGCGCGCGTGGCGACGCCGAATCGAACGCGTACCTGCTGCGTGAGCTGGCCGCGGCCCGACCGGATGACGCGGTGCTCTCCGAGGAGTCGGCGGACAGTCCCGCCCGACTGGCAAGCCGGCGAGTCTGGATCGTGGACCCCCTGGACGGCACCCGGGAGTTCGCGATGGCCGGCCGCTCCGACTGGGCGGTACATGTGGCGCTCTGGGAGGCGGGCCGCGGCATCGCTGCCGCCGCAGTAGCCCAGCCCGCCCTGCGGGCGGTGTACGCCAGCGACGACGTGCGCGCGGTGCGCGTTGCACGCGAGCGTCCGGTGATCGTCGTCAGTGACGGCCGGCCACCCGGGTTCGCGCCCGCGGTCGCTGCGACGATCGGGGCCGACCTTGTGCCCATGGGCTCCGCGGGCGCCAAGGCGATGGCTGTGGTGCGCGGCGAGGCCGACGCATACCTGCACGCCGGCGGCCAATGGGAATGGGACTCGGCGGCGCCCGTCGGCGTAGCCGCCGCAGCGGGCCTACACGCGTCCCGCTTATCCGGCAGCCCGCTCGAGTACAACCAGCCACGCCCCTATCTGCCCGACCTGCTGATCTGCCGCCCCGAGCTCGCGCACCGGCTCATTCAGGCCGTCATCGGCTGGCGCCCGCGGCAATAGACGACAGTGTGATCGCGAGCATCCAAGGTCACGACTGCGGGCACCCCACGTTGGCCTGACATACTGTCCGGCGGCTGACCGCGGCTTTCGCGCCGCCTGGCCGGGCCTCGGGTTCTGGCGCAGCCGGCCGTGGTGGCAGCCGCGCTCGATTCGTGACAGAGAGTTGCGGAGAGGATGTGAAGGTGGCGCACAGCTCGCCGAAGTTGGAGGGCGCCGACGTGCAGCGTTCCATCGCCGGAACGGCGACTCCCGCGGACGAGGCGACCAGACCGTCGGACGAGACTGCGTCGGCAGCTGCCACGGCACAGTCGCCGCCCACGTCGCGCCGCCGGCGTCTTCTCGTGGGTGCCATGTGGCCGGCCGCGGTGTTCGCGGTGGCTTTGGCGCTGTCGTTCTGGTATTACCACGAGGTTTGGGTACATCCCGGGGCAAGCTGGGTCGGTGGGCCGGGCGACTCGGAACAGCAGATGTGGTTCCTGCGCTGGCCCCTGTACGCGATCAGCCATGGCAATAACCCTTTACTGACCAACTTCCTCCTGTACCCCTCGGGCACCAACCTGATGTGGAACACCTCAGACATCGTGCCGGGGCTGGTGATGTTCCCGGTGACGCTGGTCTGGGGTCCGGTGGTGACCTACAACGCCCTGATGCTCCTGGGGCCCCCCACCACGGCGCTGACTGCCTATGCCGCGTTTCGCCGCTGGGCGTCACGGCTCGGGGCAGCGCTCGGCGGTCTCCTCCTGGCCTTCAGCCCGTTCGTGACCACGCACTCGCCGGGCCACCTGCATCTGATCCTGATTGCGCTATTGCCACTCACACTGTTGCTGCTCGACGAGGTCTTGGTTCGCCAGTCGTGGCGATGGTGGATTTCCGGCGCAGTGCTGGGCATCGTCGTCGCCGCACAGTTGTTGACCGCCGAGGAAGTACTGTCGTTCGAGGTGATCTTCGCCGCAGTCGGCGTCGTGGTCCTCGCGGTGCTCCATCGGAAACGGATAAAGGAAAAGCTCCCGTACGCGACACGAGCCGTGCTTACGGCCTTAGCTGTCTTCGCGGTCATCGCGAGTTACCCGCTGCACGTTCAGTTCGCCACGTCCAACAAGGTGTCGGAGCCGATCCACAACAACAACATCTTCGTGACGGACCTGCTGAACACAGTGCTTCCGTTCAATCAGAGGCTCCGTCCCGAGTGGGTGGTCAAGTACGTAGCGAAGTTCACCGGCAACGGTGCGGAGTGGACCGGCTATATCGGGCTCCCGCTGCTCCTCATTCTGATCACGCTCGTGATCTTGCGCTGGCGGCGGCCGGTGGTGCTGTTCACGGCGGTGATGGGCACCATTGCGCTTCTGTTCTCGTTCGGGCCGTCGCTGCACATCGACGGTCACGATTACCACGTGCCGATGCCATGGGCGCCGTTCAGCAACCTGCCGCTTCTGCATCAGATCATCCCGGGGCGGATCAGCTTGATTGTCACGCTGTTCGCTGCGCTCGG
>DATFRC010000232.1:0-9679 GCA_035263725.1 Jatrophihabitantaceae bacterium | reverse complement strand
AGCAGGAACAGCTTCGCGACGCTGCCGGTGCGCATGCCACCGCCGGAGCCGAAACTGAACCGCGCGCCGGTCGTCATGTTCAGGGCGGCCACCGACACCCCACCGGCGGGAAGCCGCGCGGCGAGGCGGCGCAGCGCGCTGTTGACGCTGGCCGCTGCGGCAAGGGTGGGCGTCGGCTTCGGGGTCGGTGCCGGGGTCGGCGTGGCTGTCGTGGGCGCCGGCGTCGTGGGCGCCGGCGTCGTGGGCACTGCCGCGGCGCTGGTGCTCAACGGGCTGGTGCTGTCTGCCGCGCGGTGCGGTGCGCCCCGTGCGGCGAGGACGACTACGGTGACGAGACCCCCGACGATGAGCACAGATCCGGCGATCGCCGCGCCGCGGCGGGGTGCGTGACTGCTCATCGCGACGCAGACTACGGCAAAGCACTCGGCCGCCCGTCGTGTGCCACCGGGCGTCGGCAACTATCGTGGCCGCCGTGACCAACAGCGCCGGCAACGACGCCGGATTCAATACCCGCGCAATCCACGCCGGGCAGGAGCCCGACCTGCGTACGGGGGCGGTCAGCGTCCCGATCTACGCTACGTCGACGTTCAAGCAAGATGGAGTCGGCGGACTGCGCGGTGGCTACGAATACAGCCGCAGCGCCAACCCGACGCGTACCGCGCTCGAGGAGGCGCTGGCCGCGCTCGAGGGCGGCCCGCGCGGGCTGGCGTTCGCGAGCGGGCTCGCCGCGTCCGACGCGCTGCTGCGCGCGGTCTGCGTGCCCGGTGACCACATGCTGCTGCCGGGGGATGCCTACGGCGGGACGTACCGGCTGATCGCCCGCGTCCTCGCGAACTGGGGCCTCGACTACACGCCGGTGGCGCTTTCGGATCTGGACGCGGTTCGGGCGGCACTGCGCCCGACGACCCGCGTGGTGTGGTGCGAAACGCCGACCAATCCGCTGCTGGGCATCGCCGACATAGCGGCGCTGGCCGACATCGCCCACGAGGCAGGCGCGCTGCTCGTCGTGGACAACACGTTCGCCTCGCCGTACCTGCAGCAGCCGCTGGCACTGGGCGCGGACGTGGTCGTGCACTCCACGACGAAGTACCTGGGTGGGCACAGCGACGTCGTTGGCGGCGCGCTCATCCTCCGGGACGCCGAGCTCGGCGAGCAGCTGGCGTTCCACCAGAACGCGATGGGTGCCGTGCCGGGACCGTTCGACGCGTTCCTGGTGCTGCGCGGCATCAAGACACTGGGCGTGCGGATGGACCGGCACTGCGCGAATGCCGCTCAGGTCGCTGCGTTCCTCGTCGACCACCCCGCAGTGGGCCAGGTGTACTTCCCAGGGCTGGCCGAGCACCCCGGCCATGAGCTCGCCGCGCGGCAGATGCGCGACTTCGGGGGCATGGTGTCGTTCACGCTGCGTGCCGGTGAAGAGGCGGCGGTGAAGGTGTGCGGCCTGACCCAACTGTTCATCCTTGGCGAGTCGCTGGGCGGCGTCGAGTCGTTGATCGAGCACCCGGCGCGGATGACGCATGCGAGCGTCACCGGTTCGCCGCTCGAGGTGCCCGGCGACCTGGTGCGGTTGTCGGTCGGCATCGAGGACGTCGAGGACCTGATCGCCGACCTGACCCAAGCCCTGAGCTAGGAGGATCCTGCCGTGGAGTTGGTGCATCGCGGCAAGGTCCGCGACGTGTACGCCGACGGCCCGGACGCGTTGATCCTCGTTGCGAGCGACCGGGTGTCCGTCTACGACGTGGTGCTGCCGACGCCCATCCCGGACAAGGGCCGGCTGCTCACCGCACTCTCGCTGTGGTGGTTCGAGCAGCTTGCGGACGTCGTGCCGAACCACGTGATCTCGGCGGACGACGTGCCGCCGGAATTCGCCGGGCGGGCGATCCGGTGCCGGCGCCTTTCGATGGTTCCGGTGGAATGCGTCGCCCGGGGCTACCTGGCCGGGTCCGGTTGGTCGGCGTACACCGCAACCGGGTCCGTCTGCGGGATCGTGTTACCGCCGGGCATGGCCGAGGGTGCGCGGCTACTCGAACCGATCTTCACGCCTACCACGAAGACCCCGCCCGAAGAGGGCCACGACGAGCCGCTGACGTTCGCGGAGGTCTCCGCTCTGATGGGCAACGTGCGCGCCGACGAGCTGCGCGCAACCACCCTGCGGCTCTACGACGCGGCAACGAAGATCACCACGGATCGAGGGCTGCTTCTCGCCGACACCAAATTCGAGTTCGGTGTCGGTCCGGACGGAGGCCTCGTGCTGGCCGATGAAGCGCTGACATCGGACTCGTCCCGGTACTGGCGCGTCGAGGACTGGGCACCGGGTCGGCGGCAGCACGGATACGACAAGCAGTACCTCCGCGACTGGGCAGCCGACCTGGGCACGTGGGACAAACGCCCGCCCGGGCCTGAGGTTCCCGCACCGGTCGTCGAGGAAACGCGCCACCGTTACGTCGCCCTTTACGAACAGGTCACCGGGACCCGTTGGCGCTGATCTGCTTACCGCCGGCGCCTGGCTGGTGCATGATCGGGCGGAGTCTGTCGAGGAGGTATCCGATGCCTGGTCGTACGTATCGAGTCACCGAGGTCGTCGGCACGTCGTCCGACGGCGTGGACGACGCGATCAAGGGTGCTATCGGCCGCGCCGCCCGGACCTTGCGCGGACTGGACTGGTTCGAGGTGACCGAGATCCGCGGGCACATCGTGGACGGTCAGCTGGCCCACGTCCAGGTCGGCATGAAGGTCGGATTCCGGCTGGAAAACCCGGAAGACTTGGACTAATCCGGCGCCTACTTCAATGGTGCGCGTCCGTTAACTCTCAGCGAGTTCCTCGTCGAGGTTGACGTCGCGGTTGTGCACCCGGTCCGGATGCAGGAAGACGAACCGCTTGTACGCCCAGAAGCGGAACACCGTACCGAGGCCGATCGCGAGGACGTTGGCGGCGCTGAGCACCCAGTGGTCGTCCTTGTAGCCGAGCGGGTATGCGAACAGGGCGATGATCAGCTCGCCCACGACGAGCGCGATGGCGTTGATACCGAAGAAGAACGATGCCTCGCGGCCTAGCCCGGTGCGGGCACGGTGCGAAAACGACCAGTGCCGGTTTCCGATGTAGGCGAACGTGGTGGCGACAGCCGCCGCGATCGCCTTCGAAGTCAGGGGCCCGATGTGCTGGTGCAGCAATAGGTTGAACAGGCCCATCTCGATGACGAAGCTGAAGGTGCCGACCACCCCGAAGGCGGCGACCTCCTTGACGAGGATGCGCCAAGAGCCACGAAGCCGTTCCAGCAGCGATGGTGGTGACGTCGTCAGCATGATGCGACCGAAGTCTACCCGGATGGCATGTCCGTCTCGCACCGGCGGCGCCCGTTACCCTCAGCGACGTGGATCCGCGTACGGGCCTGCCCGTGGTCGGCATGGTCGGTGCCGGCCAGCTGGCCCGGATGACACACCAGGCCGCAATTGCGCTCGGACAGTCGCTACGGGTGCTGGCCGTGTCGCCCGACGACGGCGCGGCGCTTGTTGCCGCCGATGTCGTGGTAGGCGACTACCGCTCGCTCGCCGACCTGCGGGCTTTCGCGGCGGGCTGCGACGTCGTGACGTTCGACCATGAACATGTGCCGGGAGCGCACATTGAAGCGCTGGCGGCCGACGGGGTGCTCGTCCGTCCCGGCGCGGCCGCCCTGATCCATGCGCAGGACAAGGCGAGGATGCGCGCTCGGCTCACCGCGCTCGGCGTGCCCTGCCCGCCCTGGGCAGATCTGTCAGAGACCGACCTGGTGTCCTTCGGCGCCGCTGTGGGTTGGCCGCTGGTGCTGAAAGCCGCCCGCGGCGGGTACGACGGCAAGGGCGTGTGGGCGGTGTGTTCACCCGAGGAGGCGGCGCCGATTATCGCGTCGGGAACCGCGCTGATCGGCGAGGCTCATGTGCCGATCGCCCGGGAGCTGGCCGCAGTCGTCGCGCGTTCGCCGTACGGGCAGGCAGCGGCATGGCCCGTAGTCGAGACCGTGCAGCGTGATGGCATCTGTGTCGAGGTGCTGGCGCCGGCACCCGGCCTGTCCCCGGCACGCGCGAACGAGGCGCAGGCCCTGGCGTTGCGCATCGCCGGGGAACTCGGCGTGGTCGGCATCCTTGCCGTCGAACTGTTCGAAACGACATCGGGTGAGCTGCTCGTGAACGAGCTGGCGATGCGACCGCACAACTCGGGGCATTGGACGATCGAGGGGGCACGGACGTCCCAGTTCGAGCAGCACCTGCGCGCCGTGCTCGACTATCCCCTCGGCACGATCATTCCGACGGCGCCGGCGGTCGTGATGGCGAACGTGCTGGCCGGGCCGGATGACGTCAAGCCGCTGAGCATCGACGAGCGGGTCCACCACTGCATGGCGCGCTGGCCCGACGTGAAGATCCACCTGTACGGCAAGGGTTTCCGTCCGGGACGCAAGGTCGGCCATGTCACCGCGCTCGGTAACGACGCCGCCGAGGTGCGCGAGCGGGCGCGGTCCGCGGCTGACTATCTCGCCAATGGGGACGGCCCATGAACCCGCTCACCGGCGTCATCATGGGCAGCGACTCCGACTACGACGTGATGGGCGCAGCCGCGGAGGCGTTGCGCGAGTTCGACGTGCCGCACGAGGTCCGCGTCGTGTCGGCGCACCGCACGCCGCTCGACATGGCGGCGTATGCCCAGGGCGCGGCCGGCCGCGGACTCAAGGTGATCATCGCCGGGGCCGGCGGTGCGGCGCACCTACCCGGCATGGTGGCCTCGCTGACGACCCTGCCCGTGATCGGGGTACCGGTGCCGCTGCGCTACCTCGACGGCATGGACTCGCTTCTTTCGATCGTGCAGATGCCGGCCGGCGTCCCGGTGGCGACCGTGTCGATCGGGGGGGCCCGCAACGCCGGGCTGCTCGCGGTGCGGATCCTCGCCGCGTCCGACGCTGCGCTCGCCCAGCGGATGGCGTCCTTCCAGGCGGCTCTCGCCGAGACCGCTCACGCCAAGGACGCTGCCCTCGCGGATCGCATGGGTCGAGACCCCGGCAGCTGAGCGAGCACGTCGGCCAGGACGCCGATGCCCGCAACGATGTCGCGCTCGCTCAGCGCCGCGTACCCGAACAGCAGCCCCGGCGGTCCGGGCGTGAGCCGATACGGCGCGATGCCGTACACGCCCAATCCCCGCTCAGCCGCCGCGGTGACCACAGCGTCCTCATCGAGATCCGGCGGCAGCAGCGTGAGCAGATGCAGGCCCGCAGCGTCCCCGGCAGGGCGCAGGTCGGGGAGCTTGTCGGCGAGCGCACCCAGCAGCGTGTCGTGCCGTCGGCGGTAGATGGGCCGCATCCGGCGCAGGTGCCGGTCGAACTCGCCGCGAGCCAGGAAGTCGGCGAACGCCAATTGGTCCAGGACCGGCGAGCCGCGGTCTGCGGAAAGCTTCGCGGCTGCCAGCGCGTCGACGAAGCGCTCGGGAGCGAGCACCCAGCCCAGCCGCAGCCCGGGGGCCAGCGTCTTGCTGGCCGAGCCGGCGTAGACGACGCGGTCCGGGGCAAGGCCCTGCATGGCGCCGACCGGGGCACGGTCGTAGCGGTACTCGGCGTCGTAATCGTCTTCGATGATCACGGCGTCGGTGCGGGCGGCCCACGCGATGAGGGCGGACCGCGCGGCGGCCGGCAGCGCGCCGCCGACCGGGAACTGGTGCGCGGCGGTCACCAGGGCGGCGTGCGCACCGGATGCCTCGAGCGTCGATAGTCGCATCCCGTTCTCGTCCACCGGGATGCCGACGACCGTCAACCCGGATGCCGCGCCGATTGCCCGGTCGTCGTCCGGCGACGGGTCGCCGACGGCCAGCGTGTCCGCGCCGGTACTCGCGAGCACACCGGCGATGAGGCTGAGGCCTTGGGCGAACCCGTTGACGATCAGGATGTTCTCCGGGTCGGCTGCCGTGCCACGAGAGCGGTTCAGGTACTCGGCCAGCGCCGCCCGCAGTTCCGGGGCGCCCCGCCCGTCGAGGTAGACGAGACGCTCGTTCGAGGTATGCGCCAGTACGGTGCGCAACGAGCGCAGCCACGCCGCGCGAGGGAAGGCGGAGACGTCCGGACGGCCGTAGCGGAAGTCGATGCGCAGCGGGCGGGTCGGCTCGGCCGAACGCCGGACCGGCGCCGGCTGGGCGCCCGGCGCGACCTCGGTGTACCCGCCGGGCCGGCTGACCAGATAGCCCTCGGCGACAAGCTGCTGATACGCCTCGACGACGACCCCACGCGACACGCCCAGGTCGGTGGCAAGCGTGCGGCTGGCCGGCAGGGTGGCTCCGGCCCCGAGGCGTCCGGCGCGAATGCTGCCGCGGATCGCCACCTCCACCTGGTGGTGCAGAGCGGTCGGCGAGTCGCGATGTAGCTCGATAAGCAGCTCGCTGCGGCTTGTCGAATTGGACTCCGATGCGGGCATCGGATTGGACCTTATCGGTGGACCACGGTCCCTGTCAGGGTCGCTGTATGAGCGCCTCCAAGTCACGTCCCGCACGCAAGATCATCAACTCGAGCTATATCTCGCTGGACGGAGTGATCGACAACCCGGATCAATGGCCTGCCATCGGCTCCGACTCGTCCAGCTACGGAATCCAGACCGACCTGCTCATGGCCTGCGACGCCGTGCTGCTGGGCCGGCGCACCTATGACGCCTTCGTTGCGGTGTGGCAGAACAAGTCGGGCGATCCGTTCAGCGATCGCATCAACAGCATGTCGAAGTACGTCGTGTCGAACTCGCTCAGCGATCCGGAGTGGGCGAACACGACGGTCCTGGGTGGCGACGTGGTCGAGCAGATTCGGCAGCTCAAGGAGCAGCCCGGGCAGGACATGGTGCAGTACGGGTTCGGGCCGCTCGCCCACCTGCTGCTCGAGCACGGGCTGCTCGACGAGCTACGGCTGTGGGTGCACCCGGTGTTCGCAGGAACTGCCGGTCCGGACGATCTGCTGTTCCGGGCGGGCAAGCCGGTGGTGTGGGAGCTCGCCGATAGCCGGACACTCACGAACGGCATCGTGATCTTGTCGTATCGTCTCGCGGAGTGACGCCCAGGATCGGTGTGGTGTTCCGGCCGCAGCTCGCGCCGGAGCGATTGCGGACGTTCGTCACGCTGGCCGATGAGGTCGGCCTGGACGACGTGTGGCTGTGGGAGGACTGCTTTCTCGAAGGCGGGATGACCGCATCCACGGCGGCGCTTGCCTGGACGGGCTCGGTGCGGCTGGGGCTGGGGTTGATGCCGGTGCCGTTCCGCAATCCGGCGCTGGCGGCCATGGAGATAGCCACGCTGGCACGGCTGTTTCCCGGTCGGTTCGTCCCAGCTGCGGGCCACGGCGTGCTGGAGTGGATGGATCAGGTCGGCGCACGGGCGGCGTCGCCCATGACGCTGCTGCGCGAGTGGGTCACCGCCGTCCGCGCGCTGCTCGCCGGCGAGACGGTGACGACGTCCGGCTCGTACGTGCGCCTCTCTGATGTCGCTCTCGACTGGCCGCCGGAGGTGATGCCCCCGCTGCTGGTCGGAGCGCGGGGGCCGCGCACGATCGCCCTCGCCGGCGAGTGCGCAGACGGCATGGTTCTCGATGCCGGCAACACGCCTGACACGGTCCGCTCCGCCGTCGCGCAGGCGGCGGCTCCCGGCCCGCACGAGGTCGTGGCGTACCTGCCGGCCGGCGCCTCGGCAGCGCCGATCGAGGCGGAACAGGCCGCGCTCGGCCGGCCCAGTGAAAACGCGATTGCGGCCGGATCGCCTGCCGAGGTGGCCGCGGTGGTGCGCCGTTTCGCCGACGCCGGCGCCACGACCGTCGTGTTGCAGCCTGCCGCGTCCGATCTCTCGATCGAACCGTTCCTCAGCCTGGCTGCGGAAGTGCGGAGCGCCCTGCGCGGCTAAGGCGGCATCACGGCATTACGTGCGCTTCGCAGGCCGGTCTTGTGACGCACAATGTCGGCGTGCTCATCGAGTTCACCCTCGATTGCTGCGACTTGGATCGGGAGGCCGACTTCTGGCAAGCAGCGGCGGGGCTGCAGGTGCAGGGACGAATCGGCGACCGCTACGTCGCGCTGCGCGGCCACGGAGTCGCGTTGACCCTGCAGCGGGTGCCGGAGCCGAAGACGGCCAAGAATCGATTGCACATCGATCTGCTCGTAGATGACGTCGAAGATGAGCTCGTTCGACTCGAGTCGCTCGGGGCTTCGCGACTAACCCCGACGGCTCGATGTGAGTACGGGCAGATCTGGTACGTGCTTGCCGATCCGGAGGGCAACGAATTCTGTCTCGCCCGTGACCCCACCCACCCGCTGTGAACCAATAGCCATCAACAGATCAGAGCGCTGTCCGCGGCATGTGCGCGCTCGGCGATGGCAACGGCATGCGCGGATGGCGGTATGAGCCGACTACTCCTCAAGCCGCTCGACTGGCAGACCGATGACGAACATGTCGCGGCCGTGCAGCTCTCTCGCGTGGCGCTTCTCGGGGCTATCGAAGTCGTCCGGTGTCAATCCGCCCGCGGCCGCGAAAGCATCTCCTTCGCGTAGAACGACCTCGCCGCCGCTGTTCACGATCTCAACGACGCCGTCGGGACCGACGCCAGGGCCGTAGTCCAGCGGCCAGGCCAGCGCTATGCCGGCCCCCTTTCGGTGCCCGGCTGCGAACACGCAACCGTCGGCGTCGACAGCCAGTCGCGACTGGAGCCTCGCCAGACAGGAGGGGCCGCCCAGCCAATCCGGGCCGTGAGCCAGGCGCACCTTGCGGGCCACGTAGCTAGCGTAAGCAGGCGACGAACCCCAACCAATCCTGTGTAGCCGGAGGTCTGAGGGGCAAGCCAACCTGCCGTTGGCAGAGCGCCGCTATGTCGCTCGCTAGGCTGATCCGATGCCATGACTCACAGGCTCGTGTGATCAAGATCGCAGACGTCGGCTACTCATGAACGTCGCTGGTTCTCGGCACGACGCACTCCCCGCGCAGACGTTCAGCCGTCGGGCAGCGGGACCCGGTAGCGATGTCCGGTCGGGCTGCTCCATTCGCTCGTGCCGTCTTGTCGTCGTTTGACTTGTCAGCTGGCGTGGTGGTTGGCGTTGTGGTGTCTGGCGCAGAGGGCGGCGAGGTTCGCGGGGTTTGTGTCGCCGCCGTCGGTCCAGGCTTCGACGTGGTCGAGGTCGCACAGCTTGGCTGCATGTCGGCATGCGGGGAAGGTGCAGGTTCGGTCGCGGGCGGTGACGTGGTTGGTGAGGTTGGTGGGTGCCCGGTGGGTGGTGCGGCGGTAGTCGAGGAGTTGGCCGGTGTCGTCGGTGACGAGTCGCCGCCAGGTGCCGGACTGGTCCGCGGCGATACGCCGTGCCATCTCGGCGGTGGTGGGCCGTACCGGTCGAGGTGCGCGGGCTGGTTGTCGCAGGCCGGGCAGGGTGCTGAGTGGGACGGTGACCTGGATGGCGGGTCGCTTTCCGTGCTGTTCGGGCAGGGACGGGTCAGCGAGGACGCGGGCGAACACGTCGACGAGGGCGTCGGCGCGGCGTTGATCCGCGGTGCGGTCATCGGTCTGGGCGTTGCCGAGGGAGTTCAGCACCGCCTCGATGAGCGCGGCGCCGTCGGCGGATAGTAGCGCCCACAGTTTGGTGATGCCGTCGTGTTGCGGGGTGAACACCACCCGCCGCTGGGTGATCGCGTCGTCGTGGCGTTGTTCGGCGC
>DATFRC010000231.1:0-4727 GCA_035263725.1 Jatrophihabitantaceae bacterium | reverse complement strand
TGGATACCGGCGTCACCGGACCGGCTCGTCACGCTCGCTCCGTGGCGGGCTCATCCACATACCGCGCGAGCACGGCGCGCTCGTCCGGGGTGATGCGCCGCGGGCGATCGGAGTCGAAGTCGAAGGCCACCAGTGTCGTCGACGCCGTGGCCGCCAGGGTGTCACCGTCGTACACGTTATAGAGCACGCGGAACGACGCGGCCCTGACCTGGTCGACCCACAGCTCAAGACGCAGCGGCTCGGGGTGGTAGACGACCGGGCGCAGGTACGTGATCTCGTGGTGCTTCACGACCGTGCCGGCCGAGAACGACGCGTCGTAGCGGTCGAAGAACATCGACACCCGGGCCTGCTCCAGGTATGCCAGGTACGCCGTGTTGTTGACGTGCCCGTACGCGTCCATGTCGGACCAACGCATTGCGCACCTCGCGACGAACCGGGCCATGGCGTTAGTCGCGAGTCAACCTGCGATATGTGACGGCGTGCGGGCGTGCTGCCTCGGCGCCGAGCCGCTCGACCTTGTTTTTCTCGTAGGATTCGAAGTTGCCCTCGAACCAGAACCACTGCGCCGGGTCGTCGTCCGTGCCCTCCCAGGCGAGAATGTGCGTCGCAACGCGGTCGAGGAACCATCGGTCGTGACTGGTGATCACTGCGCAGCCCGGAAACTCCAGCAGCGCGTTCTCGAGCGAACCCAAGGTCTCGACGTCGAGATCGTTGGTCGGCTCGTCGAGCAGCAACAGGTTGCCGCCTTCTTTGAGGGTCAAGGCAAGGTTGAGCCGGTTGCGCTCGCCGCCGGACAGGATGCCAGCGGGCTTCTGCTGATCCGGTCCCTTGAAGCCGAAGGCGGACACGTACGCCCGTGACGGCATCTCGACATGACCGACCTGGATGTGATCCAGCCCGTCGGACACCACCTCCCATACCGTCTTAGCCGGGTCGATTCGCTCGCGAGTCTGGTCCACGTAGCTGATCTTCACCGTCTCGCCCACGCGGACGTCGCCGGAATCCGGCTGCTCCTCGCCGACGATGATCTTGAACAGCGTGGTCTTGCCGACCCCGTTCGGGCCGATGATTCCGACGATGCCACCCCGCGGCAACGAGTATGACAGGTCCTTGATCAACACGCGTCCGTCGAAGCCTTTGTCCAAGTGACTGATCTCGACCACGAGGTTGCCGAGGCGCGGCCCTGGCGGGATCTGGATCTCCTCGAAATCGAGCTTGCGAGTCTTCTCTGCCTCGGCCGCCATCTCGTCATAGCGCTGGAGCCGCGCCTTGCTCTTGGCCTGCCGGCCCCTGGCGTTCTGCCGGACCCACTCGAGTTCGTCGCGCAGCCTCTTCTGCAGCTTCTGGTCCTTGCGACCCTGGACCTCCAGCCGCTCGGCCTTCTTCTCCAAGTATGTCGAGTAGTTGCCTTCGTAGGGGTACGCCCGTCCTCTGTCGAGCTCGAGAATCCATTCCGCGACGTTGTCCAGGAAGTACCGGTCGTGGGTGACGGCGAGCACGGTGCCCGGATATTTCGCCAGGTGCTGTTCGAGCCACTGCACGCTCTCGGCGTCGAGGTGGTTGGTCGGCTCGTCGAGCAGCAAGAGGTCGGGCTGCTCGAGCAGCAACTTGCACAGCGCCACCCGCCGCCGTTCGCCGCCGGACAGGTGAGTAACCGGCTCGTCTCCCGGCGGGCAGCGCAATGCGTCCATCGCCTGCTCGATGCGGCTGTCGAGTTCCCAGCCGTTGGCGTGCTCGATCTTCTCCATCAGTTCGCCCTGCTCGGCGAGCAGCGAGTCGAAGTCGGCGTCCGGCTCGCCCATCGCGGCGGACACCTCCTCAAACCTCTGCAGCCAGCCACGCAGCTCGGCCACCGCGTCGTCGACGTTGCCACGAACGGTCTTCGCCTCGTCCAGCGGCGGCTCCTGCTGCAACAACCCGACCGACGCACCTGCCGCAAGCTGGGCGTCGCCGTTCGACGGCTGGTCGAGGCCGGCCATGATCTTGAGGACGCTCGACTTGCCAGCACCGTTGGGACCGACCACGCCGATCTTGGCGCCCGGCAGGAACGCCAAGGTCACATCGTCAAGAATCACCTTGTCGCCATGGGCCTTGCGCACCTTGCGCATGGTGTATATGTACTGCGCCACTGTCTGTCCTCGCTTGTCATCTCAGCTCTTCGTCGCACGGCAACTCCAGCTTGCCGCACCCCTCCATTGTCCCAGTTCCAGGACCCCGCCGGCCCGCAACCCCCAGTCGCGACCACCAGCCGGCGAGGCCGATTCGGCACTTGGCGGCGGCTAGCCGACGGCCGTCAACGCGGGCGTCGCAGCGACCTCGATGCGCTCACTGCTCATATCGGCCGGGATTCCGTCGTCGTCGACCTCGACGGACGTCAGCGCGTGTGGCCGCGTGATCTTCGTGAACTGTGAGGTGCCGCGCGCCAGGTCGTGGCCGACGGCGATGGCGTCCAGCTCGTACGACATCCGGGAGATCTCGTCTTTCACGTATTCACGCGAATAGAAGCGACCGGTCACCATGACGGGCTGGCCCTTCTTCAACGAGGTGGCCACGTTCTGAGCCAGCGCACGCCAACACGTGACTGTGGCGAACAGGCGCTCGTGGTCTTCCCAGGTCTTGGTCTCATGGTTGAGGCGTCGCGACGTGGACGCTATGCGGAAGCTGGCGACCGGGATTCCGGCGCCCGTCGTGCGCATTTTTGGGTCGTCAACCGCGTTGCCGACGATCGTGAGATACGTGTCGTTCATGTCCTGCTCCTGTCAGTGATCCGGCTATGCGTCCGGTCGCCTCGTTAGGCGTGTGATCACTGAAGCGCAGCGCCGGCGTGCGCGGGCTGGCGTGCGCTGATCTGTGGACAGGGGCGCCGCTGTGGAATGCGAATCGCGAAAAGGTCAGTGGTGCGTGGTATCGGCGGCTAGCCGCGGAACGTGCGTCGGTATGCCCCCGGCGAGGTCCCCACCACCCTGGTGAAGTGATGCCGCAGCATGGCGGCAGTGCCGAATCCCGAGCGTCGGGCCACCGTCTCGATCGGATCGTCACCACGTTCGAGCATCTCACGTGCGTGAAGCACGCGCTGGTTGGTCAGCCAAGCATGCGGTGTGGCCCCGGTCTCGTCGCGAAACCGGCGGGCAAACGTCCGAGCGCTCATCGCCGCCCGCGCGGCCATCGAGTCGACGGTGTGCTCGGCATCCAACTCCGCGGCGATCGCATCGAGTAGCGGGGCCAGCGTCTCGGCCTCGCCCGCGCGCACCACCGGTCCGACGAACTGTGCTTGTCCGCCGTCGCGGAACGGCGGCATCACCATGCGGCGAGCCACCATGTTCGCTACCCGTTCGCCGTGCTCTTCGCGGATTAGGTGCAGGCACAGGTCCAGCCCGGCAGCTGAACCGGCGCTGGTCAGCACCGGACCGTCGCACACGTAGAGCACATTGGGATTGACGCGCGCCGCCGGGAACTGCTCCGCGAGGCGGGCGGCATGCCGCCAGTGCGTAGTGCAGTCGCGGCCGTCCAGGAGACCAGCCTCGCCCAGTGCGAACGCGCCGTTGCAGATGCTCATCACCCGGGCACCCCGTTCGACCGTACGCCGCAGTACGTTGAGCAGCAGCTCGGGCCATACCGTCGGACCGACCGTCGCTGTCACGATCACCAGGTCCGCCTGCTCGGCAGCCTCCAAGCCGTACGGTGTGCTGATCGAGAAGCCGGCTGACGTCACGACCGGTGCATCGTCCAGCGCGACCACGCGGAACTTGCAGCCAGGCGCGCCGTCGTCGGTGCGGTCGACGCCGAATCCTTCGCACGCCACGCCCAACTCGAACGGGCTGACACCGGGGACGATCACCGCGGCGACGGAATCAAGAGCCATGTCCCTCAGCATGCCCGCTGATTGGCAGGATCTCAATGCTAGATGGCGTTTCTGCCACTCGTGGCAGGATCTTTGCTACCGCATAATTCTTGCCATGTTCGCTTTGGTGCTCCTCGGTCTGTTCTTGCTCGTTGCCGTCGCGAGCCTGCTCGGCTTCGGCGCCGACTCTCGCGACCTGCGACCGCGCCTTCCGGTGCAGTCCGGCGGCGAGCAGCGCGACCCGTCCTGGACCGAACAGCTGACACACACTGCACTGCCGCCGCATCGGCATCTGCGCCTGCGCCGGCTCTGACGGCGGTAACCTGCCGCTGGGGCCCCCGTAGCTCAGCGGATAGAGCTGCCGCCTTCTAAGCGGTAGGTCGCAGGTTCGAGTCCTGCCGGGGGCGCCCTGCAGAAACTGCCTGGTCTGGTGATCGCGCGTGGGGAATGAGGAGTAGCCGGCCCACCGTTGACCTGACAGCTAGTAGGGCCATGCCTCACCAGAAAGCGAGCACACGATGGCGACGGTCGACCTGACCACGGACACCTTCGAGAAGGCGGTCAGCGGTGATGGCATCACGCTGGTCGACTTCTGGGCCAGTTGGTGCGGACCTTGCCGGATGTTCGCACCGGTCTTCGCCAAGGCCAGCGACCAGCACCCCGACATCACGTTCGGCAAAGTGGACACCGAGGCGGAACAGCGCCTGGCCGCGGCGGCGGACATTCGCTCAATCCCCACGCTGATGGCCTTCCGCGACGGGATTCTGGTCTTCGCCCAGCCTGGCGCACTGCCCGCAGCTGCCCTGGAGCAGCTCATCCAGGCCGTTCGCGACCTCGACATGGACGACGTGCGCCGGCAGCTGGCCGAGCGCCAACCAGCCCGCTC
>DATFRC010000230.1:0-8403 GCA_035263725.1 Jatrophihabitantaceae bacterium | reverse complement strand
GCGACCACGCTGGCCGGGTCGGTGACGCTGATCGGCACCAGCTCGAACCTGCTGATCGCCGGAATCGCCTCCGACGCCGACGTCAAGGTGAGCATGCTGTCCTTCGCACCCGTGGCATTGCCGGTATGCCTCGTCGGTTGGGTGCTGCTGCGGCTCGCCTCCCCGCGCATGCTCAGCGGGGAGGCGCCGGTTGTACCGGCTGCAATGCACTGGCGAGTCGAGCTACCGATCGCGGCCGGAGCGATCAGTGTCGGCAAACGTCCTGCAGACATCGGCATCGAGCGCACCCAGGAGTACGCGCTTGACGCGATCGTGCGTGATGACGCAACGCTACCGAGCACTCAGACGATCGCAGCTGGCGACCTCTTGGTGTTCTCGGCCAGCGAAACCGGCGTCAGCACACTCTGGCAAAGCCCGCGCTTCGGCCAGTTGTCGCAACGTCTCTACGCGGTTTCAGTGGATGTCGGCGAGCACGGTACATTGCGCGATCTCGAGGACGACGACATCCACGTGATCGCGGCGCAGACCGCCAAACCGCTCGGCCGCACCGAGGCTCTACCTGGCGCTACCGTTTACGTGACGTGCCCCAGCGACAAGGCTCTTGCCCGACACGACGCCTTCACGGTGTGGGAGGACGCCGCCGGGCGGGCCCCGCAGCCAGGCAAGACCGGAACGGCGCTTGCCATCGTGGTGGCGGTTATCGTGGCGGCGTCGTTCGGCCTGGCACCGGTAGCGCTTGTCGCGCTGGCAGGTGCACTGCTCATGGTGCTGTCCGGAGTGCTGACCCCAAGATCGGCAGCACGAGCGCTGGATTGGAACGTCCTGTTCATTCTGGCCGGCTCGGTAGGGCTGGCAGCCATCGTCGTCGACAGCGGACTGGCCGACCTGCTTGCCCGTACGATCGAGCGGATCGCTTCCGGCAACCTGTTCTTAGTGGTGGTCGTGTTCGCCGCCACGACAACGATCATGACCAACTTGGTGACCAACGCTGCGGCCGCATCGATCCTCACTCCAATCGCACTCGGGATTGCAGCCAAGCTGGGAATCGACGCGGTGACGTTGCTCGCGCTGATCGCCACCTGCATCTCGTTCACGTTCCTCAACCCGTTCAGTCATCAGAGCAACCTGATGGTGATGGAACCGGGTGGCTACACCACCCGCGCCTTCGCCAGATTCGGGATACCGCTCGTCGCCGTATGTTTGGCCACAGCCATCGCCGTGAGCTGGGCGATACTCACTCGCCAATAGTGGTTCATGCGACCCCTTAGTAAGGAGCTGCGGAACGCGCTAGCCGATCGACCGCGCTGACGGCGACACACGGGTTATGCCGGGCCGGCCGTCGGCACGATAATGCTGCGGGCCACGGTCGCTTGCTGCGGTCGCCGGCTCAGCCGTGAAGTGGGTAATCGGCGATCAGCGCAATGGATATAGCGGCGCGACGAGAGGAGAACAGAAAAATGAGCGAGATGACGGACCCCCGACCGCGCATCGTGGTCGGTGTAGACGGGTCCGATCCTTCCAAGCTTGCTCTCCGTTGGGCCGCGCGGATCGCTGCCGCTGAGGATGCCCGCATCGAGGCGGTCATGGCTTGGCAGCTGCCGACGTTGGCTTACCGCTCCATCGGACCCATCGTCGACATGCAGGACACCATGGAGAAGGCGCTGACGGATGCCGTCAACGATGTCTTCGGACAGCAGCGCCCGAATGACATGATGCTGCGGACCGTTCAGGGCGGCGGCGCTTCTGTCCTCCTTGACGCGAGCAGGGATGCCTTGATGGTCGTGGTCGGCAGCCGCGGACGTGGCGGGTTCGCCGGTCTCTTGCTCGGCTCGGTGAGCGCCAAGGTCGCCGAGCACGCCGAGTGCCCGGTGCTCGTCGTGCGCTAATTGGCGGGATCGGCAAGACACTGCTCTCGATGCGCAGCCCGACTCGGACGTGTGGCCGCCGCGCTGCTCAACGATCTCGTCATCGTTTCCCTCGGCGTCTCGGTTGAGCGCTTCAGAGGAGGTCGCGGAGCCGGGCCACGAGGGCGTCCCTGACGGCTTTGGTGACGGCGGCGTTGATCTGCTGGCTGAGTTGGTTGGGGTCGTTCAGGTTGGCGATCAGCGAGCGCAGGTCGAGTTCGTTGATGGTGCGCCGCAGGACATCGTCGGTTTTCAGCGCGCTGTTGATCAGGGAGTCGGGCAATGCGCGGATCGCGGCCTTGACGAAGCTGTTCAGGTTTGCGCTGTCGAGCGCCTCGTCGGTGAGCGTGGACGCGGGCGGTAGTTTGCCCTCGGCTTTCAGGCGGTCCACTGCTTCGAGCAAACCTGCCCGCAGCGCGTCGACCTGGGCGTCGGTGGGCGTGTGTGATTGCGCGAGGTCGAGTGCGAGAGCTTCGCGCGTCACGTGAAGGCGGCAGGCGGCGCCGTCGAGCCCGAGCAGCACGAGTTGCTCGGTGAGTCCTTGGATGCCGGGCGATACCGAGGTGACGGCTCGATGGGCACACGGCGACGCGGACCGGGTTGGGGTGAAGTCGCCGCCGCCGTTGGCGATCTGCACGCCGAGCACGCCGCTCACGAGCGCGGCGGCGACGACGGGAAGCGCCACTGCTCGCAGGTTCGCTGCAGACGTCATGTCGTCACACGCCGGCGCAGTGGGAGCATCGGCACCAATGCCAGCAGCGCGAGCCCGGCGGCGATCAGGAACGAGTTATGGAAAGCCTGGGTGGCAGCGCGCTCGAGCTGGGCGTTGAGGTTACGTTCGAGTTGCTCGGCTGCGGGACGGTCCGCCGGTGCCAGCTCCAGCCGGGCGAACGCGGGGTGCAGGTCGGGAACTCGGTCGTGCTCCTTCGTCAGCTGATCGCTCAGGCCTCGGGCGAGCGCGATCTTGTTGTCGGCCGATAGCGGGGCATCAAGCACGAGCGCCGTGATAGCTTCCTGTGCCGGTACTTGGGCGTTGCGCAGGTCTGCGGTGAACACAGGGGTCAGGATCGCAAGCCCGAGCACGACTCCGGCATGGCGAGCACCGATCGTCCATCCGGCGTGCATCACCCGCGGCGATCGATCCCGCAGGGCGTCGACCGTCAGGCGGTCCAGGCTCAGCCCGAGCCCGAGCCCGATCAGTGCTTGCGGTGCGATCGTCCAGGCGAGATGCGCCGATGGCAGTAGGGCCAGCGCGGTCAGCCCACCGGCGACGAGCAAGCAGCCAGCTGCGATCTCCGCCCGCGGCACCGCCCGAAACCGCCGGGCCAGTGGTGTCGCCACGAACGCCGCGACCGGCACGACCGAGACGGCGAGCGCGGCGATTGCCGGCGACCGACGCCAACCCTCGACGAGAAGCAGGACGAGAAGGAACAGCGCGGCGGTCAGCGCTGCCGACAACAGAACCAGCGAAACGTTCGGGGCCACGGCCGGGCGCTGCATTTCAGCGGGCTGGACCGCTCCGCGGCGAGCTGCTCCGCCGCGAGCTGCTCCGCCGCGAGCCGTGAGCGCGGCGGGGACGGCAAACACCGCGACCGGCACCTGGACGATGAAGATGGCCCGCCAGGAGATGGTCTCGGTAAGCAATCCACCCGCAACCGGCCCGACCGCCGTCCCGATCACTCCCGCCGCGATCCACCAGGCAATCCCGCGCCGCTCGCCGATCCTCGCGACGAGCAACTCCAGACAGCCGACCAACGCAAACGCGCCGCCGAGCGCCTGCACGCAGCGAGCCGTTATCAGCACCGGCATCGAGCCGGCCAACGCACAGGCCGCCGAGGCCCCAGCGAACACCGCGATCCCCGCCGCACACAGGGGCACCGGATCCCGGTGCCAGCAGACCCATGCAGCCGGTACAACCACGAGCGCGAGCACGAGGTTGAACGCGATCAACACCCACGCTACCTGCGGCACTGTTCCGCCGAGACGCCTCAGGATCTCAGGAAGAGCCAGCGTGACGATCGCCGAGTCGGCAAGCACGAACCCCACAGTCAGTGCAAGCAAAGGCACTGCCGCGCGACGCACACGGACATCTTCACTGCGCGGATCACGAGTGTCCATCGATCTCACTCGCGCCCACCGCATGTGAGCGAGTCGGCGGTGGCGGAAAGGGGCCCTGGAAGAGACGATCTCTGTCGAGGTCGGCGACGATCACGTTGCCGCGCTTTCGACGTTCGCCCTGGACGGGCATCGCTGAACTGGTGTGGAATGCCTCGGACGCCGACGCCACGGAGGTCGTTTCGAGCACGACCTAATCCCGCTGAACGATATGGCTGCCGTCATCGCGCAACTCCTGGAAGCGGGCTCGGGTGCGCGTGTTATGAGCGTCAAGTCAAGCCTCGGTTCTCAGGCCCCTCCTGGCCAACGCCCGACGGCGAGAGACGCTCGCGAACGCCGCTCTAGGTCGCCCCGGCGGCGCAGCCCAATTGTCAGAGGGTCGGCATAGCGTTGCTGGCGTGAGAGTGACAACGACGAGGCTCAAGCGGCCGGCTCATCACCGAGACTGGAGTCTCGCTGTCGATGACACGGCAAGGCCAGCCGAAGTAGTCGTGATGCATCGGTCGGTGGGCATCGCACGCTTGCCCTACGTCGCCGAGCCGACCGCCCTATTCGTCTGGCTCGTCCAGGTTGGCATACCAGAAGGCACCGCCAGGGCACTCGCGGTACAGCTTGTGTCCAAGCTCGCGTCTCCGGAGTTACCGACAGTCGAACTCCTGGCTTACAGGCACTAGGAAAGGTCTCAACCAAGCTTGCACCGAGCTCGCTGCCGCCGAAATCTCGGCGCACGAGAGCCAGATCAGCCGGGCCGACCTGGTCTAATGGGCATTGTTGGCCGCTCTGGCACGTAGGTGGCACGTGCCTCCTGGAGGCCAAGGATTCTGGGCTCCCCCGACTGGACTATGGGCTCAGAAG
This sequence comes from Jatrophihabitantaceae bacterium, assembly GCA_035263725.1. GTDB lineage: Bacteria > Actinomycetota > Actinomycetes > Mycobacteriales > Jatrophihabitantaceae > DASXRA01. The sequence goes on along the minus strand of DATFRC010000230.1, from coordinate 3,529 downwards.
GACGCGACGATCTTGCCGGCATCTTCGATATCGCACTCATCGTGCGCGCTGCTCACCGCCAGCGCTGCCGTGTCGCCGCCGCGCGCCGACGGGGTACTTGGGCCACACGGGGCACTGGGCGAATTACGCTTCGGCGATGGTCCCTGTCTGGAAGCGCGTTCTGTCCCGGGCCATCACCGCAGTGATACGAACGGCCGAGTCGCCCAGGCAGCACCGGCGGGCTGGCGTGCCCCTTCCCACCGATGACCCCTGGTACGAATCGCATGAAGCCCTCGACACGGTCCAGCCCGGCGCCTTGTTGGCCCACCGGCCGGTCGAGTTTCGGGCCGGTTCGCATTGGGTGTCTCACGCGAGGGCCTGGCATTTGCGCTACCGAAGCACCGACACCGTCGGTCAGCCCATTTCTGCAGTGGCCACCCTCATGGTGCCCGAACGGGCCTGGACCGGCGAGGCTCCACGGCCCCTCGTGTCGTATCAGGGCGCCATCGACAGCCTGGGCCCACGCGCCGATCCGTCCTACACCTTCCGAAAGGGGAGCCAGAAGGAATTTCTGCTCATGAGCCTCGCCCTGCGCCACGGCTGGGCGGTCGTGACCCCCGACTTCACCGGCCCCCGACATGCGTTCGGCGCTGGCCTGATCGCGGCCCGGATCACCCTGGACGGAATAAGGGCCGCCTTCCAGCTCGAACCCGCAGGCCTGTCGACCCGCGCTCCAGTCGCCATGTGGGGGTATTCCGGCGGCGGCCAGGCCACCTGCTGGGCAGCCGAACAACACCCGCTGTACGCGCCGGAGATCCAGCTGGCCGCGGTCGCCGCCGGCGGGGTGCCGACCGACAACCGGACGCTCTACCGCATCGACGGAGGCCTCCTTTCCGGATTTGCGCTCGGAGCCTGGCTAGGCATCAGCCGCGAGTACCCAGAAACCAACCTGCCCGCGCACGCCAACGACCAAGGGCGCCAGGTCTTCGAGGAAATCGCCGACATGACCGTCGAAGAGCTGATCGCCTACTTCCCTTGCCGCCGGATAAAAGAACTGACGACTGTCGCCGACCCCTTCGCGACCGAGGGCGCCCAGCTAGTCAACGAGCAGCTAGCCCTCGGCCGCCGGTTCCCCTCCGCGCCGATCTACCTGTACCACGCCATCCACGACCAGCTGGTCCCAATCATCGAAGCCGACGACCTGGCAGCCACCTACCGCCGCGGCGGCGTCGACGTCACCCTCAAGCGATCCCACCTTGGCGAACACATACTCTTCCACCGCCTGGGCGCGAAGGGCGTCCTGCACTACCTGACATCCCGGCTAGAAACCCCACCCCATCCAACTAGGACCCCGGCAGGCTTCGGCCAGGCGGACGCAACCTCCGCGTAAGGACGGCTAACGCTCGACGGCGGCGTACACGCGCCGCGCCGATCGCGAGCCCGGCACCCAAACCGGCACGTCCGACCGTCGATATCGAGTAGGGCTACCTCTGGTCAGCCGCGGTCAGATGAAACGATCCGCGACCCGATCAGTGCCAGGCCCCTAGCTTGTTCATCAGCTGTGCTGGACACACCGAACCGCCCACGGTCGAACCTCGAGCCGTTCGGCGGGCAGCGACTCCCCACACACTTCACACAAGCCGTAGCTGCCGTCGGCCACACGCTGTCGGGCGCGACGCACCTCCTCCAGCATCGCGAGCAAGTGCTCCTGTGCCGACACCGCGGCGAGCCGGTCTACCGCCATGGAGGTTCCGTCGCCGACACGCTTGCCGAACGAGATCGTGCCGAGCTCTCCGGCCGGCTTGGTCAACTCCGCCAGCTGACCTTGGAGGTTCTCCTCCCGCTCGGCCAAGAGGCGCTCGACATCAAGATTCACCCCGCCAGAGTAGGACGTTCCTCGGGGACCGGCGCCCAAAGCGACTCACAGTCGTCGAGTCGCTTCGCAGCGATTGGCTCGATGAGCGTCACCCCGCTGCGGGCTGGACATCATGAACCGCTGGTGCGGTGCTCGCGCGGGACGAGTTCGAGCTGGTGGAGGTGTGGTCCGCTGGTGGATTGGTGGGTCTGTGGGATCTGGTGAGCTATCACCGCGTGGACCATCGAGCGGGCGCTGCCCCAGAGCAGGGCTGCGAGTGGCAGTTCGACAAGGACGGCAGTGGCAAGACTGAACCACCACCCATCGGTGCCCCAAGACAGCACGACGTCGAACCAGGCGTCGCATGCGAACAGCGTCCCAGCTATCAGCGCGGCGGGAATCGCAAGTTGGCGCGACCGGTACATGGCCCATAGCGTGACGCCGAGGGCTGCGACCTCGGCGGTGTCGAAGCCGATCCAAAGCAGCCTCCACTGCCTGGTCGTGTCAGCCGTCGGCAGGCTGACACCCATGATGACGATCCACACCAGCAGCGCGGCCACCACCACGCTGAGGAGTCGCGTGAGGGTTCTGACACGCCCGGCGATGTTTGTCGGCGGTGCTGCGTGGCGCCTGTTCGACGCGAGATATCGACGCGCCGGGCGGAGGGCTAGCGTCATGGTCGGCTCCTGCGGTCGACGTCGATCTGTTTAGTGATTTGCTGGTGGACCTGCCGCGTTAGGCCGGGGCGACGAGGCTTCGGCGGGTGAGCAGCGTGAGCCCGCTGGCGACTGCGAGAGCGGCCAGCACTGTCGCTGCGCCGTAGCCGGCCCGAAGCGCTGGGTCGAAGCCGTGAGCGCTGCGTCCGGCGAAGACGGAGGCGACCACCGCGAGCCCGACTGCTCCGCCGAGTTGCTGCATGGTCTGCAGCAGGCCGGAGGCCGAACCGGTGTGCTCGGGCTCGACGCCGCTGAGGGCGAGGACCGTGATCGGCATGAAGCTCGCGCCCATGCCCAAGCCCATCAACAGCAGTGACGGGAAGACGCCGGCGGCGTAGCTGGTGGAGGAGTTGACGCCGAGCAGCAGGCCCATCGCGATGAACACGCTCCCGGCACCGGCTGCGATCAGCGGAGCCGGCCCGATCCGCGCGACCAGGCGCGGCGCCAGGCGAGACATCGTGAATACGCCCAGCGGCACGGGCAGGAACGCCACGCCGGATCGAAGTGGGCTGTAGGCGAACTGGTGCGACAGCAGTTGCACGGTGAGGAAGAAGGTCGCGAGCATGCCGCCGTAAACAGCGGCCATCGCGACCAGCCCCGCGATGCGCTGCCGGCTGCGCAGCAGCGCCGGCCGCAGCAGCGGGTGCGGGTGGCGACGCTCGGTGACGGCCAGCACTACCAGGAGGGCGGCTCCGAGGGCAAAGCCGCCGACGGTGCGCGCGCTGCCCCAGCCGTGCTCGGGCGCGTTGATGACGGTCCACACGATGGATACCGCAGCCGCGGTCGCTGAGCCGGCGCCGACGAAATCGAATCGACCGTGGCGCCGCGCCGTCTCGTTGACCAGCCCGGGGACGAGGAACAGAACGGCCAGGCCGATCGGGACGTTGACGAACATCGTCCATCGCCAGGAGACCAGATCGGTGAGCGTGCCGCCGAGCAGCAAGCCGAGTGCCGCTCCTCCGGAGGAGATGACGGCGAA
>DATFRC010000229.1:0-14343 GCA_035263725.1 Jatrophihabitantaceae bacterium | reverse complement strand
CCGCTCGCTGCCGCTCGGGCGCGGCCCTCGAGCCGAGCCTCGCTTCGCTCGGCCCGCGTCACGGCCGGCGGCTCTTCGCGCGAGCGCACTGACTCAACCGCCGGTTCGTGTCCCTCGGGCACCGCCCCCAAGGGGCGGATGCCTCGGGCCACTCCGCGCCTTCGGCGCGGGCCGCGTCGCGGCCGGCGGCTCTTCGCGCGAGCGCTCATCGCTCGGTGCGGCCTAGGCTGGGGGCGATGTCCGTGCAGCCCGGCACTGATCGAGTGCCCGCCCAGGTCCGTGCCGCCGTTGTACTCGTCGGCCTACAGGGCCTCGCATTCGCCGGGGGCGCAGTCGTCCTCGTCGTGAAGACCGCAGTCGGGCACCCGGACAGCGTGGCTCGGGCGCTGCTCGGCGCGGCGTTCGCGTTGCTCGGCGCCGTGGTGCTGGGCGCGTGCGCGCGCGGGCTACTCGGGCTGCGAGCGGCGGCCCGTACGCCGGTCGTCGTGATCGAACTGCTGGCCCTGCCCGTCGGATACAGTCTCGGCTTCCAAGCCGGCCTGATGGCTTACGGGGCACCGATCTTGGTCAGCGCGCTTGCCGTGCTCTATCTGCTGTTCACGCCGCCGGCGCGCAAGGCCCTCGACCGCGAGGGGCCCTCCTGACCTGGGTCACGCGTCGGGGTTCGGCAGGTTCCACCGCTGCACCACGGGGGTGCCATGCTCCCCGCCCAGCACGGAAGGCGCAGCTGTGCCCAACGCCAGACGCTGCCCGTCTGCCGCCGACAGTCCGATCCAGCGGGCGCCGATGACGCGGCTGATGTGTCCGTGGGCGATGAGCACGACGGGGCCGTCATCCAGATAGTGCAAGGTGCGGCGCAATACGCGGTCGGCGCGTGCGCTGACCTGCGCAGGCGTCTCGCCCCCAGGCATCGGGTGCGTCCACAGTGACCAGCCCGGCACTCGCTCGCGGATCTGGGCCGTGGTCATGCCTTCGTACTCGCCGTAGTCCCACTCGGCGAGGTCGTCGTCGATGGCGTCGACGGAGAGGCCCGCCAGTTCCGCGGTGTCCACCGCCCGGCGCCTCGGGCTGCACAGCACCAGCGCCGGCGACAGGCCGGCCAGTACCTCGCGCAGCGCGACGGCCTGCTTCTCGCCGCGTGGCGTCAGCGCCAGTTCGGTACGGCTGGTGTGCCGACCCGACCGGCTCCACTCCGTCTCCCCATGGCGGATGAGCCAGAGCGCGGTGGCGTCCGGGACGGGCCCGGGCACGACGAAGGCCGGTTCCGCTGCTGAGCCGGTCTCGCCGGGATCGTTCACCCCTTCTTGGTCTCCCAGAAGATCTTGTCGATTTCGGCGATGAGATCAAGCAGCTTCTGCCCCTCGGCCGGATCGACGCTGCCCTTACCGCCGGCGGCACCCGCCGCCTTCGTCGCCCGGTTGAACAGGTCGTGCAGCTCCGGGTACTTCTCGAAGTGCGGCGGCTTGAAGTAGTCGGTCCACAACACCCACAGGTGGTGCTTGACGAGTTCGGCCCGTTGCTCCTTGATGATGAGCGCGCGGGTGCGGAAGACCGGGTCCTCGTTGCCCTGGTACTTCTCCATGATCGCCTTCACCGACTCGGCCTCGATCCGCGCTTGCGCCGGGTCGTACACGCCGCACGGCAAGTCGCAGTGCGCGTAGGCGGTGATCGTCGGGCGGAACAGTGGCATCGCCATGACCTCCTGCAGGATTCGCCGTCGTGAGCCTCTCCGCCGACCCTACTCCCGGCGCTCGGGCACGATAGGTCCCGTGCTGCCGTGGCAGATCGTGCGCGTTGCCGGTCCGTCGATGGTCCCGACGCTCTACGACGGAGACGTCGTGATCGTCCGGCACGGCGCGCAGATTCGTCCCGGCGACGTGGTGCTGGCGCGGTTTCGCAGCATGCCTGATCGCTTCGTGCTCAAGCGGGCGGATCGGCCGGACGGCGCCGGTTGGCTGCTGCATAGCGACAACGACGCAGCCGGAGGTGACAGCCGCAGCCACGGCGTGGCGGACGTGCTCGGCCGGGTGGTGCTGCGCCTGCCGGGCCGGGGCCGCTGGCTGCCCCAGCGCGTGGGGTAGGTCACGCCCACCGGTTGCCGGGCTTCGTGCGACACTCATTGGCGGGCAACCACCCGCATTCAAAGAAGCGGCGCCGCACCCCTGGCCCGAAGGCTCATTTCTAACTGAGGGGACGAGGCGCAGTGCAATTCGATCCGGCTACTCCTGTGTTCCGTGCGCATGAGGGCGGCAAGCTGACCATGCGCAGCAAGATCGCGCTGACCGACCGGCAATCCCTGTCTCTCGCTTACACGCCCGGCGTCGCCGAGGTGTGCACCGCGATCGCGGGGGACGGGGCGCTGGCCCGGCGCTACACCTGGCGGTCGCGGCTGGTCGCCGTGGTCAGCGACGGCACCGCCGTCCTGGGACTCGGCAACATAGGCCCGGCCGCGGCGCTGCCCGTCATGGAAGGCAAGGCGGCGCTGTTCCGGGAGTTCGCCGACATCGACGCTGTGCCGATCGTGCTCGACACGACGAACGCCGACGAGATTGTCCGCGCGGTGCGGCACTTCGCGCCGTCCTTCGGCGGCATCAACCTCGAGGATATTTCCGCGCCGCGCTGCTTCGACATCGAGCAGCGGCTGCGCGAGTGCCTCGACATTCCCGTGTTCCACGACGACCAGCACGGCACCGCGGTTGTCGTCCTCGCCGCACTGCGCAACGCCGCTGCCATCACCGAACGCACGTTGGGCCACCTGCGTGTCGTGATCTCCGGTGCCGGCGCGGCGGGCGTGGCCTGCACGAAGATCCTGCTGGCGGCGGGCGTTCGCGACATCACGGTGGCTGACTCACGAGGCATTGTCCACAGTGGACGGTTCGATCTCACTCCGGTGAAGGCCGAGCTTGCGTCGCTGACGAACTATGCTGGGCAGACCGGATCACTGGTCGATGCCCTTGCCGGAGCCGATGTATTCGTGGGTGTGAGCGCCGGCGTCGTCGACGAGAAATCCGTAGCGCAGATGGCGCCCAAGGCCATCATCTTCGCGCTGGCCAACCCGACGCCGGAGGTCGCCCCCGAGGTCGCGCACCGGCACGCCGCCGTGGTGGCCACCGGGCGCAGCGACCTGCCCAATCAGATCAACAACGTGCTGGCGTTCCCCGGCATCTTTGCCGGGGCGTTCGACGCCGGCGCGCGGGCGATCACGGAGAACATGAAGCTCGCCGCCGCAGCGGCGATCGGCGAGGTGGTGGCCGGTGAGCTCGCGGTCGACCGCATCGTGCCCACCCCATTCGACCCGCGCGTCGCGCCCGCGGTGGCGGCTGCCGTCGCCGCCCAAGCCCACGCCGACGGGGTGACCTAAGCGACTACGAGCTGGCGGGCGGCCGCCGCCGCGCGGTCGAGACGCTCCCATGTCATCGCGAGGCGGCGCACACCCTCGCGTAGCTGCTCGGGCGGCAGCGCGAAGGGGATGCGCAGGAATCGCTCGAGCGTGCCATCGACGCCGAACCGCGAGCCCGGTACCAGCTGCACTCCGTGGTGCGCCGCGGTGAGCGTCAACGACGTGCACAGTGGAGCGTCCAGCTCCGCCCAGAGCGACATGCCGCCCTCCGGCACCGCGACCCGCCACTGCGGCAGGTGTTCGTCGAGGGCATTGACCAGCGCGTCGCGCTGTTCGCGCAGCTGACGCCGGCGCGAGTCGGCAATATCGTCCAAGCGTTCCAGTAAAGCGACACCGAGCAGCTGGTCCATGATCGAACCGGCCAGATCCGTCGCGGCGCGCTGAACCGCCAGGCGCCGGATGAGGTCGGCCGACGCGCGGATCCAGCCCAGACGCAGCCCGCCCCAGACCGGTTTCGACAGCGAGCCGAGCGTCACCACCGACGAGTCGAGGACGGCGGTGGGCCGGCGTTGGCCGGCGAACCCGAGCTCGACGAACGTCTCGTCGATGACGACCGTGGTGCCGGTGTGGCGGGCGACGCGCAGCACCTCGCGGCGCTCTCGCTCGCCGACCAGCATGCCGGTCGGGTTGTGGAAGTCCGGGATGAGGAAGGCCAGGCGCGGTGACGTCTGGCGCAACGTCGCCTGCATCTGGCCGACATGCCATCCGTGTTCGGCCGACACCGGGACCGGGACCACTCGGACACCGTTCGCGCGCAGGGCGTCCAGTGCGCCGGGGTAAGTCGGCAGCTCGGTGAGCACTCGGTCGCCTGGGCCGGCGAGCAGTCGTAACAGCATGTCGAAGCCGTGCAGCGCGCCGTTCGTGATGAGCACCTGCTCGGGCTGGGTGGCCAGGCCTCGGGCGGTGAATCGGGCGGCGACCGCTTCGCGTAGCTGCGGCAGGCCGAGTGGGTTGTAGCCGGTGCCGGCGGCCAGCGGCGGCAGCCATGCGACGGCCTGAGCCACCGCGTCGGCCAGTTCGGCAGGTGGCGCCGGCAACGCGGCGCAGGACAGGTCGATTTCGTCGACCGGTGTCACGGGGGCCGCGGACCAACGGCTGGGGGACACCCGACGCGCAGTCGGGGGCACCGTGACGAAGCTGCCGGCGCCGGTGCGGCTGACCAGGAAGCCGCTGCCGCGCAGCGCGTCATACGCGGTGGTGATGGTGGCCCGGCTGAGCGCCAGGTGTTTTGCCAGTTCGCGCTCGGAGGGCAGTCGCGTCTCCGGCGCGATGCGTCCGTCCAGGACGAGCGCCGTGATTCCGTCGGCGAGGGCGCTGTAGACAGGGCCGGGGGCATAGCGCAGATCGGGAAGAAGCTGGGCGAGCGCGCGCCCACTGACCCGAACGAGTGGAGTCACCGGGCCATCCTCGCACAGAATTGGCCTGGCGTCGTCAGTAATGGCATGTCGATCGGCCTGGTCTGCGTCGGTCATGCCAGGGAGACGCCGCCGACGTGGGCGCCGCCGCGGACGTCCAGTTCACGCAGCAGCCGCTCACCGTCGACGAGGATCGAGATAAGCAGTCGGGTGGTCCCGTCAGCGGCGGGGAGGGCGCGCAGCGAGTCGGCGACCCGGTCGCGCGCGGCGAGGGCGTCCTGGCGCGCGCTAACGGACTTGTCGCGCTCTTCGAGCAGTTCCGGGCGCTCTTGCAGCCGGCCGAATGCGATCACCTGCACGTGGAGGTCGCGCAGCAGGTCGGCGAGCGCGGCGAGCACCGGCGCGAGGCCCGGATCACGCAGCTGGACATCTATCTCCAACATCGAGCGGACCATGCCGCGCGTCTGCGACACAGCGTGCTCGAACGCCAATTGCGCTTCACCGATGCGCTGCAGCCTTTCGAACTCGGCGCGGGCCCGGTGGTTGAAGCGCAGGCTCTCTTCGCCCTTACTGACAGTGGCGTCGGCCGCCTGCACCGTATGCGCGATCTCCCGGGCCCGGGTCAGCCAGCGCTGCGCCATGCCGGGTTCCGGGGACATTGCGAGCCCGGCCGCGATATCGGCGAGCAGGGCGCCCAGCGCGTCTCCGACCCGGCGCAGCGCCCGCGATGCCTCTTGCACATAGGTGGGTGGAGCGATGAGAGCGTTGACGAGCACACCGATGCCGGCGCCGAGCGCCGTGTCAATCATGCGCTGGTAGCCGTAGGCGCTGCCCAGCGACAGTGCGAACAGCGCGCTGAGGGCGACCTGGTTCGAGAACGGCCCGAGCCTGAGCAGTTCGCCCACGACAAGGCCGCCCAGGATCGTGATGCCGACACTCCACCAGTGCAGGCCGAGCACGTGCCCGAGCAGGACCGACGCGGCGAGCCCGAGTGTTACTGCGACAGTGAGCTGGATGGAGCGCCACAGCGTCGCACGCACCGTCACCTGCACCACGAGCACGGCGCCCAGTGACGCGAGCACCGGGCGTGGGCTGTGGATCAGGGCAGCCGCTTCCCAGGCCACTGTCCCGGCCACTGTGGACTTGAGCATGCGACGCCATGTGGATGGGTCGATGCTGAGGGCTTCGCGGAGGCCGATCGCCCGGCGGCGTGCGGTCCGCTCCTCGAGGACCCGGCGAATCATTCCTGGTCGTCGCGGGCGAGCCAGGTGGCGAGCCGATCGACTGCGATCTCGAAGTCGGGATGCGCGTCGACGAAGGCCTGCAGCCGGTCGGCAAGCCAGGCGAGGCTCACCTCCTCGTCACCGCGGCGCTCGGCTAGCTCCTCGATGCCCCGGTCAGTGAAGTACACCGCTATCTCATCCCGCCTCGGCGGATCCGGGTCCTCACGACTCGCTGCGCTCGGGTGCATCCCCGCCTCCGCTCCGTGCCTCCGGCACGGGCCGCGCCGCGGCGGCGGGACTCTTCGCGCAAGCGCTCATCGCCTCGTGGTCGGGTTCCGGTCCTTGGGTTTGGCTGTTGAGCATTCATTGGAAATCTGCCGGGTAGTGCACGCCGAGCTGGGCGCGTACACCGTCTAGCACTTCGAGGATCGCCACCGTCTCGTCGAGTGGCACGAGGGGACTCTCGAGCTCGCCGGCGCGCAGGCAGCGCTCGACCTCGGCCACCTCGGGGCCGTAGCCGCGACCGGGCAGCGTCTCGGGCAGCACTTCGTCGCCGGTCGTGTCGTGGATGGTGATCGACGTCGGGCGGCTGACCCGGCCGTTCACGGAGATCCAGCCTTCGGTGCCGGCGATCAGCCCGGCGAGGGGGTTCTGACCCAGCGTGGTCGACGCGATCTGGGCGAACCGTCCGTCGTGATACAGCCACTGGACCGCGACGCTGGCGTCGGAGCCGGTCGGGGACAGCGAGCCGACGGCCTGGACGCTATCGGGGCGGCCAAGGAACAGCCAGGTGAACGTCGCCGGGTAGATGCCGAGATCGAGCAGCGCGCCGCCGCCGGCGGCAAGGTCGTAGAGGCGATGCTCCGGGTCGTACTCGAAGCGGGCCGAGAGGTCGGCGCGGACGCTGATCAGTTCGCCGATGCGCCCGGACTCGGCTACGGCCCGCGCGGTGCGCACGAGGGGATTGAGCCGCATCCACATGGCCTCCATGCAGAACAGCCGCCGTGACCGGGCCTCGGCGACCACCTCCCGGGCCTGGCGCGCGTTGAGTGTGAATGCCTTCTCGACGAGCACCGGCTTGCCGGCGCGCAACGCCAGCAGCGCGTGCTCGTGGTGCTGGCCGTGTGTGGTGGCGACGTAGACGACGTCGACGTCGGGGTCCGCGGCCAGCTCGGCGTAGGAGCCGTAACAGCGCGGCGCTGCGAGGCGTCCGGCCAGCGCGGCTGCACGATCAGCGTCCCGCGAGCCGACGGCGGCAACTTCATTGCCGGGCGTTGCGGCGATCTCCGCCCCGACTGTTCCCGCGATACCGCCTGCCCCGAGGATTCCCCACCTGACTAAATCAGCCATGGATTGAATCTATCCACCTGCGCGATGAGCGCTCGCGGGAAGAGCCCGCCGCGACTGTCCTACCACCAACGCGATGAGCGCTCGCGCGCAGAGCCTGCCGGCCACTATGCCTAACCAGCGCCGCTGGAGCGGCGCACCGCCGTCCGGCGGTCACCCAAAGGCGGCGGCTACTACCTCGCGTTGTTGGGCTTCGTGCACGCTCGGCGAACCGACGGCCGGCGATGCTGATGCCCGGCGCGAGGCGCGCGCCAGCAGCCGCCCGCCGAGGTACTCAGGCAGGCTGAGCGCCATGAACGGCCAGGCGCCCTGGTTGGCCGGCTCCTCTTGCACCCAGACGAGCTGGGCTGTCGGGTAGCGGTCGAGCTCGGCGCGGATCTCCTCGGCGGGCAGGGGATAGAGCTGCTCGACGCGCACGATCGCCACGTCGTTGCGTGCCTGCCGCTGGCGGGCGGCGACCAGGTCGTAGTAGATCTTGCCGGTGCACAGCAGGACGCGACGCACTCCGGCCGGGTCGACGTCGTCGCCGATCACCGGGCGGAATGTGCCCGAGGTGAAGTCGGACAGGTCGCTGACCGCGGCCTTGAGCCGCAGCAGCGACTTGGGCGTGAACGCGATCAGCGGACGGCGCACCGGCGAGAGTCCCTGGCGGCGCAACAGGTGGAAGTAGTTCGCCGGCGTCGAGCACATGGCGATCGTCATGTTGTTCTCGGCGGCGAGTTGCAAGAACCGCTCGGGCCGCCCGGACGAGTGGTCCGGACCCTGGCCCTCGTAGCCGTGTGGCAGCAGCAAGGCGAGGGCGGAGCGCTGTCCCCACTTGGCCTCGCCCGATGCGATGAATTCGTCGATGATCGTCTGTGCGCCGTCGGCGAAGTCGCCGAACTGGGCCTCCCAGCACACCAGCGCGTCGTCTCGCGTAACTGAGTAGCCGTACTCGAAGCCCATCGCAGCGAACTCCGACAGCAGCGAGTCATAGACCCAGAACGGCGCCTGGTCCGGCGACAGGTGCCGCAGCGGGGTGTATTCGGCGCCGGTCTTGCGGTCGATCAGCACCGCGTGCCGCTGCGTGAACGTGCCGCGGCGGGAATCCTGCCCCGACAGCCGCACCGCGCGCCCGTCGACGACCAACGATCCGAAAGCGTACAGCTCGGCTGTAGCCCAGTCGATGTTGCCGTTGCTGGCCATCGCCACCCGACGGTCGATCTGCGGCTTCAGGCGCGGGTGGATGGTGAACCCCTCGGGTGGGTTCGCGTACGCCTCGGCGATGCGCTTGATGACCTCGAGGCTCGTCGCGGTGCTGGCCGGGTGCATGGGCACCGCGTCGTCCATGAGCGGCTCGGGCCGTGGCCGATCGGACGTGTCACGAGTTTCGATGAACACCTTCTCCAGCTGCGCCTGGAAGTCCTTCAGCGCCGCCTCGGCGTCTTCGAGCGTGATGTCGCCGCGACCCACCAGCGCCTCGGTGTACAGCTTCCGGACGCTGCGCTTCGTGTCGATGATGTCGTACATCAGCGGCTGCGTGAACGACGGGTTGTCGGCCTCGTTGTGGCCGCGCCGCCGGTAGCAGACCATGTCGATGACGACGTCCTTCTTGAACTCGCGCCGGTAGTCGACGGCGAGCTTGGCGACCCGGACACACGCCTCGGGGTCGTCGCCGTTCACGTGGAAGATCGGTGCCGCGATCATGCGGGCGACGTCCGTCGCATACAAGCTCGACCGGGACTGCGCCGGTGACGTCGTGAAGCCGACCTGGTTGTTGACCACGATGTGCACCGAGCCGCCGGTGCGGTAACCGCGAAGCTGCGAAAGGTTCAGCGTCTCGGCGACCACCCCTTGCCCGGCGAATGCCGCGTCGCCGTGCAGCAGGACAGGTAGCACCGTGAAGCCGGCCTCGCCCTTGTTGAGGACGTCCTGCTTGGCCCGGACGATGCCCTCGAGGACCGGGTCGACGGCCTCCAGGTGCGACGGGTTGGCCGTCAGCTCCACGTCGATGTCCGCACCGCTGGGCGCGCGGAACGTGCCGCGCGCGCCGAGGTGGTACTTCACGTCGCCCGAGCCCTGCGCGGTGCTCGGGTCCATGTTGCCCTCGAACTCGTTGAAGATCTTCGCATACGGCTTGCCGACGATGTGCGCCAGCACGTTGAGCCGGCCGCGGTGGGGCATGCCGATGACCGCCTCTTCCAGCCCCTGGTCGGCAGCCCGGGACAGCACCGCGTCCAGCAGCGGAATGACGGTCTCGGCCCCCTCGAGGCTGAACCGCTTCTGCCCGACGTACTTGGTCTGCAGGAACGTCTCGAACGCCTCGGCGACGTTGAGCCGGCCGAGAATGTGCAGCTGTGCGGTCCGGTCCGGCGGCTCGTGCTTGACCTCGATCCGCTGCTGGATCCAGCGGCGCTGCTCGGGGTCGGTGATGTGCATGTACTCGACGCCCACCCGGCGGCAGTACGCGTCGCGCAGGACGCCGAGGATGTCGCGCAGCCGCGCTAGGTTGAGGCCGGCGAAGCCGCCCACAGGGAACTCCCGGTCGAGGTCCCAGAGCGTCAGGCCGTGCCGGGTGATGTCGAGATCGGGGTGGCTGCGCACCGTGTACTCGAGCGGATCAGTGTCGGCCATCAGGTGGCCGTTCGTCCGGTAGGCGTTGATCAGTTCGATGACCCGGGCGTTCTTGTCGATCTGCCCCTCGTGCGCGAACTCACGGTCGAGTCGCCAGCGCACGGGCTCGTACGGGATGCGCAGCGCCGCGAAGATCTCGTCCCAGAACGAGTCTGAGAGCAGCAACTCGTGGACGCGACGCAGGAACTCGCCGGATTGCGCGCCTTGGATGATGCGGTGGTCGTACGTCGACGTCAGCGTCATGATCTTGCTGATGGCCCGCTCGGCAAGGGCGTCCTCGCTCAGGCCGCTGAACTCGGCGGGGTACTCCATCGCGCCCACACCGACGATGCAGCCCTGCCCGGCCATGAGCCGGGGCACCGAATGGGTGGTGCCGATGGTGCCGGGATTGGTCAGGCTGATCGTCGTGCCGGCGAAGTCATCGGCGGTGAGCTTGCCGGTGCGGGCGCGCCGGATGATGTCCTCGTAGCCGCTCCAGAAGGCGGCGAAGTCCATCGTCTCGGCCGACTTGATGTTGGCCACCACGAGCGACCGCGGGCCGCCGTTCTTGCCGGGCAGGTCGATGGCCAGCCCAAAGTTCACGTGCTCGGGGGCGACGCGCGCCGGCTTGCCGTCGACCTCCCTGAAGTGATCGTTCATCTCGGGGTGATCGACCAGCGCCTTGGCGACCGCGTACCCGATGAGGTGCGTGTAGCTGATCTTGCCGCCGCGGGAGCGCCGCAGGTGGTTGTTGATCACGACGCGGTTGTCGATGAGCAGCTTGGCCGGGATCGCACGCACGCTGGTGGCGGTCGGGACGGCAAGGGAGGTCTGCATGTTGGTGACGACGCGCGCCGCGGCGCCGCGCAGCGTGACCGTCTGCTCGGCCGGCGCCGCTCGCTGGGGAGCTGGCGCGGGCGTGACCGGCGCGGGCTGCGGACGCTGCGGGGCGGCCGCCTGGTCCGGGACAGGAGCCGGGGGCGCGGGCGCTGCGGTCGTGATGTTGCCGTTGGTGGCGGCTCCCGGCTTGGCGGGACGGTAGTCGGCGAAGAAGTCGTGCCACGCAGCGTCGACGCTCGTGGGGTCGGCGAGATAGCGCTCGTACATCTCCTCGACGAGCCACTCGTTCGCACCGAAATCCGCCCCGCTCACAGGGTGGGGTTCGGTTGTCGCCTGCTCCGTAGTCGCCACGATGTACGGCCGCCTCACATCAGTTCTCTCGACGTCAAGATGTCATGCAGACATCGTCTCTCAGCGTACGCCGGAGCCCACGTGGCGGTCATTACCGTGCAATTCGTGCGGCCTGGACCACGTCTAGCTGATATCCCGGTTCATCGTGATGCCGGCGCCGAGCAGCGACAGGGCGAGACCCCACACCACGAGAACGGCGATGCCGGCGCCCGGGGATATGAGGTGCACGTCGTTGATCACGCGCGCTTCCGTGTCATGTGGGTCCGTGATGATCGAGTCGACGGCGCCGGTGGGCGTGTACGGGTAGACGTACTTGACGCCAGGGATGAGCAGAATGAGGCGGGCGAGCACCAGGATGAAGATCACGCCGACGGTGACCGCCACGATTTGGTTGCGCAGCAGCGCGCCGGTGCCCAGGCCGACCAAGGCGAACAGCGTCAGCACCAGGAACGTGATCAGCAACGGGCCCTTCTGCTCGCTGAGCGACACGTGCACGTTTCGCGCCGACAGCCACGGCAGCGCGATCACCAGCTGGATCACCAGGCAGAGGACGGCGAACACCGCCCCCACCACCGTGTACGTGATCAACTTGGCAGTGATCAACGCCCAGCGCGACGGCGTGGCGAGCACGGTCGGTGTAATCGTCTGATACCGGTACTCGGTCGTCACCGCGAGCACGCCCAGCACGAATAGCGGCACGTAGGTGAACGCCGCGCTTGCCGAGATCATGACGTCGCGGACGTGCTGCGCCAGGTCGAGGTCGCTCTTGTGGCTCGCGATCGACCCGACGACGCCCAGCGCCGTGAGCCCGAGGCACAGCAGCAGCATCCAGAACCAGACCTGGGTGGTGCCGAGCTTGCGGAACTCAGCGCGGATCAGGGCGACCACGGCGCACCGTCCTGGGGGGCGGCGTACTCGCCTTGGGTGAGGGTGAAGAACAGCTCCTCGAGGTCGAACCGCTCGGCGCGCAGCTCATGCAGCTCGACGCCCGCGGTGAACGCGAGGTGGCCGACCTCTGCGGCGCCGATGCCGCGCACCCGTAACGCGGTCGGGCTGAGCTGCTCGGGCTCGTGGCCGCCGGCACGGAGCGCTTCGAGCAGCGGTCCGGGCTGCGGTGACTGCACCATGATCGTGTCGGTGCCCGCGGTGAGCTCGGCGATGGAGCCCTGCCGGACGAGCCGGCCACGGCTGAGGATCACGACGCGGTCGGCGAACTCTTCGACTTCGTTGAGCAGGTGGCTCGATACCAGCACGGTGCGGCCCTCACCGGCCAGATGCCGGAAGATGCCGCGCAGCCAGCGGATGCCCTCGGGGTCCAGCCCGTTGGCCGGCTCGTCCAGGACCAGAAAGCGCGGGTTGCCCAATAGCGTCGCGGCGAGCCCGAGCCGCTGCCGCATGCCCATCGAATAGCCGCGCACCTTGCGGCGGCCGGCGTCACGCAGCCCGACCAGATCGAGTACCTCGTCAGCGCGGCTGTCGGGCAGCTTCGCCGCGGCGCACAAGATGCGCAAGTGGTTGCGGCCGGTTCGGGCGGGGTGGAAGCTCGACGCCTCCAGGGAGGCGCCGACCACTGTCATCGGGTTCTGGAGCTGCTGGTACGGCACGCCGCCGACCGTGGAGCTGCCGGCCGTGGGGTGGATCAGCCCCAGGATCATGCGCAGCGTGGTTGTCTTGCCGGCACCGTTCGGGCCGAGAAAGCCTGTGACGGACCCGGGCTCGACGGTGAAGCTGAGTTGATCGACCGCACGAATCCGGCCGTCGAATACCTTGGTGAGCCCGTCGACGACAATGCGCCCGTCCGTGCCGTGTGGAGGGGTCACGGGGTTATCCAAACACGGACCGGCAGGCGCAGGGCTGCGGGTCGCGGCGCGTCTGCCCTCCGGCGCTCAGCGCTCCAGGATCAAGCAGGTGCTCGATGCGGTGGCGACTACCTTGCCGCCGAGGCCACGGACGTCGCCCTCGGCGAATGCGACCCGGCGCCCGGGCTTGGTGATCCAGCCCCGGGCGTGCAGTTCGCCGCTGCCGGCGTGCACCGGGCGCAGATAGTTGACCTTGATCTCGACGCTGGTGTACCCGAAACCGGCCGGCAGCGTCGACTGCACAGCACAGCCGGTGACCGAGTCCAGAAGCGTGCACACCAGCCCGCCGTGCACCAGACCGATCGGGTTGTACGCCGACTCGTCCGGCATGCAGGTGAACGTCACCTCGCCCGGCTCGACGCTCACGACTTGTAAGCCGAAGTGCGCGGCGATGGGCGGCGGCGGCAGCAGGCCGTCCAGCATGGCCCGCAGATGGTCGATACCGGCCATGGCAGCGCCCTTCTCGGCGGCGGCCAGCGGGTCATACCAGGTGATCGTCTTCTGCCGGGGGACGCCCCAGACCGTCTCGGCCGTCATGGCGCGGACGTTACCAGGCTGAGTTCGATAGGCGAACGCAGCTGTCATACTCCTCTCATGAACGGCCCGCGAGTGTGCTCCGTGGCCCGCACCCTGGAGATCGTCGGCGAACGGTGGTCGCTTCTCGTGTTGCGCGAGGTGGCCCTCGGCGTGCGCCGTTTCGACGCGATCGGTGCCGCAACCGGGGCGTCGCGAGCAGTGCTGGCCGACCGGCTGCGCGTCCTTGTCGCGGCCGGCCTGCTGGTACGGCGGGAGTACCGCGACACGGGCGCCCGTACCCGGCACGAGTACCGGCTGACGGCGGCGGGCCGCGCATTGCAGCCGGCGCTGATCGCGCTGATGCAGTGGGGCGACCGGTACCGGCCGGTCTCCGCCGGCCCGCCACTGTCCGTCGAGCATGCCGGCTGCGGCGCCCCGGTCCGTGCCCGGCTGGTCTGCGACGACGGCCACCTGCTCGACGACGATGGCCGAGAGCTGCGCGCCTACCCGAACAGCGCGTTCAGCTCGCCGTAGCCGAGCTCCCCGGCCAGCGCCTCGTACGTACCGGGCCCGGCGAGCTCCCGCGCGGCGCGCTGCGCGACGGCGTACGCCGCGGCGGCGAGCGACGACCCGGTGCTGATGCGGGCCACCCCGAGTTGGGCAAGCTGCCCCACGGGGGGCGCGCCGGGACCGACCAGGACATTCACCGGCGCCGCAATGCCACGGACCAGCTCGCCGACGGTCGCCGGCTCGGTAACGCCAGGCACGAAGATGCCACTGGCGCCGGCCTCGAGATAGGCGGCCGCGCGCTCGAGGGTGGCCGGAAGGCGCTCGGCCGGTTCGCCGACCGCGCGCAGGTA
>DATFRC010000228.1:0-3752 GCA_035263725.1 Jatrophihabitantaceae bacterium | reverse complement strand
CGAAGGAGCGGCCAGTATTCTCGAGAGTCACTTCCGCTGCCAGCACCACCCTGGCCGAACCGGACCTCAGCCGGCCGGAGCAACACTCACAGTGTTCTCGTTGCTGCCGCGCTGCCACGGGCTCTTGTTGCCACGGGCGGGACTGTTGCATTAAGCGATAGAGGGCTGGATGCATGGCCAGACAGGCTGGCGAATCGAGGAATTTGTGACGTTTTGGTGGGCCTTGGATGCGGGCTTCGGCCGCCGTTGCATCGCCTGTCCCGGCCGGAATCGCTTAACGCAACAGTGCGATGGTGGACTACATTTCGACGACTGGATTAGCTCGACCGTCGCCATCGCCGTGGGTTTCGTAGGGCCTGTCACGCCGCGGCCCGGTGCTCGGCTGTGGGTTCTGGTTGATCGTCGAGGCGCGGTGCGACCCGCAGCTGCGCGCTGGTGGATGTCCCTGCTGCGACGAACGCGGTCAGGATGGGCAGCAGGCCGAGGGCGACCGGGAGGGCGGTCAACGCCGAAAGGTGCCCGATGAGAGGTGGCCCGCAGACGAAGCCGGCCCAGCCGAATGTGGACACGGTGGCCACCGCTCGGCCGGGGTGCAGGCCGGGAATGCGCCCGGCCGCACTGAACACCGTCGGCACGACGGAGGCCAGACCGATGCCCAGGCAGGCGAATCCGATCAGTGCTACGACGAGGTTCTCGACGATCAGCGCAATCGCGAATCCTGTTGTGGCGAGGGCCGCAAGTGCTGGCAGCAGACGGTCGGGCCGGTGGCGGGCGAGCAGCCAATTGCCCGACAGCCGGACCGTGACCATTGCGGCGGCGAAGGTCGCGTAGCCGAGGCCGGCTGCGGTGCGGCCGGTGTGCAGCGACCCGGATAGGTAGACCGATGCCCAGTCCGCCGCGGCTCCTTCGCAGAGCATCGCGGCGAAGGCGATCGCGCCGAGCAGCACCATCCCGCCGGACCACTTCGACGCGGATATGTCCGCGCGATCGACGGCCAGGTCGGACGTGCCGTCCGGCAGCATCCGCGTCGTGAGCAGCCCGACCGCAAGCAAACCGAGCGTGCCGAGTGCAAGCAGCTGGACGGTGAGCGTGATGCCCACGCCGACCGCAACAACGCCGGCACCGGCGCCGAGCAACGCCCCGATACTCCAACTGCCGTGCAGTCCGGACATCACAGGCCGCCGGTGCGCGCGCTCCACCGTGATGGCCTGCGTGTTCATGGCGACATCGAGTGAGCCCTGGAACGCGCCCCAGGCGAACAGCGCGGCGGACAGCGCGGCGAGGTGGCCGGTAAGGCCCACGAGCGGGCCGGCGGCGCAGTACCCGACGAGCGCGATCTGCACGACACGGCGACTTCCCAGCCGGGGCAGCAGCCAACCCGCTCCCGCCATCGCGGTAACCGACCCGACCGGGGCGCCGAGCAGCGCGAACCCCAAGGTGCCGTCGGTGAGCCCGAGATGAGCCTTGACGGCGGGAATCTGCGCCGTCCACGACGCGAACACCAGTCCGTGCACCACGAACACCGCGGTGACGGCGATCCGCGCCCACCGCGTCGGGCGCATCGCTGTCGCGACGGATCTCCGGGGGCTCGACTCAGACACAACGAACATCGACCCCGGCCGTCTCGAGACCGCCGACGACACTGTCGGGGGCGGCCTCGTCGGTGACGACGACGTCGAACGACGCGACCTCGCCGACGACCGCGAGCGCACCCTGGCCGAACTTCGCGCTGTCCAGTGCGAGAACCGAGCGCCGAGCCGAGGCGAGCAATGCCTGCTTCACCGCACCGTCGCCGAGATCGTGCGCCATGACATGCCCCTCGGGCGACACGCCGCAGCAGCCGATCACGACCGTGTCGAAGCGAATCGCGGCGATGCTCGCCAGCGCCAGCGGCCCGACCATCGCCAGTTCGCCGGGCCGCGCCTCGCCGCCCGGCATGATCAGCCGCACCGAGTCCGACGCCGACAAGGCCATCGCGGCGTGCAGCGACATCGGCATTGCCGTCACCCGGCGACCAGCCAACTTGCGCGCGACCTCGACTAACGTGGTTCCGCTGTCCAGTCCGAGCGCCTCGCCATCCGCGATCAGGTCCACGACCGTGGCGGCGATGCGCCGCTTGGCGTCGACGGCGTCCAATTCGCGCATCGCGAAGGGAAGCTCCTCACCTCGCATCAGCATGTTCACCGCTCCCCCGCGCACCCGGCGAGCGGCGCCATGGTTCACCAGCACGTCGAGGTCGCGCCGGATCGTCATCTCCGCGGTCCCGAATTCCACGGCGGCCGCAGCGACGTCCACCCGTCCGTGTTGCCGGAGAAGGTCCACGAGTCGGCTCATCCGTTCGGTGGCATCCATGCTGCTAACATAACAGATATGATGTGCGTACGCACATAACAAATGTTCGTACCAAGCTCGGTCACACGGCGGCGTCACTGACGTGCGCGTGTCGCCTTCCGGCGGGCAAGTGCTTCAGGACGTTCGTCCGACAGTTCGTCGGCAGGTTGAACCGGCCGTCTCAGTCGGCTGTCGCGGGTATTGCGGACGGCTCGAGCGGGGCCTGTTGCTGCGCGCTGGGGTGTGGCCGTGCGAGCAGGAGGACGGCGAAGGCGAGGCCGATGCCGGCGAGGATGGCGACGGCGAGGAAGGCGGATTGGAAGCCTTCGGTGAGGGCGACCAGCCGGTTGGCGCCGGTGTGGGTTGCGGTGTAGTCATCGGTGCGCGAGACGGCCACGGTGGTGATGACGGCGACGCCGAGCGCGGCTCCGATCTGGAAGTTGGTGTTGCTGAGTCCGGAGGCGATCCCGGAGTCGCGTTCGGGGACGCCGGCCAGCGCGGCGATCGAGGCGGTGACGAAAGCCAGTCCGACGCCGGGGCCGAAGATGATCAGCCCGAAGAGGATGTCAAGAAGTAGCTGCCGTCAGTGGCGGGCGCCGAAGCTGTACAGGTTGCCATCCGGCCCTCGTGCCAGAAACCAGCGCCAGGCAGCGTCGGACTCGACAGCACCTAGCAATTCGACCCCGCCGCCGGCGAGCGCGGCGCGGGCCTGATCGACATCGGCCACCTCAAACAGCGGCAGCATCGCCACACCATGCTCACGACAGAGATCAAAGTAGCGGTGCCCCGGGCCGAAAAGCTGAATCTTGTCGCCATTCGCTGCGGACAGTTCGACGGTGTCAGCCTCTTCGAACACCGGATCCAAGGCGAGCGCTCCGGAAAAGAAGCCAACCGCAGCCGCGACGTCGTCAACTGGAACCCCCAGCCACACCAGCGCCTTCACGTCCATGTCAAACACCGTCGCACAACCGGTGCAGCGCCGTCGTTCACGCGCACTGCCGCCGTTCGGGTGCGCCAGCAGTACCCCCAGGCCGCCGCCGAGATGGCTCAGTCCCGCCTGGCTGCCCGACGTCCGGAAATGCCGCCATCAGGGCGCACTTGCCGAGATGAGTGCGCTGCCGCGGGATCGTCTTCCGCGGCCTGCATCTCGGGAGTTGAATGCCACCGTGGGCGATCGCGACGACTTCCTCGACTGGTTCAACACCACGTGGCGGGCTGCCGAGGTTGCGCTACACAACGGTGATGCGGAGCCGAGGCTTAGGACGTGGTCCGAGCGAGCGCCGGTGACGCTTTTTGGCGCGTGGCTCAACGCCGGTGACCCGGTCGGCGCGCGCGAAGTCTTCCTGAAGTTAGCGCAGGGCTTCTCTCACGCCACCACCAGCGACATCGACCTCATCGCAGCGGATGTGAGCGGTGACATG
>DATFRC010000227.1:0-14429 GCA_035263725.1 Jatrophihabitantaceae bacterium | reverse complement strand
GCCGCCTCGCCCATCGCGGTGGTCAGCACCTTGAGCACCCAGAACAGGACGGCGATCTGCGGGACCTTGACCGCGAGCGGTTCCCGCCAGCGAGTCGATGCGTTGACTGACACTCGTACAGCTCCCCCCGAGCTACTACGGCCCGGATAGTAGCCTTGCTGGTCAGTGCCCCGGCTGTGAACCTGTGATGCGTCTCAGCAAGGCCGGGCTTGCGGGGCAGCCAACTCGTTGCGCCAGGCTGCAAGCATGGGGCGCATGACTCGCTGGGTAACTTTCGATTGCTTCGGCACCCTGATCGACTGGCGCAACGGCATCGCGTCGTCCGCCGAGCTGCTGTGGCCGGGGTACGGCACGCAGGTCCTCGACGCGTACAACCGGCACGAGGCGGTGGTGCAGGCGGAGCAGCCGGGCCGGCGCTACCGCGATGTGCTCACCGAGACGCTGCGCCGGGCGGCCGCCGGTCTCGACCTGGAATTGCTCGCCGACGACGCGACCATTCTCGGCGACACGATCCCTTACTGGCCGGTGTTCCCCGAGACCAGGGCGAGCCTGGCCGAGTTGCGCGAAGCCGGCTGGCGGCTGGGCCTGCTGACGAACTGCGACCGCGACATCATCGGCCACACCCAGCGGCGGCTGCAGGTGCCGATCGATGTCGTGATCACCGCGGAGGACGTGGGCTCATACAAGCCTGCGCATGCGCACTTCACCCGGTTCCGCGACACCTTTGGTACGGGCAGCGAGCGGTGGGTGCACGTGGCGCAGAGCTATTTCCACGACATCGTCCCGGCGCGGGAGCTGGGCATCCCGAGCGTCTGGATCAACCGAACCGGAGACACCGCCGACGCGTCGATCGCCGGCGCCGTGCTGCCGGACCTGACTGAACTCGCCGCGACTGTCTAGGGGCACGGAGGGACGCGGTCCGCGGCGCAGGGCCGTGTCCGGAAACTGTCAGCTTCCTGACACGCATTTCGGCGATTGTTCACCGCCAGTACTGCACGAGCCGGGCACTACGACCTAGGGTGTTTCCCCGTGTTGTCCTGTCCGCGCTGTGTCCAACTCGTCCCGCCCGATGCGACGCAATGCCCGACCTGTGGATATGACCTTCGCGCCGCCGTGTCCGGCCCACCCGCGGCGCCGGATCAGGCGGCCGCGCTTCAGCCGAGCGCTCCGCCAGCCCACCCCGGCGCGATGTTCGCGGCCGCGCCGACGGACGTCATGGGGTTCAGGGCCCCGATGGCGGACCAGGACACCAGCCTGATCCCGGGGTTCCCCGGAGGGCCGCCGCAGGGCATCGGCGCGCCGGAGGAGCGGCAGCACTACGGGTGGGTTGTCGGTGGCGTCGTCGTAGCCGGGCTCGTGGTACTGACACTGATCGTCGTCCTGGTTACCAGTCGGATCGGTCACCACAGCACGGCCAATTCGACACCTGGCAATACCGCCGGGCTCACCTCGACCGGAGGCATCACGCCGTCGCACGCCGCGTCGTCGTCCGCGTCCGGCTCCGGATCGGGATCCGGATCGACCAAGCCGGCGAACCACGCGCTCGGGCTGAGGCAGGCCTCGACAATCGCCGGTTACCTGACCCAGAGCGGGCAGGCACGGCAGGGCATCGGCGCCGCCATCAGCGCAATCAGCGGCTGCAACAAGATCACGTCGGCCGTGACCACCCTGCAGAACGCTGCTGACGTCCGCTCGCGCATCGTCACGGCGCTCGCGAGCACGGACGTCAGCGCGCTGCACAACGGCACCGCCGCGGTGGGTGATCTTGGCCGGGCGATGCAGGCCTCCGCCGATGCCGACCGGCACTATGCAGCGTGGGGCCAAGCGGTCGCCCGTTGCCACCGGCGCGCGCCCCAGAACGCCGACTTCGCCGCCGCGCAGCAAGCCGACAGCCTCGCCACCGCTGCCAAGCAGCGCTTCATCGACGAATGGAACCCCATCGCCGCGACGTACGGGCTGGCCGAGCAGAGCGCGGACACGATCTAGCGCCCGCGTAGGTGACAAATCCGGGCTGGCTCAGGGTGATTCCCGATGGCTGGCGTTCCGCGACGTTGAAGAGTGGCTTGCATGATGCCCGCGCGGTTGATTGGTTGCGTTCTTGTCGTGGTCGCTTGCGGTGCGCTGGGCGCCTGCACAACCGCTCACGCGCCGCACGCGCCGACAGGTGCGGTGAGCAATGCGAATGCGTTGCCCGCTGGTGCGCAGCTGTCCGGTGAAGGGAACGTCCACCTGACGGACTACACCGATAACGACACCGTGACTTCGGCTGTCATCCTCACCGGAGCAGTGGGTGACTACGGCACCGCCAAGCGCGACCAGGGTAGGGGCGAGCTTGACCTGGATCTGTCGCGCGGCAGCTTCCGGCTGGACTTCGCCGACCTCTACGGACGCTTCCTCGCGCTGATGCGCCATCTCTCAGTCAACGAGCACACCTGCTCTTTCGAGGCCACCGCCTCAGCACATGTGCCGATCGTGTCCGGCTCGGGCACCGGTGCGTACGCGACCATCGGCGGCGAATTCGATCTGAGCACGACGCTGGACGAGGTCTATCACCCTGGGGCGTGTCGTGAGACTGCCCCCTATCTGGCCCAGCAGATCCTGACGACCGGGTGGGGCAATATCTCGCACGGTTGATGTCCGCCGAGCGGGCCGCGACCCCCGCCGGCCGGGCGAGGGCGCTTGAGCCCGCCGCATTAAGCGAGCAGCCTGAACGGTGTGGCTGATGCTGAGACAGGCATGGGTGAACGGTTGGCCGCACTGGCAGGTGTCAGACCCTGGTGGCCGTTGGTCGAGCCGACCTCGCGATGGGTCCGGGTCCGGATCGGTGACGAACCGATTGCCGACTCACGTCGGGCGTTGCTGCACGTGCAGTACGGCCCGGGAGCGCTGCCCCGCAGCTTCCTGCCGACGTACTACGTCCCGATGGTCGACGTCGTGCCCGGCGTGCTCGTGGATCCAGTGGAGGACGGCGACGGGCTAACGGTCTGGGCGGTGCAGACCGCCGCGCAGCGCGTGGACGATGCCGCGTGGATGCACAGCAGTCCGGTCGAGCCGCTGCAGGCCCTGGCCGGCATGGTGACCTTCTCCTGGCGCGAGCCGTTCACGTGGCTCGAAGAGGAGGAGCCGTTACTCGCGCATGCTCGCGATCCACATAAGCGAGTCGACGTTGTGCCGAGCTCGCGGTCCGTGCGAGTGGAACAAGACGGTGTCGTGCTTGCCGAGAGCCAGAGCCCTCTTATGCTGTTCGAGACCACGCTTCCGGTGCGCTATTACCTACCGGCCAGCGATGTGCGAATCGAGCTCATCCCGAGCGCGACCCGGTCGGTCTGCCCATACAAGGGTGTGGCCACCTGGTGGTCGGCGCGGATCGGTGAGCAGCTGGTCGAGGACATCGCGTGGAGCTATCCGTCGCCAATTCCGGAGAACCCACGCATCGCCGGGCTGATCTGCTTCCGAAATGAGCGGCTGGACGTCATCGTTGACGGTGAGCAACTGGAGCGCCCGGTCACCCCTTGGTCTTGAGTGTCGCGATCGAGCTCACGCGTGATGTTGCTTGCCCGTCCGACATGTGTCGGACTCCCGCGTCGCGCGGGCAACTTCGTCCGGCACGGCGCGATCGGTATTCAGGGCCGCACCCAGCAGCCGGTCGAGGACTGCGAAGCGCGCTGACCAATCGTTGGTTGCCCGGAGACGCTCGTATACCTCCGTCGCGAGTGGACCGAGGACCTCCCCGGCCTGCGCATCGAGTGACGCCAACTCGCCGGCGGGCAAGCCGATCAGCGGACGCGCCGCCAGCGGGCTCAGCTGCAGCTGGATGCCCGACTGCGCGCCGTTGTGGACCACGAGTGCAGGTGAGCTGTGCAATCCGCCGAGCAGCGCGGCATATGTCTCCGGGCTCTGCCGCGGATCGGAGTGCCGGGCGACCTGGAGCGGCTCGTCCAACGTGAAGATCACCGTCAAGTAGGGCGAAGGCATCCCCAGGTGCTGCGCCGGCGCCAGGCCGCGCTGCCGGTAGCCGTGATGTGCGCGGACGAAGTGCCGCAACGGCCCGTTCGGCCGCCTCGCCACCGCCTCGCTTGCACGCTCGCTGACGGTCATCCGGTGACGCTACGCCCGGCGCCGGTCGTGTGCAGCGGGCTGGGCTCAGGCCGCGTCGTGGAACACCAAGCCGAGCGTGTGCCGCCGCCCCGAGCGGATCGCGGACACACCGTGACGGACGGGTGCCGCCGACCAGCCACGCGACGAGCGAACGGGTCGGTCCCGGGTGGTGAACAGATACCCGTGGCCATGCGGGATCAGTGTCGCGGTGCCGCGGGACTGGGCGCGCGGGCGCTGCTCCAGCAGCAGGAACTCTCCGCCGGTGTGGTCCACACCCGGCTCGTTCAGGTTGATCACGACCTGCAACGGGAAGATCAGCTCGCCGTACAGGTCGCGGTGGAGCGCGTTCCAGTCGCGCTCCGCGTAGCGCAGCAGGATGGCGGTCGACTTGGTCTGCCCGGCGTCGTGACACATCCGTAGCCAGTCGTCGAGCGAGTCCGGCCACGGAGCCGGGCGGCCCAACTTGCCCCACCAGTCGCGCGCGATCGGCAGTAACCGCGGATACAGCGCCTGCTTGAGCCGCTCGATCGGCTCGGGATACGGCGTGTGGAAGTACCGGTACTCGCCCTCGCCGTAGCGGTAACGGGCCATGTCGACGATGCTGCGGAAGTGTCGACCCTCGTCGTACAGCTCCCGCAACTGCACGGTCTCGGCCGCTGTCAGCAGTGTGGGCAGCAACGCGCCGCCGTACTCATTGAGCTCGGCCGTGATCGCGTCCCAGTCGCCCGCCTCGACGCGGGTGCGCCACGGATCGGTCTTGGTGTCGCGGGTCATGCCGCCTCCAGGTTCAATAGCGTCGCCTTGGCGGCCGCGCCGCCGATGTAGCCGCCGAGGCTGCCGTCGGCGCGCAGCACCCGGTGGCACGGGATGACGACGGGGAGCGGGTTGGTCGCGCAGGCGGTGCCGACCGCGCGAACGGCGTTCGGGTTGCCCACTAGTTCGGCAACCTGGCGGTAACTGCGGGTCTGCCCGTAGCCGATCTCCGGCAAGTGCTGCTGCACGAGCTGGCGGAAGCCATGCGACAAGGACAGATCCAGCGGGACGTCGAAGACCTGACGGTGCTTCGCGAAGTACTCCTCGAGTTCGCGGGCGACGACGTCGAGGCGCTGCGGCGCGCGCAGGATCCGGGGGCTCAGCTTCTGCGCGAGCGTGTCGAGGACCTGGTCGTGTTCCTCGCTGGCGTAGGCCACCCGGACCAGACCGCGAGGCGTCGCTGCGAGCAGGAGCCTGCCGAGCGGCGAGTCGACGACGGTGTAAGCGACGTCGAGTAGGCGCTCCTGCTCGGCCTGGTGCACCAACCGGCGGTGCAGCCGATTCATGGTCTCGGCGTCCACGGGTGCCGAGAGGATGTCCGTGGTGCCGTCGGGGCGGATGTCACTCATGATGATCTCCTCTCGGGTTCGCGCCCGGGTAGTTGTTCCTCAGGTTCTTGATGCCGTCGGCCGCAGCGCGCCGCGCCGCGTCGACGGTGCCTCCGATGATCTCTGCGATCTCGGCGTACGGCAGGCCGGCCACGTAGTGGTAAGCGACCGCTTGCCGTTGTCTGTCGGGCAGGCGCCGCACGAACTGCCACAGGTCCGGGTCGCCGGCGCCTGGCACGCCCAGACCGGTCGGCGCCTCCGACAACTGCTCGGTCGGCAAGGGCCCGCGGGTCGCGGCACGCAGCACGTCGATGGCCTTGCGGTGCGCGATGGTCACCAGCCACGCCTCGACATTGGCTGTCTCGGGCAGTTCGGGGTACGCGCGCAGGGCGGAGACGAACGTCTCCGACCACGCGTCGTCGGCGTCATGGGACCCGAGCAGCACCCGGCACACGCGCAGCACCGTGCCGCCGTGGTCCGCGACCACCTTCTCGAACGGCGGTTTCATACCCATCACATTGAAGACGCTGCCCGCTGCCTGCGTGTGAGGTTCTCGGTCAGAACAGCCGGCCGGCCGACACCGCGGCCGGCTCTTCGAGCTCCAGCAGCGTGCGCTTACGAGTCAGCCCGCCGGCGTAGCCGACGAGTGCACCGGTCGCGCCGACGACACGGTGGCAGGGCACGAATATGCAGAGCGGATTCGCCCCGACGGCCTGTCCGACGTCCTGGGCGAGACCGCGATCACCGAGCTCGGCGGCGACCGCCCCGTACGTGGTCGTCTGGCCGAACGGGATTTCGCTGACGATTGCCCAGACGGATTTCTGGAAAGCGTCGCCGGCCGCCGTGAGCGGCAGATCGAAGGTCCGCCGCGATCCATCCAGGTACTCGGTGAGTTGCCGACCGGCCCCCATGAGGAGCCGGTCTTCAGACACAGGGCCGAGCGTCTCCCTGCCCGGCCGGCGAATGTGCCGAGCGAAGTACAGGCCGGTGATGGCTTTCCCGGTCGCCACGATCGTGATCGGTCCGAGCGTCGTGCCGACAACAGCGTGTCGCGTGCTCATCTACGTCTCCTCTCTTCATAAGGGAGACGTGCCGGACGGCCAGAACGTGAGATTGCATAGCGCGGACGGGCGTAGCCGGCCCGTCCGCGCTGTGACACGAGGCTCAGCGAACGGACACCGAGCGCCGCGCCGAGGTGGCATGCAGGCTCGCGGCGACCATGGCCTGGATCTCGTACGCTTTCGCGTTGATTGTCGTCGCTGTACCATTAGACGTGGCTTGTGCTGCACGGGCGGCCGTCGTGGTCGGTGACGCTGTTGGCGTGAGCGTTGCGGCGATCTGGTTGTACAGCGCTTGGACGGAGTCCATCTGCCCAGGTGTCAACTGTCGACCGGATGTTGCGATGACGACGATCTGTACCGCGGCTGCCCTGACACTGCAGTGATCGCAGAGCGTCGTGAAGGACAGTGCGCGGTTGGCGGCAGTAACTTCGCTTGCTGATCTTGCCACCACGATTTGTAGCGACAGTGCCCAGCCGCTGCAGCCCGCACATTCCGAGGCCCATGCCGTTGCGACGTTGTCGGCGACCACTGCGCTAGATCGCGGCGCATAGACGACGTGCACGGTGGATGCTTGTGCGCTGCACCCGTCGCAGCCGAGCGACGACGTGGCCACGCTGTCGATCTTCGCGGTCCAGCCATGGGCGGTCTGGAAGCGGATCGTGCTGTCGTTCGCGTTCGTTCCGGGCTGGACCGGGATCGCGACGGCGGCCGCCGTGAAGTCGCGCCGCTGCGGTGGGTCGGCGGCGGTCGAACCCGCGACAACGACGGCCGCTACGGTGCCGACGGCGCATGCCGCCGCGACGCGGATCAATCGGGTGTGGGTCACTAAGACACCGGCCTTCGATCGACGGTTCGGATGGGTACCTCGGATGAGAAGTGGTCCGCTACCGCGGCTGCGAGTTCGGTCAATGCGTCGCGGGTCCCTTGCTGCAGCGTCGAGAGAGCGGTCTGTCCACCGGCTTCAAGCGTCCGGTCCCACGGCACCGATATCACCTTGGCGCACCGCTTGGCGAAGTGATCCTCGATGCGGTCCAGCGCTATCCCGCCGCGCCGCACGCCATTGATCACCACGACCGCACGCGCGACCAGCTCGCCGTGCCCGTGCTCACCGAGCCAGTCGAGCGTGAGCGCGGCGGCACGTGCACCGTCGAGGGCAGGACGCAGCACAAGGACGAGCTGATCAGCCTCCGCCAGCAGACCCTGGTTGGCGCTGTCGAGGATGCCGGTGCCGGTGTCGAGCAGGATCAGGTTGTAATAGTGGTCGAGCAGTTCGATGACCCGGTGGTAGGCCTGACGGTCGAGTGCGAGCCCGATGCGCGGGTCGTCGTCGGAGGCCAGCACCTCGAGCCGCGACTCGGTTGCCTGCGCCGTGTAGGAGCGGAGATCCGAGTAGCTCGAGATCAGGTCCATGTCGGCGAGGACGTTGGTGATCGTGCGCGGACACGGCCGCGAAACCCGGTGCGCGAGATTGCCGGCGTCCGGGTTCGCGTCGACAGCCACCACGCGGTCACCGCGCAGTGTGGCGTACGTGCTGCCGATCGCCAGGGTGATCGTCGTCTTGCCGACGCCGCCCTTCCGGCTCATGACGACGACCCGGCGTGAGCCGTGAATGGGTGCGGTGACGCGCTCCAGCAGGGCAGCGCGTCGGCGCTCCTCAGCATTCGGGCCGGGGTTGATCGCGCCGGAGGATGCGGTGTAGACGAGTCGTCGCCACCCCGCGCCGGGTGGCTGGCCGCCCTTGGGGCCGAGGATCGCCTCGTCAGTGAACGCTGCCGCGCTTAGCTCAGCGTTCGGATCTCTTGACACCATGGCGATCTCCTTGCTTGCGTTGCTTGCCCGCCGGTCGGCCCGGTCCGCCCGGGCACGGCGCAGCGGCGGGACGGAACGAACGACGATCTGCCAGAGCAGAGCGGCGATGCCGAGCAACGGCACGGCGAGAAGCACGATCGACAGCAGTGATAGCACGGCGGTCGCGATCTCATGGGAGCGCCACGCCGCGGTAAGCTGTGCGGCCTGATCGCCGATAGCGACAACGGCACGGCGCACCAATTTCGGCAGGGTGTAGAGCAGCAACCCGAATACGAAGGCAAGCAGCGGCACGACCACGAGCACCCAGCCGGTGACGATGCGCCGTGCCGCCGGGCGAAGCTCACGCACCCGCGGATCGACGGCGCGGCCAGGCAGCAGGCTGCGCAGCACCGGCCGGACGCGGGCGAACAGGTCAGGTACCCCGGCGAGGTCGGACAGCACGAAGTAGCCGTCGAAGCGGACCGTCGGGATGAGTTGCTGGAGCATCTCGAACAGCATGACCAGAACGGCCAGCAGGAAGAGTCCCTGGTTGGTCCCGAGGGAGAGGCCGCCCAATACCAGCAGGCACCA
This sequence comes from Jatrophihabitantaceae bacterium, assembly GCA_035263725.1. GTDB lineage: Bacteria > Actinomycetota > Actinomycetes > Mycobacteriales > Jatrophihabitantaceae > DASXRA01. Next base: position 5,530 of record DATFRC010000227.1, on the reverse strand, counting down.
GACGTTCAGGTAGAGCCCGCCGAGATCGGTGCGGATGCGGCCGGCGCGATCGAGGCGATACGAATCGGTGACGTTGGTGAAGAACGCGGGGAAGACCAGGTAGATACCCATGCCGACGACGCCGGGCTTGGCGCCACCGTACGTGCAGGCGGCAGCGTGGCCCAGTTCGTGCACAAGGGCGCAAAGCACGAGGATGCCGACCAGCGCGACCAGATATCCGGGTGTCGCGAACACTTGACCGAGTGCCTGGTTCAGGCTGCGGGTGCGGACGAGCACGATGTTGATTACGACGGCCGCGACAATCGCGGCGAGGATGACGCCTGGATGAAACAGCGGCGCCATGACGCGCGAGCACGCCCGAACTGCGCGCGCGGGCAGCAGAGTGCGGCGAAAGCGCAATGCGAGCAACGGATTCGCCCTAGGCGCTTCGGCCGGTCGCTGATGCGCCGCGCGATCCTCGACCAACCCCATTGGCGCGAGCTTGTGCGCGATCAGCCGATGCAGACCGTCAACAGTCAACTCGCGACCACACGCCTGGCTAACCGCAGCGGCGACCTGCGCGTCGTCGCGGTCCGCGGATACCTCGCGGACGACAAGGCGCAGCAGTTCCGAGACCTGGAGCACCTGGCCGTCGCCGCGCCGCATCAGATAGGTCGGCTGGCGCAGGCCCGAGCCTTGCACCTGACCGAGCTCGTGCAGCCCGGTGGTCCTGCACCAACGGGCATCGGCCGGGCGCGGCACGAACGGCAGCTCAGCGGTTACCGCCCCGTTCGTCTCATGATCGGGGGGTGGGCTCGCCTGCACGAGCCCACCCGTTGGCGATGTGTCCACCGGACTGTCAGTGCACCCACGCGGCGAGCTGCTGTGACGCGAAGGCGTTCGCCGAGCCGTTGATCGTCGCGGCGTTGACAGCGATCGCGAGATTCACGCCGATCACGTTGACGACGTTGATTGTCAAGAGCGTCTCCCGTTGCGGGAGAAGCTCCACACTCTGTGCGTCGAGTTCCTCGTCGCACAGGACCGGGTACCGATCCATTCCGGTTCACCTTCCTGTGAGGCGTGCGGGCCGGCCCGGTCCAGGACGGCCCACACGCACGACCGCGGTCAGCTCTAGCCGACGACGACCGTCTGCACGGCCGCCGCGTTAGCGGCGGATAGGATGGTGTTCACGTTGAACGCCAGCGCCGAGTTCGACGCCCAGACGTTCACGGGCCCGAAATTGATCAGGGTCTCCCGTGCCGGCAGCAGCTCCACGCGCTGGTCGTCCAGCTCGCTGATTGTCAGTTCCTCACGCATGTCAAATCACCTCCCCCTATTCGCTCGGACACGCCCAGTACGCCACGGCTAGCGTGACCCGACAGTGATCGCAGCGTTACTCCGATGGCGCTCACTGGCGTTCTCGCGCTTGGAAACCGCACACTGCTTGGCAGGCTCGACGGGTAAGGCCACAAGGCGGGGGATTGGCAGGACGATGAAATGCCCGATGATGGCGCCGCGGAACGTCTCGGCGTGCTCGTCATCCAGGCCTGGCGGGAAACAGATGCAGAACAGCCCTTCCGGGCACGAGTGACCTACGGTCGTACGGCTGACGACGCGCCGACCACGGTTGTGACCACTGATCTGGATGAAGTGGTCGATACCGTGCAACGCTGGCTGGCGGAAGTGTCCGATCCGGGCAGAGATTATTGACAATGCGTTGTACGCAGAGAGACCGTTGGACGGCATCTGAGTCACCGGCAGCGGCGGGGGGACGCCATGGCCGTCCAGGGCACCACGGATTTGCCGATCCCAGCACCGCCATGGAGTCTCGAACTGTTCGACTCGTGGCGCTTGTCGCGTACCGGCGCGGTGCACGAAATGCGGACTCGCGAGCAGCGCCTTGTTGCCCTGTTGGCCCTGCACGGCAACCGCCGCCGCAGTTATGTGGCCGGCATCCTCTGGCCGGACAGCACGGAAGCCCACGCGGGCGCGAACCTGCGCGCCACAACATGCCGGATAGATCAGATAGCACCTGGCCTGCTCTTGCACGACCGGCACGACGTCGCCCTCAGCACGAACTTGCGCGTCGATGTCCGCGATTTTATTGACTACGTCTGGCGCCTTTCCGGGACGCGACAATCTGACGGCATGTCGGGCAACGAGGTCACGACGTGCCTGCCGCTCTTGCTGCACGGCGACCTACTGCCCGGCTGGTACGACGACTGGGTGATTTACGAACGGGCCCGGTTGCAGCAACTGCGTGTCCAAGCCCTGGAGCTTACGGCCGGCTGGATGTTGAGGCAGGGAGACATCGCGGCCGCGCTCGTCGCTGCTTCCGCAGCGGTCGCGATCGAACCGCTTCGCGAGAGCGCGCAGCGAATGCTCATCCGCGTCCACATCCACGACGGCAACTATTACGCCGCGTTACGCGACTACCACGACTTTCACTCCCGGATGCTGCGCGAACTCGGCATCGCACCGTCCGATCAGATGCGGGCGCTCATAAACCCCATTCTGCGGTTGCGCCGCGCCAAGGAGTCGACGGCCTGGACCGACCGCGTGTCCGGCCGATCGCCCACGACCCGCGCCCGCAACAACTGGTCGACGGCCGCCCGGCTGCGGCCGTCGACCTCATCGCGTGCGTCGTCCACGGCAGAGGCGTGGTCACAACCCTGACCGCGCCGCGGCGGCGACCGCCCGCTGCCTCACGAGGCAAACCGCATAACGCTGGATACCTTGCAGGTGAACGTGCCGGAGACTGACTTGGACACAACTACGGTCTGCTCCACACTCTCACCCGGTTTAACGTTGCTTGTAGACGAAGACGAGAGACTCGAGCGGATATGAACGTCGCCATTCGACGAATCGAACGCTACCGAGACGATGTAGCTGCTGGTCTTTGACGAATGGTTGACGATTCTTACCTTCGCTGCGGGCTGCCCATTCATCGTCGTGCACGAAACAATTGTGACGTCTTTCGAGGGTGAGTTGCCGCTGCCGCTGGCGTGCGCCGTGGCTGTCTTGGTGGTGTGGTGGCCTCCTCCACTGCCGCCCGGCTTGGAGCTGCCAGAGGCGATCAGCGCGGCCAGTCCCACTACAATCATCACGCCTATGGCTATGGTTCGCGCATTCATCGCACTCCCCGCATGCCCCGCACCACGCACACGCGGCGTGACTCGATCCACGCAACGATTGCGGCCGGCGTACATAGAACGTCCGACGGGTCCTGGGAAATCGCGACTTGGCTTCGGTGACCGATCAGCGGCCACCGAAGCCAGCCGAGTATGTCGCCGTACGTAGCGGCGACCGCAGTCGAAAGCTTTGTCGCAGCGAACCCGAACGCCACGGTGGCTACGACGGCGACAACCGCGCGCTCACTCACCCGCCACGATCTGCGCATGGCGGCTCGCGCCACCTCGTACAGCGAGATAATCAGGAGCGGGAGGAACACCAGTCCGGCGAGGTCCGAGAGCTTGCCCGTCAGCAGCCCCGGCCAACGGGGCTTGAGGACGTGGTCGTTCACGATCAGGGTCATCAGCGCCACGACGGCGAGCGGCCGAACCAGCAGGTCGCCTGGGGCACAGGCCCGGTAGACGTCGCCGCTAATGCGACGGGCGCTGGTGCGTGGGCGGACTCCGCGCATCACAACGCGATCCTGACCTTCGCCTTCTGCCGTTGCGGTGCTTCGCTCACGGTTTCCCCCGACCGAATTTCCGAACTCCACGACCCATTGTGTCACCACGATCGGAGAGAGACAACCTCCGGGGCGGACTCGCAGCTTAATCCTTCGTATTTGGTCAAGATGATTATTGAAATCGGAACTCCCGACCAACCTGTCTCAATGCAGTCGGTCGATTCAGCGACACGAGGTATTAACAATGACGGACGTCGTGCCCGAATTCGGCGGCTCGTAAGCGGCTACGACCGAGCGGTCGCCCAGTCGTCAACCTCCTCCGCTGACTCGCGGCGGCACCGCCGACATGCCGTCCGGCAGACATGAGATCGGTGACTCGGTAGCCCAGCGATGTCCGGCGCGAGTACGGTTGTGCGGTGGCAACGACCTTTCAGGCTCGGCCACAGCCCTGCACAGGCTGCGGCAGAAAGGTCATCATGATCGAGACCCGCCAGTCCGGTCTTGGCGGGCTGTTGCGGCCCAGGCAGCAGGTAGCCGTCCAGCACGCCGACTTCGAGCCGGGCTCGGGGGAAGCGGATCGGGTCGACGATTTGTGCCGTCGCGAGCCCGAATAGGTGCTCGACACGATTGTGGCCGTTGGATCGCATGGATAGCGCAGAGTGGGACGCCCGGTACGCGGCCGCCGACCTGGTCTGGACGGCCGCGCCGAACCGCTGGGTCGAAGCCGAGCTCGCCGATCTGCCACCCGGTCGTGCGCTCGACCTCGCGTGCGGTGAAGGCCGCAACGCGCTCTGGCTCGCCGGGCGCGGATGGCAGGTGACCGCAGTCGACTTCTCCGGCGTTGCCCTGGCGAAGGGACGCCACGCCGCGCAAGCCGCTGGCGACGGCCGGGCGGACCGCATCGAGTGGGTCGAGGCTGATCTGCTCGCCTATCAGCCCGCAGAGGGCGGCTACGACGCAGTCCTCCTCGCGTATTTGCAGCTCGCCGCCGACCAACGCCGAGTCGTCGTCTCGCGGGCCGCCACGGCGCTGGCCGAAGGCGGGTCGGTACTCGTCGTCGCGCATGAGGCGGCGAACCTGACCCGCGGCGTGGGCGGCCCACCCGATCCAGCTGTGCTGTATACCGCCGACGATGTCCGCGCCGACCTTGGTGCGAGCGGCGTGCCGCTCAGGATCGACCGGGCCGAACAGGTGCTCCGCCCTGTCGACGGCCAACCTCGTCCCGCGATCGACCTCCTGGTACGAGCCACGCGCAATTCGCCTGTCGAGGAGAAGTAGCAGCGCCCTCACTGAGGGAGCCATTCGTCGGGGTTGCTGAGTGACCCGCCCGCTCACGGGCTATGACGAAGCGATGCTGAGCAGGTCCGCGGCCAGGGTGGGCAGCGGCCGGCCGGTGGGCCATACCGCCCGCAGCGACCTGGCCAGCCTCATCCCCTCGATGGGCACCGCGACGAGTCGGCCCGTATCGAGATCGTCGGCGACGGCCAGGTCGCTGAGCACCGCGGGCCCCTCGCCGCGGCGGGCAGCAGCCAGGATCGCCGCCGTCGAACCCAGCTCCAGGTGCGAACGCAGACCACCGAAGGCGCGAAGCGTGTCTTCAAGGACCTGCCGGGTACCCGACCCGGGCTCGCGGACGATCAGCTCTGCCGCGGCGAGCTCCGCTCCGGTCACTGGCGACCGTCGGCGGGCCCACGGATGTGACGGTTCCACCACCAGCACGAGATGATCAGTGCGCACCACCATCGTCTTCATACCCGAAAGCCGTGGCTGGGCGCCCTCCACGAATCCCACATCGGCGTGATGCTCCCGCACCCGCACGACGACCCGCGCCGAGTTGGTCACCTCCACGGCCAGGATCGCGTCAGGCGCTTTGCGGTGCAGCGTCGCGAGCCAGCTCGGCAGGAGGTATTCCGCCAC
>DATFRC010000226.1:0-3106 GCA_035263725.1 Jatrophihabitantaceae bacterium | reverse complement strand
AACCGTTGATCGTGAACGTGCCCGGCGAGAACAGGCCATCAGTGCCGAAGATCACGGCCTTCTTGTGCTGCTGGGCGAGGTTGCGGCCGAACTGTTGCGCGTTCGTCGCCACCTGCCAGGGCAGCACCACGACCGACGTGGTCGGCGTGACCTTGGCGACCAGCGAGGAGAAGTCGGTCAGCTTCTGCGAGACCGACTCGTGGTCGACCTTGATGCCGGCCGCCGTGAAGATCGGCGTCATCGCGGCCACCAGGCCGGTCGAGTAGACCTCCTGGTCATCGACGATCATCAGGGCCTTCGGGTGAAGGTTGCTGATGATGTAGTGCGCGTCCTGCGGGCCCTGCACGCTGTCCTTGGAGACGACCCGGAAGAACGTCGGGTACGTGCCGGTGGTGAGCGTCGCGTTGGTAGCCGACCCGGAGATGAACGCCAGCCCGGCCCGGGCCATCAGCGGGCCTACGGCCTTGACCTCCTGGCTGCCGGCCGGCCCGACCACGCCCACGATCGCCGAGTTCGAGGTGATTTGCTGGGTGACGGTCGTCGCGATCGACGGCGTTAGCTGCGTGTCGCCCTGGACGATCGAGATCTTCGTCTTGTTCGCCGTGTTGTCCATGGTCACCGCGAGCTGCGAGAAGTGCAGCTGCTCCTGGCCGAGCGTCGCCACAGGGCCGGTCAGCGGGCCCTCCATTCCGATCGACGCGACGCACGACTTGGTGGTCGTGCCGGTCCCGCCGGCGGCGGAACTGCTCGAGCTGCTGCTACTGCTACCACAACCCGCCACGGCAAGCGCGCCCAGCGCTGCCGCGGCGATGACCACGCGTCTTCTCATCGTTACGGCCTCCAATTCCCATGAGCTTCATTGCGTCGGGTCACGTGGGCGAGCCAGGCTGCCCGGAGGGGCAGGTGCCCGATCCTGGGTGGCACCTCAGCGGGGTTAGCCACCGGCAAGGCTCGCCTCGCCGCTGCGGGCGACGCGGAAATTCGCCACGTCCCTCCCAGCGGTCGAATAAGTAGGCTGATCAAACCACTGCCCTGCATACTTGTGCAAGAGACGTAATTTTGTTATTCGATAACAGTTGTGAGTCGATGGCAGCCGGGGAGGCGTCCCCGGCATCTCTTTGGGGGGAGCCGGTGACCGAGCCGCTCAGCAACGCCCTTGACGTCGAGGCGATCCGGGCTCGCTTCTCGTCGTTGCAGCAGGGGTTCGCGTTCCTCGACGCGCCGGGCGGCTCGCAGGTACCCGACGAGGTCGGCGACGCGATCGCCCGCGCGCTGCGCGAGGCCAGCGCCAACCTCGGCGCAGGGTACGCCACGAGCCGGCGGGTCCAGGGGATCCTGGAGGAGGCCGAGTCGAAGGCCGCCCGGTTCCTCGGCTGCGAGCCCTATGAGGTGATCTTCGGGGCGAACATGACCTCGCTGGACTTCACGCTGTCCCGCACCGCCGGGCGCGACTTCGGCCCGGGCGACGAGATCCTCGTGTCCTCGCTGGATCACGACGGGGGCGTGGCGCCGTGGCTGGAGCTCGCTCAGGACACGGGTGCGGTCGTCCGGCACATCGAGCTGAACGACGACACCACGCTGGACTTCGCGGACCTGCAGCAGAAGCTCGGGCCGCGCACGAAAGTGGTCGCGTTCGCGTGGGCGTCGAACGCGATCGGCACGGTTGTGGATGCCCGGCGCGTGTGCAAGCTGGCCCACGACGTCGGCGCGCTCGCCTGGATCGACGCTGTGCACTATGCCGCGCACGAGCCGATCGACGTACGCGACGTAGGCGCCGACGTGCTGATCTGCTCGCCGTACAAGTTCTGCGGCCCGCACCTGGGCGTAGCATACGGCCGGGCCGAGGTGCTCGAGCGCTGGCGGCCGTACAAGGCCCGGCCCGCGCCCACGACCCCGCTCGGGCGGAAGTTCGAGACCGGGACGCTCCCGTACGAGCTGCTGGCCGGGTTCAACGCCACGATCGGCTACCTGGATTCGATCGAGGGCTTCGCCGCGATCGTTCCTTACGAACGCTCCCTGGGCCAGCGTTTCCTCGATGGCCTGCCGGACAGGGTCATCGGGTACGGGCTGCCGGGCATGGACGGCCGGGTGCCGACGTTCCTGGTCAACGTCGAGGGCGTCGACGCGGCCGATGTCGCGCGAAGCCTGGCCGACACCCAGATCGGCGTCTGGGCCCACGACTCGTGGTACTCGCTGAACCTGTACCAGCGCCTCGGCTACCCGGACAAGTCCATCCGGATCGGCTTCATCCACTACAACACGCCGGGCGAGGTAGACCGCCTCCTCGAGGCCCTGGCCGCGGTGCGCCCGCGCTAGCCCGGCTAGGCGGGTTCACGGCCGGGACGGTCCCGGTCCCCAGCCGGGCACCGACCGGGGACGACAGGCGGAGCGGGTGCGACAGGTGTGACGCATGTGCCGAGCCGACGCCCCGGCCTGGCTGACAAGAGTACCGATAGGCACGTTATAGCGTGTCTTTGGGTACTTTCGTGCCGAGTGAAGCAACGCCGGGAGGGCATCGGAGCGGGCGGATGCGTCCCGCTGGCCTCACCCGCCCCGCTGATAACAGGCGTTGTGGGGCAACCCCGCGTGCTCCGAACGGGCCCGAGTGGGTCAGCCTGGGGCGCCGGTGAGGATCTCGGCCAGCTTGCTCAGGTTGATGTTGCCGCCCGAGACGATGCAGACCACCTTGCCCGTGCCCGCCCAGCCGGTCAGCGCCGCCGCGGGCGCCAGCGCGCCCGCGCCCTCGGCGATCACGCGGACGCGCTCCGCGAGCGTGCGCACGGCGGCGGCGACCTCGGCCACCGGGATGGCCACAGCGGCGTCGACGAGCGGCGCGACCAGGGGCCACATGCTGTCCAGCACACGACGGCTGCCGGAGCCGTCCACGAACGAGGCACGGTAGTCGACGTCGGTCGGCTGCCCGGCGCCGATCGCGGCGGCCAGCGCGGCGGCGGTCTCGGGCTCGGCGGTGACGATCCTCGTCTGCGGGCTCAGCGCCTTGATCGCGCTGGCGATGCCGACGGTGAGCCCGCCGCCGCCGTACGGGATCACGATGGCGTCGGGGTCGGGCAGGTCGTCGAGGATCTCGAGCCCGATCGTCCCGTTG
>DATFRC010000225.1:0-66960 GCA_035263725.1 Jatrophihabitantaceae bacterium | reverse complement strand
GAGTGCCAGAAGGTCAACCTGAACTGCATCATGCAGAACGCGAACAACTCTGCTGACCAGATGACCACGGACGCACAGAACATGATCAACCAGGGCGTGAAAGTGCTGCTGATCGTCAACCTCGACTCGGCGTCGGCCGCCAAGATCGAGAGTGACGCGAAGTCCAAGGGCGTCGCCTCGATCGATTACGACCGGTTCACGCTCGGCGGCAGCGCCAGCCTGTACGTATCCTTCGACGGCGTGGCAGTCGGCAGGGCGCAGGGCCAGACGCTCGTCAAGTGCCCGCAGGTCGAGGGCAAGAGCGCAGTCCAATACGTCGACATCAACGGCTCGAAGACCGACAACAACGCGACCCTGTTCAAGCAGGGTTACGACAGCGTGCTGAACAAGCAGGCCGGCTGGAAGAAGCTCGCTGACCAGTGGATCGATAAGTGGGACAACCAGGTCGCGGGCACCACGTTCCAGTCGATGCTGAACGCGCACAAGGACCTCAACGCGGTCATGGTCGCCAACGACGGCATGGCCAACTCGGTGATCACCACGCTGAGGCAGCAGCACCTGAACGGCAAGGTCGCGGTGTCCGGGCAGGACGCGACGGTTCAGGGCCTGCAGCACATCATGGACGGCGACCAGTGCTTCACGATCTACAAGCCGTCCAAGCTCGAGGCCGTCCCGGCGATCGACGCGGCGGCGCAGCTGGCCAACGGCCAGGTGCCGCAGACCACCACGACCGTCACCGACACGCAGACCGGTCGACTGGTCCCGGCGATCCTGGCCCAGCCCATCCCGGTCACCAAGGCCAACGTGGCCCTGCCGATCAACGATGGCTACACGCCAAAGGCCCAGACGTGCACCGGCGCCTATGCTGCGAAGTGCACCGCCGCGGGAGTCAAGTAGCAACATCGGGTAGTTGGCCGGGCGCGGGTGAGCGCCCGGCCGACGCCTGAAACGGTAAGGAGCTTGGGCATGGCAGACGCGCCGATCTTGCGCATGCACGGCATCAACAAGAGCTTCGGCCCGGTGCACGTGCTGAAGGATGTCGACTTCGAGGCCCGGACCGGCGAGGTAACGGCCCTCGTCGGTGACAACGGCGCCGGCAAGTCCACGCTCGTCAAGTGCATCGGTGGGTCGTACCCGATCGACTCGGGCACCTACGAGTTCGACGGGCACCGGGTAGTGGTACACAGCCCGCGTGACGCCGCTGCACTGGGCATCGAGATCGTGTATCAGGACCTCGCGCTGTGCGACAACCTCGATGTCGTACAGAACATGTTCCTCGGCCGCGAACGCGTCACGGGCATCATGCTCGACGAGGGAGACATGGAGGTGTCCGCCAAGCAGGTGCTCGAGAGCCTCCGGGTCCGCACCCTTGCGTCGGTGCGGCAGCGGGTGTCGAGCCTGTCCGGTGGGCAGCGTCAAACGGTGGCCATCGCCAAGGCTGTGCTGTGGAATCGCAAGTGCGCCATCCTCGATGAGCCGACCGCCGCTCTCGGCGTGGCCCAGACCGCCCAGGTGCTCGACCTGGTGCGGCGCCTGGCCGACCAGGGCCTCGCCGTCGTGCTGATCTCGCACAACATGAACGACGTCATGCAGGTCGCCGACAAGATCGCGGTGCTGTACCTCGGCCAGGTCGCGGCCACGGTAAACCGCGCGGACGTCAACCAGACGCAGGTCGTCGAGCTGATCACCAGTGGCCGCAGCGGCGATATCGGTCTGAAGAACGGGGCGGGGGCGGCAGCATGAGCGACACCGGAACCACGCCGGTCATCACCGAAGACCAACAGCTGGCTGAGCTCGCCGCAGCCGCGAGCACTGCGCCGATCGAAGGCGGCCTCCGCGAATATTGGCACGCCTACCTGCAAAGGGTCCGGGCCGGCGATCTGGGCTCGCTGCCAGCGGTGGGCGGGCTCGTCCTGCTTGTCATCATCTTCTCGATCGCGCAGAGCTCGTTCTGGTCACTCGGCAACTTCGGAAACCTGATCACCCAGGCCGCGCCGATCATGTTGCTGGCCATGGGTCTGGTGTTCGTGCTGCTGCTCGGCGAGATCGACCTGGCCGCGGGCACTACGTCGGGCGTGGGTGCCGCCACCACCGCGGCCTTGGTCTACAACGGCATGAACTGGGTGCCCGCAGTGATCGTTGCGCTGCTGGTCGGTTTCGTGATCGGCTACTTCGTCGGTTTCATGCGCGCGATCATCCGGGTGCCGTCGTTCGTCGTCACCCTGGCGCTGTTCCTCGCGTTGCAGGGCGTCGTGATCTGGATCGTCAACAGCGTCCACGCATCGGGCAACATCCCGCTGAAGAGCAGCGTCCTGAACGCGCTGGAGCAATCCAACATGCCGCTGTGGCTGGGCTGGTTCATGGGCATCCTGCTCGTGGCGGGCTACCTCGCGATGAAGCTCTACGACCGGCATGCCCGGCGCAGCCGCAACCTGCCTGCCGAGCCGCTGCTGATCACTGGGCTCAAGGCGGCCGCCATGGCCGTGTTTATCTTGGTGCCGATCGGGCTTCTCAACCAAGACCGTGCGCTGAACAAAGGCGCCACCGTCGAGAACGTGAACGGCAAGCTCGTCCAGGTCCCCCACAAGCCGCTGGAAGGCGTGCCGTGGGTGGTGCCGCTGGTGGTCGTGCTGGTAGTCGTTCTGGGCTTTGTGCTGTCGCGCACCCGTTACGGCCGGCACATCTACGCAGTAGGCGGCAACGACGAGGCGGCGCGGCGGGCCGGCATCCGGGTCGAGGCCGTCCGCATCTCCGTGTTCGTTGTCGGTTCGCTGATGGCGATCATCTCCGGCATCGTGCTGGCCTCCCGGCTCAGCGTGAACTCGGCCGAGGGCGGCGGAAACACGCTGCTGCTCGCCGTCGGCGCCGCGGTCATCGGCGGCACCAGCCTGTTTGGCGGTAAGGGCAAGATCACCGACGCGGTGATCGGCGCGATGTTGCTCGCCGTCATCGCCAACGGCATGGCCGACCTGATCCAGGGCGACAACAGCGCGGCCATCCAGTTCATCGTCACCGGCGGTGTGCTGTTGCTGGCTGCGACGGTCGACGCGCTGTCGCGCAGGCGAGCCGGAGCCACAGGCGTCTAGGGAGGTTCTGAACAATGCGCTGCTCCGCTGCGCGCCGACCGGGCACGCGCACGCACCCGGTCGCTGCTCACCGCGAGCGCCATCGTGCAGAGACGTCCTAGCGCAGACCCGGGCAGGCGACGGTGGCACGCACGGGCGCGGCTCGCCCGGAGGAGATCCGACGTCACAACCTGGGCTTGCTGCTCGAGCAAGTACACCGCGACGGTGAGCTGACGCGTGCCGAGCTCACCCAGCGGCTGGGGCTGAACCGTTCGACGATTGGGGCGCTGGTTGCCGAGCTCACCGATCTCGGCCTGATCGACGAGCGCGTCCCGACCAGCAACGAACGGGCGGGCCGACCGTCACACGTCGTGGCGCCGCGTGCTGACGGGCCGTTCGCGATTGCCGTCGAGGTGGACGTGGACAGCGTCGTGACCGCGGCAGTCAGCCTGGGCGGCGACGTGCTCGCTCGCTACGACCACACCTTGCCGGTGAACGGCACCACGCCCTACGACATCGCCGGGCGCATCGCCGCGGACGTCGCGGAGCTCTTGGCGTCGCAGCCGCTCGGCGCCCGCTCGGTAGGCATCGGGGTGAGCACGCCGGGCACGGTGACGCCGACCGGCGGTCGGGTCGAGCACGCGCCGAACCTGGAGTGGCGCAACGAGCCGTTCGGCACGATCTTGACCGAGCGGCTGCCGCCGGGCATCGCGGTGTCCTTCGGCAACGACGCGAACCTGGGCGCGCTGGCCGAGCACCTGCGTGGCGCTGCGCGCGGCTTCCACGACGCGGTATACCTGACGGGCAAGATCGGCGTCGGCGGCGGCGTGATCGTCGACGGGAAGCTGCTCAGTGGAGCCGGCGGGTTCGCGGGTGAGGTCGGGCACATGTTGCTCGATCCGTGCGGCCCGCCATGTCACTGCGGCAGCCGCGGCTGCGTCGAAACCTACGTCGGGGAAGAGGCGCTGCTCCGCCTGGCCGGGCGGACAGGGCCGCCGAGCCGGGAGTCGGTGGCCGAGGTGGTGCGCGCCGCCCGGGCCGGCGAGCCGGACGCGCTGCGCGGAGTGCGCGCTGTCGGCGTCGGGCTGGGACGCACCATCGCCAACCTGGTGAACCTGCTCAATCCCCAGGTGGTGATCACGGGAGGTTCGCTGGCCACGGTGCTGGAGCTCGCCCGGGCCGAGGTGGAACACGAGCTCGACGTACGCGCCATGTCGGAGGCGCGCCGCACCGTGCAATTGCGAACAGCGGGGCTCGGCGACAACTCGTCGTTGATCGGCGGCGCCGAACTCGCGTTCGGCCCGCTGCTCGCCGACCCGGTCGGGACTGCCGTGCCGCCGGAGCGGGCGGATCGTCGCCTCGAGCGCGCCACCCGCGCGGCCATGTGATCCGCCCGCGGGCTCGCCGTCAGCCGGCAAGCTGTTCGACGCCGGCCGCCTGCTTCTCGAACTGGGTGCGGTAGAGCTCCGCGTACAGCCCGCCCGCGGTGAGCAGCTCGGCATGGGTGCCGCTCTGGACGATGCGGCCCTGGTCGACAACGAGAATCTTGTCGGCGCCGAGCACGGTCGAGAGGCGGTGCGCGATCACCAGTGAGGTGCGCCCGGTGAGCGCCTCGGCGAGCGCGGCCTGCACGGCGACCTCGCTCTCGCTGTCCAGGTGCGCAGTGGCCTCGTCCAGGATCACGATCTCCGGTGCCTTCAGCAGTAGCCGAGCGATCGCCAGCCGCTGCTTCTCCCCGCCGGACAGGCGATAGCCGCGATCGCCCACCACGGTGTCCAGCCCGTCGGGCAGCGCCACGATCAGATCGGCGATCTGCGCCGCCTCGACGGCCGCCCACAGCTCGCTTTCCTTCGCGTCCGGCTTGGCGTAGGTCAGGTTGCCGCGAATCGTGTCGTGGAACATGTGGGCGTCCTGGCTGACCACGCCGATGCGCTCGCGCAGCGACTGCTGCGTCACGTCACGCACGTCGTACCCGCCGACGAGCACTCTTCCCGAGCGCACGTCGTAGATCCGCGGCACCAGTTGGCTGATCGTCGTCTTGCCCGCGCCGGACGGTCCTACCAGCGCGACCAGCTCCCCCGGCTCGGCACGGAAGCTCACCCCGCGCAGAACCTCGGTCGCAGGGGCCGTATCCAGCACGGCAACGTCCTCCAGGGAGGCCAGCGACACCTCGGCGGCAGTCGGGTAGGAGAAGCGCACGTCGTCGAACTCGATGCTGCGCGCGTCGGCCGGTAGCTCCACGGCGTCCGGCGCGTCAGCGATCATCGGGGGCAGGTCGAGTATCTCGAAGACCCGGTCGAAGCTGACCAAGGCGCTCATCACGTCCACCCGCGCATTGGAAAGCGCGGTCAGCGGCCCGTAGAGGCGCGTCAGCAGTAGCGCGAGCGTTACGACGGTGCCGGTGTCGAGCTGACCGGTGAGTGCGTAGTAACCGCCGAGCCCGTACACCAGCGCCTGCGCCAGCGCCGCGACCAGCGTCAGCGCCACGAAGAAGGCCCGGGCGTACATCGCGGACGTTATGCCGATGTCGCGCACCCGCGCGGCGCGGTTGCGGAACGAGATGTCCTCGTCTGCCGGGTGCCCGAACAGCTTCACGAGCAGCGCGCCGGCCACGTTGAAGCGCTCGGTCATCGTGGCGTTCATGGACGCGTTCAGGTTGTACGACTCGCGCGTTATCGCCTGCAGCCGGCGCCCGATGCGCCGCGCCGGGAGGACGAACAGCGGCAGCATCACCAGCGCCAGCAAGGTGATCTGCCACGAGAGCGAGAACATCACGGCAGCGGTCAGCACCAGGCTCACCACGTTGGACACCAGGCCCGAGAGCGTCGAGGTGAACGCCTGTTGAGCACCGAGCACGTCGTTGTTGAGCCGACTGACCAGGGCACCGGTCTGGGTGCGAGTGAAGAACGCCAGCGGCATGCGCTGCACGTGATCGAACACGTCGGTGCGCATGTCGAAGATCAGGCCCTCGCCGATTCGCGCCGAATACCAGCGTTGCGCGAACGAGAGCACGGCATCGATCACGGCCAGGGCCGCGATCACGATCGCGATCTTGACGACGACCCGTATCTCGCCGTGCCGGGTGATCTCGTTGACCACCTTGCCGGCGAGCACCGGAGTTGCGACTCCGATCAGCGCGTCGATCACGATCACGACCAGGAAGATCAGCAGGTCGAGACGGTACGGACGGGCGAAACGCATGATCCGCTTCCACGTGCCGGGCGGGATCTGCTTGTCGACGACTGACGAGTCGCGACGGCCCATCGCCCACACCGAGCGCATCACGTGCATGCTGTCCATCGACATGCGACCACCTCCGCGCCCACAACGCTAGCGAGCGGCACCGACTTCCGATGTTCGCTACCGGCAGATCAGAGCGCGATGAGGCTCGCGCGAAGAGCCCGCCGGCCGCGACGCGGCCCGCGCCGTAGGCGCGGAGTGGCGCGAGGCATCCGCCCCTCGGGGGCGGTGCCGGAGCGACACATCCGGCGGATGTATCAGCGCTCGTCGAACAGCTGCGCTAGCTCCCGAAGGCGCCGATGCTGGGCTTCGCGCTCGGCGAGTTCCTGCTCGGCTTGGCTGCGCCCCGATGCCGCGAGTAGCAGTGCCTTGGTCTCGATCGCCGCATCGCGGGGCACGGCGAGCAGCGCCGCCACGGTCGCGTCCACGACCCGGGCGAGGTCACCCGCCGGCGCGATTGTCGAGGCCAGTCCGATGCGCAGCGCCTCGTCGGCCGGCACCCGGCGCCCCGTCAGGCAGATTTCGGCGGCACGGGAGTACCCGACCAGCTCGACCAGTCGCTTCGTGCCGCCGAGGTCGGGCACCAGGCCCAGGCTCGGTTCCGCCATAGCGAACTGGGCGTCGTCGGCGACGATACGAATGTCGCACGCGAGCGCGAGCTGGAATCCCGCGCCGATCGCGTGCCCATGGACGGCAGCCACGCTTACGACGTCCGGGCGGGCGAGCCACCCGAAGGCGGCCTGGTAGCCGGCGATCGTGTCGCCGGCCTCGTCCGCCGCAGCGGCGGCGAGCGCGAAGAGGCCGACGCCGGCGTCAGGAGCGAACATCGCCCGGTCGAGCCCGGCTGAGAACGCCCGTCCCTCGCCGCGTACGACCACCACGCGAATGTTGCCCGGAAGCTCCGCGCCGGTACGGCTCAGCCAGGTCCAGGTCTGCGGCGTCTGGGCGTTGAGCCGTTCGGGCCGGCTCAACGTGATCGTCGCGACCGTCTCCGCAACGTCGAGCCGGAAGCCCGCCTCAGGCGGGATGTCGATCAGCGCTACTTGCCCTTCTTCTTGGCGCGAGTCGCGCCGCCACGGCCGCGCAGCGTCGCGCCCGACTCGGTCAGCACCCGGTGTACGAAGCCGTATGAGCGCCCGTGGCTCTCGGCGAGTTCTCGGATGCTGCGCCCCTTGTCGTACTGCTTGCGCAGGTCGTTCGCGAGCTTGTTGCGCTCGGCCCCGGTGATGCGGGCGCCCTTCTTCAGCACGGCCATGCCTCGACCCTTCGGACTCGTCCCCGCGAGCGACCATGCCTGACGGCTGATCTCTCTCCCCGACCTGTAAACGTTTGACGGCGGACGCCACGCACCGCTGCGTAGTGTCCAACGGCCTATTCACACTTACACGCGTGACCCGTCGCGCACTTGATAGCAGCGGCGAGTACGCCCGCGCAAGATCGTCAGGCCCTTGTGTTGCACAACTGCGCGGACGGCCGGGACAAAACGCCGAATAACTCAGGCCAAGGCGACAAGATCAGCGAGGTCCTCACTCCACGAGTCCTCGACCCCGTCCGGTAGCAGGATCACCTTTTCGGGGTTCAGCGCAGACACCGCGCCCTCGTCGTGGGTAACCAGGACGATAGCGCCGGTGTAGGTGCGCAGCGCGCCCAGCACCTGCTCGCGGCTGACCGGGTCGAGGTTGTTGGTCGGCTCATCGAGCAGCAGAACGTTCGCGGCGCTGGTCACCAGCATCGCCAGGGCCAGACGGGTTTTCTCACCACCTGATAGCACCGAAGCCGGTTTGTCCACGTCGTCGCCGGAGAAGAGGAACGCACCGAGGATCTTGCGAAGATCCGTGTCGCTCATCTCGTACGGCGCAGTCGAGCGCATGTTCTCGAGAACGTTGCGGTCGACGTCAAGCGTCTCGTGCTCCTGCGCGTAGTAGCCGAGTCGCAGCCCATGCCCGTCCCGCACCTCACCGGTGTCCGGTGGCTCCAGGCCGGCGAGCAACCGCAGCAACGTGGTCTTGCCGGCGCCGTTCAGCCCGAGAACGACAACCCGGGCGCCCCGGTCGACGGCGAGATCGACATCGGTGAACACCTCGAGGGAGCCGTAGGACTTCGACAGCCCCGAGGCGACGAGCGGGGTGCGCCCGCACGGGGCGGGCTGGGGAAAGCGCAGCCGGGCTGTCTTGTCAGCCACCCGCACCTCGGCGAGATTCGCTTCCAGCACAGCGGCGCGCCGGTCCATTTGATGGGCGGCGCGGGCCTTGGTGGCCTTCGCCCGCATCTTGTCCGCCTGGGAGCGCAGCGCTTCGATCTTGCGCTCGGCGTTCGCACGCTCGCGGTGCCGGCGCCGCTCGTCGGCCTCCCGCTGCTGGAGGTAGGTCGTCCATCCGACGTTGTAGATATCGAGCTTCGCGCGATTCGCATCGAGGTACCAGACCTTGTTGACCACGGCGTCTAGCAGCGCGACGTCGTGGCTGATCACGATCAGCCCGCCGTCGTGCTGCCGCAGGAAGCCGCGCAGCCAGGTGATCGAATCCGCGTCGAGATGGTTGGTCGGCTCGTCGAGCAACAGCGTCACCCGGTCGTCGCCCTCGGCACCGAACAGGATGCGCGCGAGTTCGACGCGCCGGCGCTGCCCACCGGACAGGGTGCCGAGCCGCTGCGCGAGCACCCGGTCGGGCAGGCCGAGGTTGGCACAGATTCGCGCCGCCTCGCTTTCCGCGGCGTATCCGCCGAGCCCGGCGAAGCGTTCCTCGAGGTGGCCGTAACGCCGCACCAGCGCATGGTCGTCAGGCTGCTCCGCGAGCTGCACCTGAACCTTCGCGATGTCGGTGACGAGCCGGTCGAGTCCACGCGCGGACAGGACCCGGTCCCGGGCGGTCACGCTGAGATCGCCGGTGCGTGGGTCCTGCGGTAGGTAGCCGACTCCGCCGCGCCGGTTGACTGTGCCCGCGTGCGGCGGGCGTTCACCGGAGAGAACACGCAGCGTGGTCGTCTTGCCGGCGCCGTTGCGGCCGACGAGGCCGATGCGATCTCCGGGCTGGACCCGGAGGCTGGTGGGTTCGAGCAGAACGCGCGCGCCGGCGCGCAGTTCGAGATTAGTTGTCGAGATCATGAGATACAGGACTCCCTGGACTGGACGCGAGATGGGCGACGGGACAACGTCGCCTGCTCAACTCGGGAGTCGATGCACGAGCCCAGTGTAACGGGCCGCCGCTACGTAAATGCGTCGCCGCACGTCAGGGCCTGATGATTGTCTGGAGCGGTGCAAGA
This sequence comes from Jatrophihabitantaceae bacterium, assembly GCA_035263725.1. GTDB lineage: Bacteria > Actinomycetota > Actinomycetes > Mycobacteriales > Jatrophihabitantaceae > DASXRA01. Next base: position 57,394 of record DATFRC010000225.1, on the reverse strand, counting down.
CACCGAGGCGGCGACAGCTGCTCCACCTCGATCGCCCTCTCGTGCCCGCGCCGCGTTTCGCCGCCGCGTCGACGGCCTGCCCGCCCCGTACTGGTGGCTGTGGCTCGGCACGCTGATCAACCGCGCGGGCACGTTCATCGAACCGTTCGCGATCTTGTACCTCACCGGTCCGCGGCACCTGTCGATCGCCACCGCCGGCACCGTCGTCACGGTGTGGGGCGCTGGGTCGCTCGTCTCCCAGCCCATCGGCGGTTACCTCACCGACCGCATCGGACGGCGCACCACACTGAGCCTCGGCATGTTTGCGGTCGCGTTCGCGCTGGGCCTGCTGGCGCTGGCGCGCGGCCTGCCCGCGATCATGCTGGCGGCGTTGTTCCTCGGCGTCGTCGGTGACATCTACCGGCCGGCGAGCTCGGCGGCCGTCGCCGATCTGCTCGACGGTGAGCAGCGCACCCGAGCGTTCGCGCTGCAGTTCTGGGCGATCAACCTCGGCTTCTCGGTGGCCGCGCTATCGGCGGGTCTCCTGGTGCAGCTGGGCTTCGGGGTGCTGTTCGCCGTCGACGCGGTGACAAGCCTGCTTTTCGGGCTCGTCGTGCTGCGCAAGGTGCCCGAGACCCGGCCGGCCAGCGCTGTGCGCCATGAGCACGAGGAGCCTGCCTGGCGGCTGATGCTGCGCGACCGGATGCTGCTCGCCCTCGTGGCCCTGTTCCTCTGCTACGCGACGCTGTACGGCCAGGTGTACGTGACGTTGCCGCTGGCGGTGCGCGACGCCGGACTGGGCACCGGCTCCTACGGGCTGATCATGGCAGTGAACGGCATCGTGATCGTGATCGTGCAGCCCCTCGTCTTGAACCTCATCGCGCGTGCGCCGGGCACCGTGCTGCTGCCGGTCACGATCCTGCTCGTCGGCGGCGGCATCGCGCTGAGCGGCGTGTGCAACAGCACCTGGGCCTTCGGGCTCACCGTCGTCGTGTGGACGCTGGGCGAGATCGGCCAGACCACAGCGTTAATGGCGCTGGTCGCGTCCATCGCCCCCGAGGCACTGCGCGGCCGGTACCTGGGAGCCGTGGGCCTGGCGTGGGGGGCGTCCGCGATGCTCGCGCCGTTCCTCGGCTCCCGCGTGTACGCGGCGAACCCGGCGGCCCTGTGGCTCGGCTGCCTGGCGCTGGCCGGGGTGGCGGCGGCCGGGCTGTATGCGCTCGCGACCCGGCTCCGGAGGGTGCCCGCGACGGCATAGCCGGGTGCAGCGATCCCTGCGAGGATGTGCCCCGGTGAAGTACAACGAGAACGCCCGGCTCGACACGTCTGAAGTGCTGGACGCGCGCCGCGGCGGCATGCTTCCCGGAAGCCGTGGGGGGCGCGTCGCGCTGGGTGGTGGTGGCCTCGGTGTGGTGGGGCTGCTCGTCGTGTTGCTGCTGAACGTCGTCGGAGGGGGCGGCGGCAACGGTCTCGGCAACGTGCTCGGTCAGTTGGGGCAAAACGGCACGCCGACCGCTGATAACTCCGAAGTCCAGCAGGAGTGCCAGACCGGAGCGGACGCCAACGCCAAGCTGGACTGTGCAGCAGTAGCCGACATCGACTCCATCCAGGCGTACTGGACCCGCGAACTACCCAAGCTCGGCAAGCAGTACGCGCCGGTGCCGACGGTTTGGTTCAGCGGGCAGGTGCAGACGGGCTGCGGCGGCGCGACCAGCGACTCCGGGCCGTTCTACTGCCCGGCTGACCAGCGCGTCTACATCGACTTGACGTTCTACGAGGACCTGCACAAACAGTTCGGCACCGAGGGCGGGCTGTTCCCCGACGCGTACGTGCTGGCCCACGAGTACGGCCACCATGTGCAGGACCTGCTCGGAATCGAGTCGCGGGTTCGCACCCAGCAGGGACCCACGTCGGATTCGGTGCGCCTCGAACTGCAGGCGGACTGCTTCGCCGGCGTGTGGGCGAAGCACGCGACCGAGCCGGGCCCGAACGGCGAGCCGCCGCTGATCACCGAGATAACCCAGGACGACTTCAACCGCGCGCTCGACACGGCCGGGCGGATCGGCGACGACTGGATCCAGAAGAATCTCGGCGGCGGCACCGTGAACCAGAACACGTTCACCCACGGCACGTCGGCGCAGCGCGAGAAGTGGCTGACCACCGGCTACCGGACCGGCAACCCGAAGGCCTGCAACACGTTCAGCGCGACGAGCCTCGGGTAGGCAGCACGAACCTCGACGCGGAAGACGCGGTCATGGGCCACGATAGGGACCGTGCCAGACGCAATTGTCATCGGCGCGGGGCCGAACGGCCTGACCGCCGCGGTGACGCTGGCCCAGGCCGGCCTCGACGTCGTCGTCTATGAGGCAAGCGCCACACCGGGCGGCGGCGCGCGCACCGCTGCGCTCACGCTGCCCGGATTCCGGCACGACACGTGCTCGGCGGTACATCCGCTTGCCGCTGGCTCGCCGGTGCTGCGCGCCCTGCCGCTCGGCGAGCACGGCCTGACCTGGGTGCACCCGGACCTGCCCCTTGCCCATCCGTTCCCGGACGGAACCGCCGCTGTGTTGGCTCCCTCCCCGCACGACACGGCTGCCTCGCTAGGCCCCGACCGGCGCGCGTACCTGCACCTGGTGCGGCCCTTCGCCGGGCGCTGGGACGAACTGGCCCCCGACATCCTGCGCGCCCCGCTCGCCGGCTGGCCGCCGCACCCGCTGCTCCTGGCCCGCTTCGGCCTGCCCGCCGGACTCCCCGCCGCCGTGCTCGCCCGCCGCTTCCGCGGCGACGGGGCCCGCAGTCTGGTCGCAGGGCTCGCCGCGCACGCCATCGCGCCACTGTCCTCACCGGTCACCGGCGGTGTCGCCATGGCCTTCGCACTGGCCGGGCACGCCACCGGGTGGCCGTTTCCCCGGGGTGGCTCGCAGGCACTGTCCGACGCGCTGGTGTCGTTGCTGCGCTCGCTCGGCGGGCGCGTCAAGGTCGACCATCCCGTGGAGTCGCTTGCCGAGCTGCCCGCGGCCGATGCATACCTGTTCGACACCGACCCGGCGCAGCTCGCCGCGATCGCCGGCAAACGGCTGCCGGAGCGCTACACCGCGCAACTACGCCGGCGTTCCCGCGGCCCGGCCGTCTTCAAGATCGACTACGCACTGTCCGCGCCGGTGCCGTGGATCGCACGCGATTGTCAGCGTGCCGGAACAGTCCACCTAGGAGCGTCGCTCGACGAGATCGGCGCCGCGCTGCGCGCCGTGCATCGTGGCCACGCGCCTACGCGGCCGTTCCTTATCGTCGCCCAGCCCAGCCTGTTCGACGACACGCGCGCGCCTGCCGGCTCCCACGTCCTGTGGGTATACGCGCACGTGCCGAACGGCTGGACCGGTGATCTGACCGACGCCATCGAGGCCCAGTTGGAGCGGTTCGCGCCCGGATTCCGCGACGTCGTCCTGGCGCGCGGCGTTACCACGCCCGCGCTGCTGGAGGCGCGCAACCGCAACAATGTCGGCGGCGAAATCGGAGGCGGGCGCGCCGACGGGTTGCGCTTGCTGTTCCGGCCCACATTCGCGCGGGTGCCTTATGCGACCCCGGGCCGTGGCATTTACCTGTGCTCGTCCTCGACGCCACCGGGGCCGGGCGTACACGGCATGTGCGGCTATCACGCCGCGCGCGTGGCTCTGCGGCAGGCCTTTGGGAGCTGAGCGCGAATGCGGTGGTTCGACGCGCCGGACTATTGGCTGTCTCGCCTGGTCTTCCAGCGCGGACTGGCCGCGCTGTATCTGATCGCCTTTGTCGTCGCTGCGAACCAGTTCCGGGCACTGCTCGGCTCGCACGGCTTGCAGCCCATCCCCCGCTTCCTGCGGCGGGCGACGATGCGGCAAGCACCCAGCCTGTTCCACCTGCACTACACCGACCGGTTCTTCGGGATCAGCGCCTGGAGCGGCGCCGCGCTGGCGGCGGCCACTGTTGCCGGGCTCGCCGACGTCGTGCCGCTCTGGACGTCGATGCTGATCTGGGCGGCGTTGTGGGGGCTTTACCTGTCGATCGTCAACGTCGGACAGACGTGGTACGGGTTCGGTTGGGAATCCCTGCTGCTCGAGACCGGATTCCTTGCGATCTTCCTCGGCAATTCCCGGGTGGCGCCGCCGGTGCTGGTGCTGTGGGCGCTGCGCTGGCTGCTGTTCCGCGTCGAGTTCGGGGCCGGGCTGATCAAGATGCGCGGCGACCCGTGCTGGCGCGATCTCACTTGCCTGCGGTACCACCACGAGACGCAGCCGATGCCCGGGCCGTTCAGCTGGTACTTCCACCGGCTCCCCGACCGGCTGCACCGTATCGAGGTGGCGGCGAATCATTTCGCGCAGCTCGTCGCGCCCGTGCTCTTGTTCACCCCGCAGCCGGTGGCCAGCATCGCCGCCGGGGTCATGATCGTGACGCAACTGTGGTTGATCGCGTCAGGCAACTTCGCCTGGCTGAACTGGCTTACCATCGTGATCGCGGTGTCTGCACTAGACGGTTCGCTCGTGACGCATCGGCACCACTTCCACGCCACACCGACCTGGTACCAGGCCGTCGTGTTCGCCGCAGCGGCGCTGATCGTTGTGCGCAGCTACCGGCCCGCGCGCAACCTGCTCTCCAGCCGGCAGATCATGAACTACAGCTTCGATCCGTTCCACCTCGTCAACACTTACGGCGCATTCGGCACCATCAGCCGCCACCGCGACGAGGTGATCATCGAGGGAACGGCGGACGCCACGCTCACGCCGGACACAACGTGGCTGCCGTACGAGTTCAAGGGCAAGCCCGGGGATCCGCGCCGCCGGCCGCGCCAGTTCGCGCCCTACCACCTTCGCCTGGACTGGCTGATGTGGTTCATCCCGCTCTCGCCCCGCTACGCCGGGTCCTGGTTCACCGCACTGCTTACCAAGCTGCTCGAGGGCGACCGCGACGTGCTGAAACTGCTGCGCGGCAATCCGTTCCCTGACACGCCGCCACGATTCGTCAGGGCCGTGCTGTACCGGTACCGGTTCACGACCTGGCCGGAACGCCGTGCCACCGGCGCCTGGTGGCAGCGCACCCTGGTGGGTGAGTTCGCACCGGCAGTATGCCTTCGCTCGGCGGGACGGGTCAGCTGAACTTGGCGTGCGGGCGCTCCTGGAGCACACCGTCGACGAAGATGTCGACCTTCTCGTTGTAGAACCCGACCAGGCCGGCGATGCGCTCACTCTCCGGCAGCGGCGTCGGGTAGGACCATGCGAGGTCCCTGTGCCCGGCCACGCTCCAGTACTCGGCCTCGCCCTTGTACGGGCAGTGCGACACGGTGTCGGTTGGCGTCAGCAGATCCATCCGCACGTGCGTCTTCGGCACGTAGTAGCGGACGGGGAGCCCCGTCTCGAACAAGATTCGCGAGCTCGTCGACTCCGCGACAGTCACGCCGTCGACCTCCACGCGGACGTGCCGGGAACTCGGCAGGATGTCGACTCGGGTGTACGGGTCGCGCGCGTGCGTGAAGACTTCCTCGTCCTCCTCGAACCAGGCGTCCAGCGCGTTCCATTCGAAGCGAACGAGGTCACGCAACTCCTCGATGGGCGAATCGGGGTAGCGCAGCGCCGCCGCCTCGACGATCCGGTCGTCTACAGCCAGGCTGAAGACCTGGGCATCGCCACGGCTCGGCGAATGCCGGGTGCCGGACTCGGCCCGCAGCAGATCCGTGCGCACGTCGGCGACGGGCAGGTAGTACGTCGGGTAGTACGGCTTCTCCCAGACGAGCACGGGGCGGGTGGTATCGGCAACGACCACCCCGGCGAAGTAGGCGCGGACCCGCTTGGCGGACCGCTCGATGCGAATACGCCCCCGGGCGGGCGCTTCAATGGTCATACCCTCAGCAACGCACTCAAGCGTCACGGCAATCCCGCCTCGGCTGACCGATTGAGCAAGAATTCCTGGTCTGAGACGAGGGAACCTTGCTCGATCGGGTCGGGGAACCCGGATCAGACGTTGAACCCGAGGGCGCGCAGCTGCTCGCGTCCCTCGTCGGTGATCCGGTCCGGCCCCCACGGCGGCATCCACACCCAGTTGATCTTGACGTCGCCAGCGACCGGCTGGGGGCCGCCGCACAGCGCCGCGGCCGCCTGGTCCTCGATAACGTCGGTAAGTGGGCACGCCGCCGAGGTGAGCGTCATGTCCAGAGTCACGACCGGCGGGTTACCCTCTTCGGTGGCCTCGATGCGCACGTCGTACACCAGGCCGAGATCGACGACGTTGATGCCGAGCTCGGGGTCGACCACGTCGCGCATGGCCTCCTCGACGTCGTCCCGCGACGGAAGCGTTGCCGTCATCGTCAGTTTCCTTCCTGCGTGGCGGCGACCGCGCCCTTCATCGCCATCCATCCGAGCAATGCACACTTGACGCGCGCCGGATACTTCGACACGCCCTCGAAGGCGACGGCGTCGCCGAGTTCGTCGGCTTCCTCGTCGGACAGTTCGGCCTGTCCCTGAGACTGCATGAGCCGCAGGAACTTCTCCTGCATCGCCAGGGCCTCGTCGACCCGCCGGCCGACGACCAGCTCGCTCATCACGGACGTCGACGCCTGGCTGATCGAGCAACCCTCGCCGACCCACCCCACGTCCTTGACGGTGCCGTCCGCGACACGCAGCCGAAGGGTGACCTCGTCCCCGCAAGTCGGGTTGACGTGGTGAATCTCGGCGTCGAAATCGTCCAGCAGACCGCGGTGCTGCGGGTGCTTGTAATGGTCGACGATGATCTCGCGGTACATCGAGTCCATCGGGACGCTCACCCGAACACCTCCTTCACCTGCTCTAGGCCGCGCACCAGCACGTCGATCTCGTGCGTCGTGGTGTATACCCCGAATGACGCCCGCGTGGTCGCTGGTATTCCGTAGCGGACGCACACCGGTCGGGCGCAGTGGTGCCCGGCTCGGACCGCGATGCCTTGCTCGTCGAGGATCTGCGCCACGTCGTGTGGGTGCACGCCGCGCATCGTGAAGGCGATTGTGGCTCCGCGGTCGATCCCCGTGGCCGGACCGATGATGCGCAGACCGTCCACAGTGGACAGCGCGTCGAGCGCGTATACGGTGAGCTGCTCCTCATGCGCCTGGATGTTGTGCATGCCCAGCGCACTCACGTAATCGATGGCGGCCCCCAGCCCGACGGCCTGGGCGATCGGCGGCGTTCCCGCCTCAAAACGGTGCGGGGGCTTGGCGAAGGTGGTGCCGGTCATGTCCACGGTCTCGATCATTTCGCCGCCGCCCAGAAACACCGGCAGCTCGGCGAGCAGCTCGTAGCGGCCCCACAGCACGCCGATTCCGGTCGGCCCGTACAGCTTGTGCCCGGTGAAGCCGACGAAGTCGGCGCCGAGCGCCTGCACGTCCAGCGGGCGATGCGGGGCCGACTGCGCGGCGTCGACCACGGTCAATGCCCCGACGGCACGCGCTCGGGCGACGATGCGCGGCACGGGGTTGACGGTGCCGAGGGCATTCGACTGGTGGACGAACGCCACGATCTTCGTTCGCTCGGTGATCACCCGCTCGATCGCATCGGCGTCCAAGCGTCCCTCGTCGTCGAGCGGAATCCACTTGAACGCGGCGCCGGTGCGCTGCGCGAGCAGTTGCCACGGCACCAGGTTCGAGTGGTGTTCCATCTCGGTCACGACGATTTCGTCGCCGGGACCGACGCGGAACCGTTCGGCACCCGGTGTCGTCGCCGCATTCGACAGCGCGTACGCGACCATGTTCAGCGACTCGGAGATGTTCTTGGTGAACACAACCTCGTCGCGGCTCGGCGCGTTGATGAACGCGGCCACCGTGTCCCGGGCGCTTTCGAATGCGGCGGTCGATTCGGAGCCCAGGGTGTGGACAGCACGCGCGACGTTCGCGTAGTGCTGCGAGTAGAAGTCTGTCAGCGTGTCGAGGACGACCTGCGGCTTCTGCGCCGAGTTCGCGCTGTCGAGATACACCAAGGGCGCGCCGTGCACCTCGCGGGCAAGGATCGGAAAGTCCTTGCGGACAGTCTCAACGTCAAAGCTCATGCCAGCGCCGTCTCGTTGACGCCGAAGCGGGCGTAGCCCTCTTCCTCGAGCCGCTCCGCGAGCTCAGCGCCGCCGGACTCGACGATCCGCCCGTCGAAGAACACGTGGACGAAATCGGGCTCGACATAGCGCAGGATGCGTGTGTAGTGCGTGATGAGCAGCGTGCCGATTCCGGTCTCGCGCACTTGGTTGACGCCGGCGCTCACGATGCGCAGTGCGTCGACGTCCAGGCCGGAGTCCGTCTCGTCCAGAATCGCGATCTTCGGCTTGAGCAGGGTGAGCTGGAGGATCTCGTGTCGCTTCTTCTCTCCGCCGGAGAAACCCTCGTTGACGTTGCGGTCGGCGAACGACTTGTCCATGCCGAGGGCGGCCATCGCATCGTTCACCTCGCGCACCCAGGCACGCAGCTTGGGCGCCTCGCCCCGCACGGCCGTGGCCGCGGTGCGCAGGAAGTTGGAGACCGACACGCCTGGGACCTCGACCGGGTACTGCATGGCGAGGAAAAGCCCGGCCCGCGCCCGTTCGTCGACTGTCATCGCCAGCACGTCGGCACCGTCGAGGAGGACCTGGCCACGGGTGACCCTGTATTTCGGGTGGCCGGCGATCGCATAGGCGAGCGTCGACTTACCTGACCCGTTCGGCCCCATGAGCGCGTGCGTCTCACCCGAGGACACCGTCAGGTCGACGCCCTTGAGGATCTCGATGTCGTCGACGTTGACGTGCAGGTCGCGAATCTCCAGAACGCTCACGCGGTTTCCAATCTCGCTTCGATGGCGGCCATCAGCCGCTGTTCCAGGTCAGGGAGGCCGATCCGCCCGACGACATCGGCGAAGAATCCCCGCACGACCAGCCGCCGCGCCTCGTCTTCGGGAATGCCCCGCGAGCGCAGGTAGAACAGCTGCAGGTCGTCGAACCGGCCCGTGGCGCTGGCATGCCCGGCACCGACGATCTCGCCCGTCTCGATCTCGAGGTTGGGCACCGAATCGGCGCGGGCACCGTCTGTCAGCACCAGGTTCCGGTTGAGCTCGAACGTCCTGGTGCCGGTGGCGGCGGGTCTGATGCGCACATCGCCGATCCACACGGTGCGTGCGCCCACGCCCTGCAGTGCGTTCTTGTAGAGCACGTCGGACGTGCAGTCGGGCCGGTCGTGCTCGATGTACAGGCGCGTCTCGAGATGCTGGCCCGGACCGGCGAACGAGACGCCCAGCAGATCGGCGCGGGCCCCGGGTCCGGTGAACCGCACTGTCGGGTTGAGCCGGACGATGGCCCCACCGAGGTTGACGACCACGTGCTTGAGCCGGGCGTCGCGGCCCAACCGCGCGGCGTGCGCGCTGAGATGGATCGCATCCGCGTCCCATCCCTGGATGCTCACCAGCTCGAGCGACGCGCCGTCCGCGACGACGATCTCGACGTTCTCGGCGATCGTCGCGGAGCCGGAGTAGTCGACCACGACCGTGGCGGTAGCACTCTCGCCGACCTCGATCACCATGTGCTCGTAGGCCGTGCCGGGTGTGACGGTGCCGGCTATCAGCACCGGCTCGTCAAGCTGGGCCCGAGGCGGCACGCGCAGCACGAACGACTGCGGTGCGCCCTGGAGGGCCAGCGCGCTCACCCGGTCGGCGGGCGCCAGCACCTCTGCGGGCGTGGGTGGCTCAATGGCCCACGTGACGCCGTCGGGCGCCTGAACGTCGCCGGTGATGCGGGTGGTCGGCTCAAGAGGCGCGAACAACTCGCGCAGCCTGCGAACCGGCGTGAACCGCCACTCTTCCTCACGCCCGGTGGGGGTCGGGAACGCGGACGGATCGGTCGAGGTGAACCGCTCGGGAGGGGTGCCGGTACGACCGTTGTGTGAATGCTGAAGCGTGGCCGTCACGTCAGCCCACGGCCCCTTCCATCTGCAGCTCGATCAGGCGATTGAGCTCCAGTGCGTACTCCATGGGCAGCTCGCGGGCGATCGGCTCGACGAAGCCGCGCACCACCATGGCCATCGCCTCGTCCTCCGTCAGCCCTCGGCTCATCAGATAGAAGAGCTGGTCGGCGCTCACTTTGGACACAGTGGCCTCGTGGCCCATCGACACGTCGTCTTCTCGCACGTCGACGTACGGATAGGTGTCGGAACGGCTGACCGTATCGACGAGCAGCGCGTCGCACTTCACGGTGGACGCCGAGTGGTGGGCACCCTTGTGCACCTCGACCAGACCCCGGTACGACGTGCGGCCGCCACCGCGCGCCACCGACTTCGACACGATCGTCGAGGACGTGTGGGGCGCCAGGTGCAGCATCTTGGCGCCTGCGTCCTGGTGCTGGCCCTCGCCGGCGAACGCGATCGAGAGGACCTCGCCCTTGGCGTGCTCGCCCATCAGCCACACGGCCGGGTACTTCATGGTGACCTTGGAGCCGATGTTGCCGTCGATCCACTCCATGGTGGCGCCGGCCTCCGCCTTGGCCCGCTTCGTGACCAGGTTGTAGACGTTGTTCGACCAGTTCTGAATGGTCGTGTACCGGCAGCGGGCGTCCTTCTTCACGATGATCTCTACCACTGCGCTGTGCAGCGAGTCGGAGCTGTAGACCGGTGCGGTGCAGCCCTCGACGTAGTGCACGTAGGCGCCTTCGTCGACGATGATCAGCGTGCGCTCGAACTGGCCCATGTTCTCGGTGTTGATGCGGAAGTAGGCCTGCAGAGGTATCTCGACGTGCACCCCCTTCGGCACGTAGATGAACGAGCCGCCCGACCACACCGCGGTGTTCAGCGCCGCGAACTTGTTGTCGCCAGCCGGGATTACCGAGCCGAAGTACTCCTCGAACAGTTCCGGATGCTGCTTCAGCCCCGTGTCGGTGTCGAGGAAGATCACGCCCTGTTCCTCGAGGTCATCGCGAATCTTGTGATAGACCACCTCGGACTCGTACTGCGCCGCCACGCCCGCGATGAGGCGCTGCTTCTCCGCCTCGGGGATGCCGAGCCTGTCGTAGGTGTTCTTGATGTCGGCGGGCAGTTCGTCCCAGCTCGCGGCCTGCTTCTCGGTCGACCGGACGAAGTACTTGATGTTGTCGAAGTTGATGCCCGCGAGGTCGGCCCCCCAGCTAGGCATCGGCTTCTTCTCGAAGATCGACAGTGCCTTCAGGCGGCGTTCGAGCATCCACGCAGGCTCGTTCTTCTTCGCCGAAATGTCTGCGACGACCTCGGCGGACAGCCCGCGCCGCGCGCTCGCGCCGGCGATGTCGCTATCGGCCCAGCCATACCCGTACTTGGACAGTGCAGCTATCTGCTCGTCCTGGGTAAGCGTCACTATGCGTTCCTCCCCTGTCGGGACGGTGGTTGCGGGACGTGCGTGGTGCAGACCCCGTCGCCATGGGCGATCGTGGCCAGCCTCTGGACGTACGTTCCGAGCACGCGCTCGAAGGCACGGGTTTCGGCCTCACACAGCTCGGGGAACTCGGCGGCGACGTGAGCCACCGGGCAGTGGTGCTGGCAGACCTGTACGCCGACACCTGACGGAGCGGTCGAGGCAGCGTAGCCCTCGGCGCTCAGCGCACCGGCGAGGCGTTCGGCGCGCTCGGCGATCGTGTGTCCGGACACCTGCGGCGCGATCGCCTCGGCGAGCCGATCTGCCCGGTGCGCCGCGAACGCCGCGACGGCGTCGGCTCCCCCGGTCTCGTTCAGATACCGCAGCGCCGTGCTCGCGAGATCGTCATAAGCGTGCGGGAAGCGGGCACGTCCCTCGTCGGTCAGGGCGTACGCGCGTGCCGGGCGACCGCGTCCGCGCTGCGCGACCGGGCGAGGTTCGCGCTCGACGAGGACGCCCTCGGCGACGAGCGCGTCGAGGTGGCGGCGGATCGCAGCAGGCGAGACGCCCAGCGCGCCGGCGAGCGCCACGGCCGTCTGCGGGCCGCTGCGCAGCACCTGACGCGCGACCGCGTCGCGGGTGCCGCACTCGCCGTCGATTTTCACAACACCAGTATGACGTATTTCGGCGACCTGGCGAGCAGTGGGGGCGCAGAACACACCTACCCGTTTGGCCGGTAGATACTCACAGTGTGCTGTACCGGACCCTGGAGTTGACGGTCGCACCGCTGCTGCGCGTGCTGCACCGGCCGGACGTCACCGGGTTGGAGAACGTTCCCCGCACGGGCCCGGTCATCATCGCCGGCAATCACGTCTCCTTCGCCGACGAGATCTTCACCCCGCTGGCGGCGCGCCGGCAGATCTTCTACCTGGCCAAGAGCGAGTACTTCACCGGTACCGGGATCAAAGGGGCGGTAATGCGTGGCTTCTTCGGCGGCATCGGGCAGGTGCCTGTGGACCGGAGCGCCACTCGCGCCGCGGCCGCGGCGGTCGACCTCTGTGTTGAGCTGCTCGGGCAGGGCCGCGCGTTCGGCATCTACCCGGAGGGAACGCGTTCCCCGGACGGCCGGCTGTACAAGTTTCGCACCGGCGTGGCTCGTATCGCGCTGCGCAGCGGTGCCCCGGTCGTGCCGGTCGGGCTCGTAGATACGCAGCGGGTCCAAAAGCCGGGCACGCGCACCTGGCACCTGGCGAGTGTCGGCGTGCATTTCGGCACGCCGATGGACTTCTCCGGCCGGCCCGAGGACGAGCGCAGCGCCCGAGTTCTGCGTGAGGTGACCGAGCAGATAAGGATCGCGGTGCAGCGTCTTTCGGGCCAGGAGTACGTGGACGCATTCGGCTCCACCGTCAAGGCAGCGGCATAATCCCGGCCGGCTGGCCCGGGCATGTGAGCCGCGCCCGGTTGAGCCCGCCCGGTGACGGAAACGACGGCCGGCGATTCCTAGACTGTTCGCGTGGGCGAAGCCGCGCTCGAGGTGCGCGACCTGGTCAAGTCGTACGGCGCACAACGCGCGGTCGACGGCCTGTCGCTCACCGTCGAACGCGGTGAACTGCTGGCGCTGCTCGGGCCCAACGGCGCCGGCAAGACGACGACGATCGAGATCTGTGAGGGTTTCCGCACACCGGACGCCGGCCAGGTACGCGTCATGGGATTCGACCCGATTCGTGAAGGGGCGGCACTCAAGCCACTGGTCGGGGTCATGCTTCAGGACGGCGTTGGCGGCTACCCCAGTGCCCGCGCAGGCGAGCTGCTAGAGCTGTTCGCGTCATATGCCCGCCATCCGCATGATCCGGCGCGGCTGCTCGACATGGTCGGCCTCGAAGCTGCTAGGGGCACTCAGGTCAGGCGCCTCTCCGGCGGCCAGAAGCAGCGTCTGTCGCTGGCACTCGCGCTGGTCGGCCGGCCCGCCATGGTGTTCCTGGACGAACCGACCGCAGGCATGGACCCGCAGGCGCGACGAGGCACCTGGGACCTCATACGCCAGCTGCGCGCCGACGGCGTCAGCGTCGTGCTCACGACGCACTTCCTGGACGAGGCGGAGCAGCTGGCCGACCAGATCGCGGTTATGGCGTCGGGGCGTCTGGTCGCGGTAGGCACTCCGGCTGAGCTCACCCGCTCCGGGGCCGAGGGCCAGATCCGGTTCCGGGCGCCCCACGGACTCCGTCTCACCTCGCTCGTCGACGCGCTGCCTGTGGGCACGCACGCTCTCGAGGAGGCACCGGGACGCTACGTGGTGACCGGCGAGGTCAACCCGCAACTGCTGGCGGCCCTCACCGCGTGGTGCGCCAGCATTGACGTCCTCGCCGAGGAGGTCACGGTCGAACGACGCAGCCTGGAGGACGTGTTCCTCGAGCTCACCGATGGGGAGCTGCGTACGTGACCGCCGCCTACGAGGCGAATGCAGCCGTCCTGGGTTTCACGCCGGCGCCAGGTGCGGCGGCGCCCACGCGGATGCTGCTGGCGCAGACCCGCATAGAGTGGCGCCTGCAGCTGCGCAATGGCGAGCAAGTTGGCCTCACACTCGTCATCCCGCTGCTGTTGCTGCTCTTCTTCAACCTCCCGCTGTTGTACTCGTTGGACGGCCGGCGCATCGACTTCGTCGTGCCCAGCATCCTGGCGCTCGCCGTGATGAGCGCGTCGTTCACCGGCCTCGCGATCAGTACGGGCTTCGAGCGCAAGTACGCGGTGCTGAAACGCCTCGGGGCGACACCGCTACCCCGTGGGGTGCTGTTGCTGGGCAAGACGTTCGCCGTGCTGGGCATCGAGGTCGTGCAGGCCGCCTTAATCTGCGCGCTGGGCTTCGCCCTCGGTTGGCATCCCCAGGGCGACCCGATCTGGGTCGTGGTGCTGATCGCGCTCGGCACGCTCGCCTTCGGGGGCCTGGGCCTGCTGCTCGCCGGGACGCTTCGCGCCGAGGTCACGCTTGCCGCGGCAAACCTGGCCTGGCTGGTGCTGCTCTTTTGCGGCGGCATCGCGATCCCGCTCTCGAAGTACCCGGACGGCGTCGCCGACGTGCTCCAATGGCTGCCCTCCGCGGCACTCTCCGACGGCCTGCACAGCGTGCTGCAGCACGGCGCGGGCGTGCCGGTCCGCGCCTTGCTCACGCTGGCGGTGTGGGCGGCGGTGGCACTGCCCGCCGCGGCCAGGTGGTTCCGGTGGGAATGAGCTCCGTCGCGCGGGTCGGATGGCGCGCCCGGGTCCTCGCATGGCTCGGCTCGCCCCGGGTGTTGCGTGAGCTGGCGCTGGCATCGGTGGTGGCCAACGTCGTCATCGTCGTGACCGGAGGGGCGGTGCGGCTCACCGCGTCCGGCCTGGGCTGCCCCACCTGGCCGAAGTGCACCGCCGCGTCGCTGACGCCGACGCGTGCACATTCCTTCCATGGCGTCATCGAGTTCACCAACCGGCAGCTGACCTTCGTGCTCGGCCTGATCGCTTTCTTGACCCTGCTTGCCGCCTACCGGCAGCGCCGGGAGCTGACATTGGCGGTGGTCGCGTTCCTCGGGATCCCGGCGCAGGCAATCATGGGCGGCATTACCGTGCTCACCGATCTCAACCCGTGGACGGTTGCCGCACACTTTCTGCTCTCGATGTCGATCATTGCGGTGACGACCGTGCTGTGGTGGCGGCTGCGTGATGCCGCCCAGCCGGGATTTGCCCCGGCCGTGCTGCTGGCCCGCCTCATCGTCCTCGCTGCGATCACGGTGCTGGCGCTCGGCACGGTTGTGACGGGCACGGGGCCGCATGCCGGCGACAAGGGCGCCACACATCGCATCGCGCTCAGTCCGAGTGGCGTGGCGCAGCTGCACGCCGACGTGGTCTGGGTCCTGATCGGGCTCACCGTCGGCCTCGTCGTGCTGTTGCGGGTGACGGGCGCCGGATCCGCGGCGCGGCGGGCCGCGTGGTGGCTGCTCGGCATCGAGCTCGCGCAAGGCGTGATCGGCTACATCCAGTACTTCACGCACGTCCCGGCCGGATTTGTCGTGCTGCACATGCTCGGCGCGTGCCTGGTATGGATCGCCGCCCTGCGTGTTTTGCTTACGGTCCAGCCGGCGGTCAGATCAGCTGGCTGATCGCGTGGATCAGGATGCCGACCAGGGCGCCGACCACCGTGCCATTGATCCTGATGAACTGGAGATCGCGGCCTACCTGAAGTTCCAGGCGCCGGCCGGTTTCCTCGGCGTCCCAGCGCGCGACCGTCGTGGAGATGAGCGCGGCGATGTCCGATCCGTACCGCGCTGCCACGTGGCTGACCATGCGCTGCAGTACGGACTCGAACTTTGCTTGCAGTGACGGGTCGTCACGAAGCGCCGTGCCGACCTGGACGGTCAGCGACTGGACCGTCCGGCGCAGTTCGGAGCCGGGGTCGGCGGCACCAGCGAGAACGGCGCCCTTGAGGTGTGTCCAGAGTGTGCTGAGCCACTCGCGGACCTCGGGGTGGTCGAGCAGTTGCAGTTTCGCGGCGTCGATGCTGGCCGCCTTGGCAGGATCGACCCGCAGCGCCGTCGCGTAGTCACGCAGCCGCCTGTCGAACTGCTGGCGCAACTCGTGCGAGTCGTTTGCCATGACGTCTGCCAGGAACGACTGCAGCCCGCTGAAGAGCTTGGCGAACACGCGGTCGTCGACCCACTCGGGAACCCACTCGGGTGACTCCTCGGCAAGGCGCTGCCGGAAGATCGGCCGGTTGTCGTCGAGGAAGCGCATCAGCCCGCGCAGTCCGGCGGTCAGGGCCACCTGGTGCTGTCCCGACTCGCACACCGCGATGAGTATCCGGGAGAGCAGCGGCGCCACATCCGCCGAGCGCAACCGCTTCTCGGCGTAAGCGGCCACCGCGGCGCGGATCTCGTCATCGCGCACGAACGAGCCGATGCCCCCGAGTGCCGCGGCGAACTCGTCCGCGACTCGTGCCGCGTTGTCCGGGACGGCGAGCCACTCGCCGATGCGCCGCGGCACGCCTGCCTGCGCGACGTGTTCGCCGACGACCGAGGCGGTGAGAAAGTGCTGCTGCACGAACCCGCCGAGCGCAGCTCCCAGCTGGTCCTTCTTGCGCGGGATGATCGCCGTGTGCGGGATCGGGATGCCCATCGGGTGTCGGAACAGCGCTGTCACCGCGAACCAGTCCGCGAGCCCACCCACCATGGACGCCTCGGCGGCGGCCTGCACGTACCCCCACAGGCCGTGCCCGTCCCCGACCGTCACGCACACGACGAACACTGCCGCCGCGACCAGCAGCAGCCCGGTGGCGTTCGCCTTCATGCGCCGCAACGCCCGCAGGCGCTCGGGAGCCGGGACCGGCAGGCTCATAGCCGGCGGGATACCGACGCGGCGAAGCGCGCCGCGGCGTCCTGGTCGTATCGGAAGTGCAGCGACGGCTCGATCAGCTCGAGTTCGAGCACGACCGGGCCGTACGGCGTCGGTATCACATCGACCCGCGCGTAGAGCAGGTCAGCGCCGAATCGTCCGCGCAGCAGAGCCATCACCCGCTCGCCGAGCCGCAACTCGTCCGGATCAGCGCGGTGCGTGGTGATCCGCTCGGGGACGACGATGCCCGCGGTCCCGTCTGGCGCCATGTCGTGCACCGTGGCCTCGGGCAGCATCGGCGCCTTGCGCACAGCGTGGCTGAACGCACCGTCGAAGTAGATCAGCGCGGTCTCACCCGCGGTGTCGACGTCGGCGAGGTACGGCTGCACCATGACGACTCGGCCCGCGTCGTGGAGCGCAGCAGCGTGTGAGCGAGCCGCCGCGTGCGCATCAGGTCCGAAGCGGCCCACTCCCCTGGAGCCGGCGCCGACCGACGGCTTGACGACGAACTCGCCGGTGGGCAGGTTGACCGGCTCGCCCGGATCACTCCATTCGGACGGGACGACCGGGATGCCAGCCGCCGCGACATCGCCGAGATAGCGCTTGTCGCTGTTCCATGCGACCACGTCCGCGGCGTTGGCCAGCCGCGGTACCGACTCGGCCCAGGCGAGGAAGGCGCGGCGATCGCGGGGATAGTCCCAGGTCGAGCGCAGGATCGCGAGGCCGAAGGCCGGCCAGTCGACGGCGGGATCGTTCCACACCTGCCAGGTTGAATGCGTGCCGAGCGCGCTCAGGGCCGCATCGAGCTCCTGCGCGTCCTCGCCTCCGGCGAGTTCCGCGCAGGTCACGAGCGCGATCGGAGCTGTCACGACTGCGATCGTACGGGCGCCTCGGTTAGCGAATGAGCGTGTCGACTGCGAGCGCGACGAAGACGAATGCCAGGTAGCTGTTCGAGAGATGGAACAGCCGCATCGGCTTGCCGTCGAGACCGGCCCGGGTCTTGGCCAGCAGCTTGTGCGCCGCGACTAGCAGCACCGCGCCGGCACCGGCCGCCAGCACGCCGTACACCCACCCCGTCGCGACGGGCCAGAGAGCCAGCGACGCGGCCACGGTGAGCCAGCTGTACACGACGATCTCGGTGGCCACCCGCACCGGCGGCGCGACCACCGGCAGCATCGGGACGCCGGCACGGCGGTAGTCCTCGCGGAACCGGATGGCCAGCGCCCAGAAGTGCGGCGGCGTCCAGAAGAACACCACGGCGAAGAGGATGAGCGGCGCCCACGCGAGCCGTCCGGTGACGGCGGTCCAGCCGATCAACACGGGCATGCAGCCTGCCGCGCCCCCCCACACGATGTTCTGGGCGGTGCGCCGCTTGAGCAGCATGGTGTACACGACCGCGTAAAACACGATGGCCGCCGCGGTAAGGCCGGCAGCTAGCCAGTTCGTCGCGAACCCCATGATGTCGACGGCGATCACGCCGAGCGCCAGCCCGAACAACAAGGCTTCGCGCGGCGAGACGTCGTGCCGCGCCAGGGGCCGGTGCCCGGTGCGGCGCATGACCGCATCGATGTCGCGATCGACATAGCAGTTCAGTGCGTTGGCGCTGCCTGCGGCGAGCGTGCCGGCCACCATGGTGGCGAGCACGACGCTCCACCGCGGCAGACCGCCAGCCGCGAGGATCATCGACGGCAGAGTCGTGACGAGCAGCAGTTCGATGATGCGCGGCTTGGTCAGGGCGACATATGCCCGCCAGCGCGATGACCGCGGGACCGGTAACGCTATCGGGGCCGGCGATACGGTGCTCACCACCGACGTCTGCGTCACCGGATCAGGGTAATCCGCGGGCTGAAAGTGCACCGCACCACCCCGTGGGCGTCACCGCGACGATGCCGGCCATTAACCGGCCAGCACGGCCGTGTGCCCATCAGGTGACTAGGCTCGATGGAGTGCCGTGACGGCCGGCAGGAGGGAGCACGAGGATCGTGAGCGGACTCGAAGATCGAGTAGTGCAGACCCATCCCGAATGGTGGACCGATCTGGACACCAAGGCCGTCGATACGGTCCGGGTGCTGGCCATGGATGCCGTGCAGAAGGTCGGCAACGGCCACCCGGGCACCGCGATGAGCCTGGCTCCGCTGGCGTACCTCATGTTCCAAAAGGTGTTGCGCCACGATCCGACCGACCCCACCTGGGTGGGCCGCGACCGCTTCGTGCTGTCGAACGGGCACTCGTCGCTGACGCTCTACATCCAGCTCTACTACAGCGGCTACGGTCTCGAGCTCGACGACCTCAAGGCGTACCGCACCTGGGGTTCGCGCACGCCGGGTCACCCCGAGCACGGACTCACCGTCGGCGTCGAGACGACGACCGGGCCGCTCGGGCAGGGCGTGGGCAATGCCGTGGGCATGGCAATGGCGGCGCGCCGAGAGCGGGGCCTGTGGGATCCCGACGCCGCGCCCGGAGAGTCGGTGTTCGACCACCGCATCTACGCGTTCTGCAGCGACGGCGACCTCGAAGAGGGCGTGTCGAGCGAAGCGTCCAGCCTGGCCGGGCACCAGCAGCTCGGCAACCTGATCATGATCTATGACGACAACCACATCTCGATCGAGGACGACACCAACGTGGCGTTCTCCGAGGACGTGCTCAAGCGCTACGAGGCATACGGCTGGCACACGCAGCGTGTCGAATCCGGCGAGGACGTCGTCGCGCTCGAGGCGGCAATCAAGGCAGCCCAGGCCGAGACGACCCGGCCGTCGATCATCTCCGTGCGCACGATCATTGCCTGGCCGGCGCCGAACGCGCAGAACACCGGCAAGGCGCACGGCTCGGCGCTCGGCGAGGACGAGGTCCGGGACACCAAGATCGTCCTCGGCTTCGACCCGGACGTGCACTTCCCGATGGACGATGAGCTGGTCGCCCACGTTCGCCAGGTGGTCGATCGCGGCCGGGCGGCTCACGCCGAGTGGCAGCCGCGCTTCGACGACTGGGCGCAGGCGAATCCCGAGCGCAAGGCACTGTTCGACCGCATGCTCACCCGCACTCTGCCGGGCGGGTGGGCTGACGTGCTGCCGACGTTCTCCACCGAGAAGCCGATGGCGACGCGGGCCGCGAGCGGCAAGGTGCTCACCGCACTGGCCCCGGTGCTGCCCGAGCTGTGGGGCGGCTCGGCGGACCTCGCCGAGAGCAACCTCACCACGATGGTGGGCGAGCCGAGCTTCATCCCGCCCGAGCGCCAGACGAAGGAGTGGTCGGGCGGTATGTACGGGCGCACGCTGCACTTCGGTATCCGTGAGCACGGCATGGGCTCGATCATGAACGGCATCACGCTGCACGGCGGTACCCGTGTGTACGGCGGTACGTTCCTGATCTTCAGCGACTACATGCGCCCCGCGGTGCGCCTCGCGGCGCTCATGGAGATCCCGACGATCTACGTCTGGACGCATGACTCGATCGGCCTCGGTGAGGACGGCCCGACGCACCAGCCGATCGAGCACCTGGCAGCGTTGCGTGCCATCCCGGGGCTGGACGTCGTCCGTCCCGCCGACGCGAACGAGACGGCCGTGGTGTGGCGGACCGTGCTCGAGCACACCGACCGCCCCGCGGGGTTCGCGCTGACCCGCCAGGCGCTGCCGGTGCTTGATCCGGCGAAGGTCGGCAACGCTGACAAGGGCGGCTACGTCCTCGAGGAGGCGTCGAACGGCAAGCCCGAACTGCTGCTCGTCGCCACCGGCTCGGAGGTGTCCATCGCGCTGACCGCGCGCGAGCGGCTGGAGGCCGAGGGCACGCCGACCCGGGTCGTGTCGCTGCCGTGCCTCGAGTGGTTCCGCGCGCAGGACGAGGCCTACCAGCAGCACGTGCTGCCGCCGAGCCTGCGGGCGCGGGTCAGCGTCGAGGCCGCGGTCCCCCAGGGCTGGCGGGAGATCGTCGGCGAGGCCGGCGAGATCGTGTCGATCAACCACTTCGGCGCCAGCGCATCAGGCTCGGTGCTGTTCGAACAGTTCGGATTCACGCCCGACCGGGTTGTTGCCGCGGCGCATGCCACGCTGGATCGGGTAGGCAAGATCACCGGTAGCACAACTGGTACGTGAGGAGATGCCATGACTGACGCTCTCGCCGACCTCTCGGCACAAGGCGTGTCCATCTGGCTCGACGACATCAGCCGCGAGCGGTTGCAGTCCGGCAACCTGCAGGAGCTGATCGACACCAAGCACGTCGTCGGCGTCACCAGCAACCCGACGATCTTCCAGAAGGCTCTCGACCACGGCAACGCCTACGACGAGCAGGCGCACGACCTTGCGTTGCGCCAGATCGCGCTCGACGGTGCGATCCGCTACCTGATGGCCTACGACATCCGGTGGGCGTGCGATGTGCTACGCCCCGTCTATGACCGGACGAACCGTGTCGACGGCCGGGCGTCGATCGAGGTCGACCCCCGCATCGCGTACGACACGGAGCGCACGACCGCGGAGGCCAAGGGCCTGCAGTGGCTGGTCGACCGGCCGAACGTGCTGGTGAAGATCCCGGCCACCAAGGAGGGTTTGGCGTCGATCACGGCGGCCACGGCGGCCGGCGTCAGCGTCAACGTCACGCTGATCTTCGGTCTCGACCGCTACGACGGCGTTATGGACGCCTACCTGTCCGGCCTGGAGCAGGCGAAGGCGGCCGGCCACGATCTGTCGCAGATCTTCTCGGTGGCGTCGTTCTTCGTGTCGCGAGTGGACACGGAGGTCGACAAGCGCCTCGACAAGATCGGCACGGACGAGGCGGCGGCGCTTCGCGGCAAGGCGGGCATCGCCAATGCCCGGCTGGCGTACGAGCGTTACGAGAAGGTGATCGCGTCCGACCGCTGGCGTGCACTCAAGGCGGCGGGGGCGCACGAGCAGCGCCCGCTGTGGGCGTCGACGGGGGTCAAGGATCCGCGCTACGACGACACGATGTACGCCGTCGAGCTGGTCGCACCGGACACGGTGAACACCATGCCCGAGGCGACGATCAACGCCGTTGCCGACCACGGGACGATCCGGGGGAACACGATCGCCGGCACGTACGACCAGTCGCGGCAGGTGCTCGAAGGGCTGGCCGAGCTCGGCATCGACTACAACGACGTGATCCAGCTGCTCGAGGTCGAAGGCGTCCAGAAGTTCGAGGATTCCTACGCACACCTCGTCGAGAGCGTGAAGGCGCGGGTCGGCGCAGCCGGCCGACGATAGCGACGAGGTGGGACACGTGACCGACACATCCTCGGCCGAGGCGCCGGCGAGCCCGGAAGCGCCGGCGGCGGGCGTGCCGTACACCGCGCCGGCCCTGCGTAACCCGCTGCGCGACCCGGCCGACCGCCGGCTCCCGCGGGTACCCGAACCGTGCGCGCTGGTCGTGTTCGGGGTGACCGGCGATCTGGCGCGCAAGAAGCTGCTGCCGGCGATCTATGACCTGGCCAACCGCGGGCTGCTGCCGAACGACTTCGTGCTGCTCGGGTTCGCCCGCCGCGACTGGGGCGACGGTGACTTCGCAGCCTTGGCGAAGAAGTCGGCGAAGGAACATGCCCGCACGCCGTGGAACGACGAGGTGTGGAAACGGCTCTCCTCCGACATCCAGTTCGTCCCGGGCTCCTTCGACGACGATGCCGCGTTCGACACGCTGTGCAAGACGCTGGACGAGTTGCGCGAGAGCCACGGCATCAAAGGCAACGCCGCGTTCTACCTGTCCATCCCGCCGAGCATGTTCCCGGTGGTGCTCAAGCAGATGGAGCGCACCGGCCTTGCCAGCAACGAGCAAAGCGGTGGCTGGCGAAGGGTCGTCGTCGAGAAGCCCTTCGGGCATGACCTGGAAAGTGCGCTCGAGCTCAACGGTCTGGTCGACGCGGTCTTCACGCCCCAGGACGTCTTCCGAATCGATCACTACCTTGGCAAGGAGACGGTCCAGAACATTTTGGCGCTGCGTTTCGCCAATCAACTCTTCGAACCGGTGTGGAACTCCAATTACGTCGACTCCGTGCAGATCACGATGGCGGAGGACGTCG
The DNA here is from genome assembly GCA_035263725.1 of Jatrophihabitantaceae bacterium. Taxonomy (GTDB): domain Bacteria; phylum Actinomycetota; class Actinomycetes; order Mycobacteriales; family Jatrophihabitantaceae; genus DASXRA01. The sequence continues at coordinate 34,717 of DATFRC010000225.1, read as the reverse complement.
GCATCGACGGGCGGGCGGCGTTCTACGACGCGACCGGCGCGGCTCGCGACGTGTTGCAGAACCACCTGTTCCAGCTGCTCGCGCTCACCGCGATGGAAGAGCCGGTCGAGTTCTCCGCGGAGGCGATCCGCACCGAGAAGATCAAGGTGCTGCGGGCGATCTCGCTACCGCCCGACCTGGGTGCCTACGCCGTCCGCGGGCAATACGACCAGGGTTGGCTCGCGGGCGAGCGCGCGGCGGCGTACGTCTCGGAGCACGGCGTATCGCCGGACTCGAGGACCGAAACATACGCTGCCGTTCGGTTGGGCATCGAGACACGGCGGTGGGCGGGCGTGCCGTTCTACTTGCGGACCGGCAAGCGGCTCCCCCGGCGGGTCACGGAGATCGGGGTGCTGTTCAAGAAGGCACCGCATCTGCCGTTCAGCCAGACCGATACGCAGGAGCTCGGCCACAACCAGTTGGTGATCCGGGTACAGCCCGACGAGGGCGTCACGCTGAAGTTCGGTTCCAAGGTGCCCGGGACGCAGATGGAGGTGCGCGACGTCGCGATGGACTTCCTGTACGGCGAGGCCTTTACCGAGTCTTCGCCGGAGGCCTACGAGCGGCTGATCCTCGACGTGCTCATCGGCGATGCGACGCTCTTCCCGCGCAACGACGAGGTAGAAGCGTCCTGGCGGGTGATCGATCCGCTGGAGAACTTCTGGGAGGGCAAGCAACCCCACCTGTACCGCGCCGGCGAATGGGGACCGAAGGCATCCGACGAGATGCTTGCCCGCGACGGCCGACAGTGGCGCCGGCCCTAACATGCGCCGGATTCATGTCATGCGCCGTGACTCGATCTCCCCTGCCCCCTGCGCGGGCAAGCTCGATCTCGACCGCGCCTTGCGGCGCGGACCGCGTCGCGGACGGCGCGCTCTTCGCGCGAGCGCTCATCGCCCAGCGGTTGCGTTAGACCTGCTCACCTTGGGGAGCCTTCTGTGACGACTTTGTGGGACACGACCGGGACTGCCGTCGTCAAGGCGCTGGCTGCCGAACGCCGTACCGGTGGCGCGGTCACGAGCGGCATAGTGCTGACCCTCGTGGTCGTCGTCGACGAAAAAGACATAATCGAGGCGGAAGAGGCGGCAACGATCGCGGCGAGCATGCATCCGATGCGGATGCTGATGGTGGTCCGCCGCCAGATCGATGCGCCGGTGCCGCGGCTGGACGCCGAGGTGCTGCTCGGCGGGCGGCTGGGGCCGGGCGAGGCCGTCGTGATGCGCATGTACGGCCGTCTTGCGCTGCATGCCGAGTCGGTCACGCTGCCGCTGCTCGCCCCGGACGCGCCGGTCGTCACCTGGTGGCACGGACCCCCGCCGGATCGCATCTCCTACGACCCACTGGGCGTCTTCGCCGATCGGCGCATCACCGACGTGCAGCGGGCTGACGACCGGGTCGCGGCACTGCGGCAGCGCGCTGTCGACTTCGCCCCGGGTGACACGGACCTCTCCTGGACGCGCATCACCGGCTGGCGGGCAGCGCTGGCGTCCGCCCTCGACGGGCAGCACGACGCGGCCGAATCGGCCACTGTCGACGGCGACGATGCCGACCCGTCCGCGTTGCTGCTCGCCGGGTGGCTGTCCGCGCGGCTCGGCTGCTACGTGCCGGTCACCAGATCCGGAGGCAGCGACATCGACAAGGTGACTATCGGATTCGCCGACGGTGCGAGCATCACCGCAGAGGCGCAGGGCGGCAAGCTGATCCTGCAGCGAGCGGGCCAGCAAGACTCTATAGCGCCGTTCCCCGAGCGGTCACTGGGCGAGCTGCTCGCCGAGGAACTGCGCCGCCTCGACGCCGACGAGATCTTCGCGCAGTCCTTGGGCGCCGTCACCGGGCTGACCGGGCTGGCCGACCGGCCCAGCCAGCGCGTGCACATTTGGCGGGACCCGGCGCTGGCCGACGAAGCCCCTAGCGCGGCTGGCTGATGGGCGCTCCTCCCGAGCTCGTCGTCGCGTCCAGCCCCGCGCAGCTCGCCGACGATGTGGCCGCGCGGCTCGTCACGACGCTGGTGTCCGCACAGAGCGTCCGCGCCTTGGCGTTCCTGGGGTTGACCGGCGGCGGCATTCTCGAGCAGACCATGGCGGCGCTAAAACGAAATCCGGCGCGCGACGCGGTCGACTGGCGGCGGGTGAGCCTCTGGTGGGGCGACGAGCGCTTCGTCCCTGCCGACTCGCCCGACCGGAACGACCGACCCGCGTTTGCGGCGCTCTTCGACGCGCTGCCACTCGAGCCGGCCAACGTGCACCGGGTGCCCGCGGCCGGCGCTGAGTACGGCGACGACGCGGAAGCGGCCGCCGAGGCCTACGCGGCTGAGCTCGCGGCGGCAGCCGATCCAGACGAGGACGTGCCGCACTTCGACGCGATGCTGCTCGGGGTCGGTCCGGACGGGCACTGCGCATCGCTGTTCCCGGAGCATCCCGGCGTGTACGAGGAGCAGGCGTCGGTGATTGCCGTGCACAACTCGCCCAAACCGCCGCCGACCCGGCTCTCGCTCACCTTCCGCGCCCTCGGGGCGGCCAACGAGGTGTGGTTCGTCGTCTCGGGGACGTCGAAGGCGCAGGCGGTCGCGATGGCTCTCGGCGGCGCCGGTCGGGTACAGGTACCGGCGGCAGGCCCGCACGGCCGGCACCGCACGCTGTGGCTGGTCGACCGGCAGGCCGCGGCCCAACTGCCGGCGAACCTCTACCGCGCGCCGACGGCTTAACTTACCCCCGCCCGGGCGGATCCGCGTCCCCACCGCTCGCTTCGCTCGGGTGGACCCGCGGCTCCGCTCGCGCCGTCGGTGCGGGCCGCGCCGCGGCGGCAGGCTCTTCGCGTCAGCGCTCATCGACCGGTGGCCGGGTTCTCGAGGGTCGCTGTCCGCTGTTAGCGGCAAGCAGGCATCGGCCTGTGGCTGGGTTCTGGAGAGTCGCTTACCGCTGCTCGGCGCGAGCGCTCGTGCGCGCTAATTCTCGCCGCGGCGCGCGCGTAGCCGCTGCAGGGCCTCTTCGAGGATCGCCGCACCGTCCTCGTCGGAGCGGCGCTCCTTCACGTAGGCCAGGTGCGTCTTGTACGGCTCGTTGCGCGGGGCGCTCGGCGGGGTGCCCGACTCGCGCCCCGCGGGGAACCCGCAGCGCGGGCAGTCCCATGTGTCGGGGAGCACGGCGTCCAAGGCGAAGGCCGGCCGCACCTCGTGGCCGTTAGCGCAAAAGAATGAGATGCGCTGTCGCGGTGCTGACTCGCCGCGTTCCTTCTCACCCATGGGACCAGCTCCGACCCGGCTACCCCGGATCGCACTGCCACCGGCCACGTGTTATCTCCTCGGGATGACTCGGGGATGGGGTATCGGTCGCTCAGCTGTTCTTGTACAGCAGTCCAAGCCCAACGATGCAAATCGCCCAGACGATACCGGCGATGACCGTCAGCCGGTCCAGGTTGCGCTCAACCACGGATGAGCCGGACAGGTTCGAGTAGAACGAGCCGCCCAACATCGACGACAGCCCGCCGCCCTTGCCACGGTGCAGCAGGATGAGCACCACGAGGAGCAGGCTGACGAGGACGAGCACGACCGACAGCGCGAAGATCATTGATCGGCCCCAATGGAGTGTCGGCGGAACATCCGGCACAGCCTACCTTGTCGTCCTCAGGCAGGACGCGCCGCCAGCACAATCGTGGCGAACTCGGCCCCGTCGAGGCTGGCGCCGCCCACGAGGGCCCCGTCGATGTCGGGCTGCGCGACGATCTCGGCGGCGTTACGGGCGTTGACCGAGCCGCCGTACAGGATGCGCACCCCGGCAGCCAATTCAGCCGAGTACAGCTCACCTAGGCGAGTGCGTAGCGCGGCGCACACCTCCTGCGCGTCGCCCGGGCTCGCCACCAGGCCGGTGCCGATCGCCCACACCGGTTCGTAGGCGATGACGATGCCGGCCGCTTGGTCGGGTGCGATTCCGGCCAACGCGGCGTCCAACTGCGTGGTGCAGTACCGGACGTGTCCGTCGGTCTCGCGTATCTCTAGCGATTCGCCCAGGGCCAGGATCGGCGTCAACCCGTGCCGGTACGCCGCCTTGGCTTTGGCGTTCACGAGCGCGTCGTCCTCGCCGTGATGCTCGCGCCGCTCGGAATGCCCGACGATCACGTAGCTGCAGCCCAGCTTGGCGAGCATGGCGCCGCTGATGTCGCCGGTGTAGGCGCCGCTGTCGTACTGCGAGAGATCCTGGGCGCCGTAGCGGATGAGCAGCCGGTCGCCGTCGACCAACGTCTGGACGCTCCGCAGATCGACGAACGGCGGCAGCACGACGACCTCGACGGCGGCGAAGTGCTCCTCCTTGAGGCTGAACGCGATCTTCTGGGTGAGTGCGATCGCCTCGAGGTGGTTCAGGTTCATCTTCCAGTTGCCGGCGATGAGCGGCTTACGGGGCAAGGTCAGCTCTCCTCGAGCACGGCGACGCCGGGCAGGGTCTTGCCCTCCAGGTACTCGAGCGAGGCACCACCGCCGGTGGAGATGTGCCCGAACGCGTGTGCGGGAAGGCGGAGCTTGCGCACCGCCGCGGCCGAGTCGCCCCCGCCCACGACGGTGAGCCCGGGCGCAGCGGCCACAGCCTCTGCGACGCCCTTGGTGCCCGCTGCGAACGGCGCCACCTCGAAGACCCCCATCGGGCCGTTCCAGAACACGGTCTGCGCGTCAGCGAGGTCCGCAGCGAACGCGGCGACGGTGCGTGGGCCGATATCGAGGCCCTTCATGTCCTTCGGGATGGCATCGGCCGGAACGGTCTGGGTCTCAGCGTCGTCGGTGGCGTCAGCAGCCACCACGATGTCGGACGGCAGCACGATCTTGTCCGGGTTGTCGGCGAGCAGCTGCCGGCACGTGTCGACCTGGTCGTCCTCGAGCAGCGAGTCACCGACTTCGTAGCCTTGCGCCTTCAAGAACGTGAAGCACATCCCACCGCCGACCAGGAGCCGATCGACGCGCGGCAACAACGAGGTGATCACTGCCAGCTTGTCGCTGACCTTGCTGCCGCCCAGGACGACGACGTAGGGACGTTTCGGGTCTTCCGTGAGCTGGCGCAAGACCGTCAGCTCGTCGCGGACAAGGTCGCCGCAGTAGTGCGGCAGCAACTTCGCCACGTCGTAGACGGACGCGTGCTTGCGGTGTACGGCCCCGAACGCGTCCTCGACGAACGCACCGCCCTCGTCGTCGCCGCCGGTCAGAAACGCCAGGCACATCGCCAGCGCGGCGCGCTGCGCGTCGTCCTTGCTCGTCTCGCCGGGGTGGAAGCGGACGTTCTCGAGCAACAGCAGGTCGCCGTTTTTCAGTTCGCCCGCCAGCAGCCGAGCGCTCTCCCCGACCGTGTCGAGGGCGAAGTCGACGGGCTGGCCGAGCAGTTGGGCGAGCCGGTCGGCCACGGGGCGCAGCGAGTACTGCGGGTCGGGTGCGCCCTTGGGCCGGCCGAGATGCGCGGCGACGATCACCCGCGCCCCGCGGTCGAGCAGCTTCGTGATCACCGGCAGCGAGGCCCGGATACGCCCGTCGTCGGCAACCGCGCCATCCTTCAGCGGCACGTTGAGGTCGGATCGCACCAGGACGCGCCGGCCCTTGACCCCGTGCCGGATCAGGTCGTCGAGGGTGCGCATGATCTTAGAGCGACGCGCCGACCAGCAGGGCCACGTCGACGAGTCGTTGCGAGTAGCCCCACTCGTTGTCGTACCAGCCGACGACCTTGACCTGGTTGCCGATGACCTTGGTCAGACCGGAGTCGAAGATGCACGACGCGGGGTCGGTGACGATGTCGGAAGACACGATCGGGTCCGCCGTGTACGTGAGCAGTCCCTTCAGGGAACCCTCGGCGGCCACCTTGTACGCCGCGTTCACCTCGTCGACGGTGGTGTCACGGCTGACCTGGGCCGTCAGGTCGGTGGCCGAGCCGGTGATCACGGGCACGCGCAGGGCGAAGGCGTCGAGCCTCCCGTGCAGCTTCGGCAGCACCAGGCCGATCGCCTTGGCGGCGCCGCTGGAGGTCGGCACGATGTTCTGGGCGGCGGCGCGGGCCCGGCGCAGGTCCTTGTGCGGGCCGTCCTGCAGGTTCTGGTCCTGGGTGTAGGCATGGATCGTGGTCATCAGGCCCTTTTCGATGCCCAGCGCGTCGTCGAGCACCTTCGCCAGCGGCGCAAGGCAATTCGTGGTGCACGACGCGTTCGAGATGACCGTGTGCTTGGCCGGGTCGTAGTCGCCGTCGTTGACGCCCATGACGATCGTGACGTCCTCGTTCTTCGCAGGCGCCGAGATGATCACCTTCTTGGCACCGCCGCTGTCGACGTGCACGCGCGCCTTGGTGGCGTCGGTGAACAATCCGGTCGACTCGATCACGACGTCGGCGCCCACCTCGCTCCACGGCAGCTTGGCCGGGTCGCGCTCTTCGAATGCCTTGAAGGTCTGCCCGCCGGCGCTGATCGTGTCGGCGGTGGAGCTGACCTCGCCCGGAAAGCGGCCGAGGATGGTGTCGTAGCGCAGCAGGTGCGCCAGGGTTGCGTTGTCGGTGAGGTCGTTCACCGCGACGACCTCGACGTCGGCCCCGGACGCGACGACAGCGCGGAAGAAGTTGCGGCCGATGCGGCCGAAGCCGTTGATGCCCACACGAACGGTCACTGCGGTGGCTCCTCGAATCTGGTACAGACTGCAGCCGGGCGGCAACGGCCGACCCCTGCCCGAAACACTAGCGGGTCGCACCGAGCGACTGTTTCGCACGGGCCGCCGGGCACTCGGTGCACGGCTCGCCGAGTCGGATAACCGCTTGCAGAGTGCAATCGGCCTTGTTAGCGTCCAGGAGACCAATCGCAGCTCGCGATCAGCCAGAGGAGACGACCATGACCCCGGCGACCGTGCTCGACCCGCGCTACAGCGACCCGAGAGCGGTCGCGGTCACCTGGGACGAGACGCAGCGAATCCTTCGCAGTGCCGAGCTGTTCTGGATCTCCACGGTGCGCCCTGACGGCCGGCCACACGTCACCCCGCTCGTCGCCGTTTGGGTCGACGACGCGGTGCATTTCCACACCGGCGCCAAGGAGCAGAAGTTCGCCAACCTGCGCGCCAATCCCCACGTCGTACTCACCACCGGCTGCAACACCTGGGACGCCGGGGTCGACGTTGTGGTCGAGGGGGACGCCGTTGCGGTCACCGACCCGGATCGACTCGCGCGGCTGGCCGAGGCGTGGGCGGGCAAGTGGGACGGGCGATGGCGGCTCGCGGTCCGCGACGGCGGGTTCCGCAATGCCGAATGGGACGACCAGCCGAGTGAGGTCTTCTCGGTAGCGCCCACGACGATCTACGCGCACGCGAAAGGTGATCCGTTCGGTCAGACGGCGTACCGGTTCTGAGGCGGAGCTGCCTGGCCTTACGGCAGGCCGAGCGCGATCCGCAGCCCGTCTGACACGGCGGCGATGGTCTGCGGACTCAAGGCGCCGGCGGGCTCAGGGAGCGAGCATCTCCGGGGTGACGGCTGACTCGGTGTCCGGGATACCAAGATCGGCGGCTCGCTTGTCCGCCATGGCGAGCAGCCGGCGGATGCGCCCCGCTACGGCGTCCTTGGTCATGGGGGGATCGGACAGCGCGCCCAGCTCCTCCAGCGACGCCTGCTTGTGCTCGAGGCGGAGCCGACCGGCCTGGAGCAAGTGCTCCGGCGCCTCGTCGCCCAGGATCTCCATCGCGCGCTCGACGCGTGCTCCGGCGGCGACGGCGGCACGGGCCGAGCGACGCAGGTTGGCGTCGTCGAAGTTGGCGAGCCGATTCGCCGTGGCGCGCACCTCGCGGCGCATGCGTCGCTCCTCCCACGCCAGGACGCTCTGATGCGCGCCGATCCGGGTCAGCAGGGCGCCGATGGCGTCGCCGTCGCGCACCACCACCCGGTCCGAGCCCCGCACCTCACGAGCCTTGGACGGAACGCCCAGCCGGCGGCCCACCCCGACCAGGGCCAGTGCCGCTTCGGTGGACGGGCAGGTGATCTCCAGGGAGCAGGCGCGGCCGGGCTCGGTGAGCGAGCCGTGAGCCAGGAAGGCACCGCGCCAGGCCGCCTCAGCGTCAGCGATCCCGCCGGCGACGACGTGGTGCGGCAGGCCGCGCACCGGGCGCCCGCGCAGGTCGACCAGCCCGGCCAGACGGGCCAACCCCTCGCCGTCCTTCGTGACGCGCACGAGGTAGCGGCTGCCCTTGCGCAGTCCACCGCCGGCAACGATCTGTACCTCGGAGCCGTGACCGAAGATCTCCGCGATCTCCTTGCGCAGGCGGCGCGCGACCGAGCCGGTATCCAGCTCCGCCTCGATCACGATGTGCCCGCCTATCAGGTGGAGTGCACCGGCGAAGCGCAGGATCGTCGCCACCTCGGCGCGCCGGGCCGTCGCTCGCGGCACGTCGACACGGCTCAGCTCATCCTTGACCGCCGCGGTCATCGCCATCGGCGTCCCTCCTTCACTGGCTGTTCGCGCGAGCGGCCCTCATACGACCCTGCGATGCTTGCTCAGTCCCCCGCTTGTCGGCCCTTATGCAACTCCGTGATGCTCGCTCACTCCTCGGCCCGCTCAAGTGCTGCCCGGTATGCCTCGGCGAGGCGGGCCGGGTCGTGTCGCTCGGCGCAGTCGTCGGCAGCGATCCTCGACAGTATGAGATGCGCGTCGATGTCGCGTGCGTAAGCCGCGAGTGACTGGTGGTCGAGCACCGCGTCGGTGTCCGCGACGATCGCGTCGATGAACAGCCCGCCGCGTTGCTCGGCATGTTCGCCCAGCGCCCTTAGCAACTCCTCGGGCGAGAAGTCGTCGGTCTCTCCGGCCTGCGGCACGAGGTTCACGGTCACGATCACGGTGGCGTCGGTGGACGCGAGCGCCTTGCCGAGCTCGTGCAGCAACAGGTGCGGGATGACGCTCGTGAACCACGATCCCGGGCCGAGTACCACGACGTCGGCTTCGCGCACGGCATCGACCGCGTATGCGCACGCCGGCGCACCGGGTGGCAGCAGCCGGATACTGCGTACCCGTCCCGGGGTGGTGGCGATCGACGACTGCCCGCGAATCCGCCGGGTGCGCACCGGATCGTCCGGGTCGAAGCGGTCGACCTCGGCGATGAGGTCGAGCGGCACCGGGCTCATCGGCAGCACCTTGCCCACGGCGCCGACCAGTTCCGCGACCTGCTCGATGGCGCCGACGGGGTCGCCGTAGCGATCGAGAAAGCCGGTCAGCAGCAGATTGCCGATCGGGTGCCCGGCCAGCGCGCCGCTGCCTCCGAACCGGTGCTGCAGCAGATCCGCCCATTGCGCATGGGGTTCGGACGTGTCCGCCAGCGCAGTCAGGGCCATGCGCAGGTCGCCCGGCGGCAGCGTGCCGAGTTCTCGGCGGATGCGCCCCGACGAGCCACCGTCATCAGCCACTGTGACGACGGCGGTCAGGTTGGCGGTGAGCCGGCGCAGCGCCGACAGCGACGCGGAAAGCCCGTGCCCACCCCCCAGCGCCACGGCTCGCAACTGTTCACTCACGGCCGAGGTCCCGGTTGACGACGGTGGCCCGCACCCCGATCGCGGTGAGCCGGTCGGCGAGCTCGCGGGCCATGACCACCGACCGGTGCTTGCCGCCGGTGCAGCCGACAGCCAGCGTGAGGTAATGCTTGCCCTCGCGGGTGTAGCCCGCCCCGATGATCTCGAGCAGCTCTGCGTACCGGTCGATGAACTCTCCCGCGCCCTTCTGCGACAGCACGTAATCGCGGACCTCAGTGTCCTCGCCGGTCAGATCACGCAGCTCGGGAATCCAGAACGGGTTGGGCAGGAATCGCACGTCGGCCACCAGGTCGGCGTCGGTGGGCAGGCCGTACTTATAGCCGAACGAGACGACGGTGGCGCGCAGGATCGGCCGGCCCTCGAGGTCGCCGCCGAGCGCGAAGGCTCGTTCGAGCTCGCGGCGCAGCTCGTGAATCGACCGGTTGCTGGTGTCGATCACGAGGTCCGCCTCGCCGCGCACCCCGGCGAGCAGGCGCCGCTCGGCGGCGATGCCGTCGGCCAGCCGGCCCTCGCCCTGGAGTGGGTGTGGCCGGCGGATGTTCTCGAAGCGGCGCACCAATACGTCGTCGCGGGCTTCGAGGAACAACACGCGCGGGCGCATGCCTCGCTCCGCAAGATCGCGGATGACTGCCGTGAGGTCGGCCGAGAACGCCCGGCTGCGCACATCCATTACGACGGCGATCCGGGTGATCGCTCCCTGAGTGCGACTGCCCAGCTCGACCATCGTCGCGATCAACTCGGGCGGCAGGTTGTCCACGACGAAAAAGCCCAGGTCCTCAAGGCACTTCGCCGCAGTGCTGCGCCCGGCGCCGGACAAGCCACTGACCACAACCGTCTCCAAGGCGCCCTTCGTCATGTGCCCCCCTCACCGTCGAGCACCTCGCCGGTGGTGACGTTCACTGCTGGCGTCGCCGCACTCCGAGCCAGCCCCACGACGATTGACTCGGCGGTCTTGCGTCCGATGCCGGGCACCGCGGCGACCTCGTCAATACTGGCCTGGCGCAGGCGTTTCAGCGAGCCGAAGTGCGCGAGCAGCGCCTTTCGCCGGGTCTCGCCCAGACCCGGAATGCCGTCCAGCGCGGACGTGGTCATCGCCCGCGACCGCTTCTGGCGATGGAAGGTGATCGCGAAGCGGTGTGCCTCGTCGCGCACCCGCTGCAGCAGGTAGAGCGCCTCGGACGTGCGGGGCAGGATCAGCGGGTACGCCTCGCCGGGCAGCCAGACCTCCTCAAGCCGCTTGGCGAGCCCGACGAGCGCCACGTCGTCAATGCCCAGCTCATCCAGGACGGCCTGCGCCGCTGTCACCTGCGGTGCGCCGCCGTCGACCACGAGCAGGTTGGGCGGGTAGGCGAACTTCTTGGGCCGGCCCGTTGCCGGATCGATGCCGGGACGCGCGGCATCCTCGGGATCGGCCTCGACGTCGTCCACGCCGGCTTCACCGGTGGCCACCCGCTCGTCGAGATAGCGTGCGAACCGGCGACGTACCGCCTCGGCGATCCAGTCGGTGTCGCCGCCGGAAGTGCGCATGGTGAAGCGCCGGTACTCGCTCTTGCGCGCCAGCCCGTCCTCGAAGACCACCATGCTGGCCACCACGTTCGTGCCCTGCACGTGGCTGACGTCGAAGCACTCGATCCGCAGCGGTGCGACATCCAGATTCAATGCCTCCTGCAGTTCGGACAGCGCTTGCGACCGCGCCGTCAGGTCGGAGGCACGCTTGAGCTTGTGCTGCGTGAACGCCTGGGCGGCGTTGCGGGCGACCGTCTCCATGAGCGCGCGCTTGTCGCCACGTCGCGGCACCCGGAGGGTTACCTTCGTGCCGCGCGCTTGGGTGAGCCACTCGGCCAGTACGTCGGCGTTCTCCGGCAGTTCCGGGACCAGGATCTCGCGCGGGATGCTGCTGCGGTCCTCGTCCGGACCGTAGAACTGGGTGACGAACCGCTCGACCAGCGCCGGCGTGTCCAGCGCGCCGTCGACGGTGGCCGAGCTGTCGATGACCCAGCCGCGTTGGCCGCGTACCCGCCCGCCACGCACGTGGAAGACCTGCACGGCGGCTTCCAGGTCGTCCCGTGCGAACGCCACGACGTCGGCGTCGGTGCCGTCGCCGAACACCACCGCTTGCTTCTCCATCGCGCGCCGCAGCGCTTCGATGTCGTCACGGAGCCGGGCGGCCCGCTCGAACTCCATATCCGCGCTGGCCGCCGCCATCTCGCGTTCGAGACGCCTGATCATCTGGTCGGTCTTGCCGGCCATGAAGTCACAGAAGTCGTCGACGATCCGGCGATGCTCCTCGGCTGAGACGCGCCCGACGCAGGGCGCGCTGCACTTGCCGATGTAGCCGAGCAGGCAGGGACGGCCGATCTGGCCGGCCCGCTTGAACACGCCCGCGCTGCACGTCCGGGCCGGGAAGACACGCAGCAGCAGGTCGAGCGTCTCGCGGATCGCCCACGCATGGCTGTACGGGCCGAAGTAGCGCACGCCCTTGCGCTTCGGGCCACGCATTACCGAAAGGCGCGGGTACTCCTCGTAGAGCGTCACAGCCAGCGAGGGATAGGACTTGTCGTCGCGGTACTTGACGTTGAATCTCGGGTCGAACTCCTTGATCCAGTTGTACTCGAGCTGCAGTGCCTCGACCTCGGTGGCCACGACGGTCCACTCGACACTTGCCGCGGTCGTGACCATCTGCCGGGTGCGCGGATGCAGTAGTGCGACGTCGGCGAAGTACGAGTTGAGCCGCTGGCGCAGGCTCTTGGCCTTTCCGACGTAGATGACGCGGCCGTGCTCGTCGCGAAATCGGTAGACCCCGGGTTCGATCGGGATCGTGCCCGGCGCGGGGCGGTACGTCGACGGATCGGGCACGAGTTCGAGACTAGTCAGCCGAGACGGCGCGGGCGCCACTTGTGCGGCAGAGATGGGACTCGCAAGTTGCGTCAAACGCCCCATATAAAGTGATTGCGTGGTGACTGCTCGGGGCTGGCGCCTATCGCCACACCGCTCTACAACTGGGCTGTATAGTTGTCGATCTCGGCGAGCAGGCTCTGCTTGCCGAGGTCGTCGAGAAACGATCCGCGCACGGCGGCACGGGCCAGGTCGGCGACTCCGGTCTCCTCCAGGTCGAGCAACCGGGCCGCAACGAGGTATTCATCGGTCAGCGTCGTCGAGAACATCGGCGGGTCATCCGAGTTGATCGTGACCGGGACGCCGGCCGCCACCAGAGCCGGTAGCGGATGCTCGGCCAGCGACGGCACGGACCTGGTCCGGACGTTGGACGTCGGGCACACCTCCAGGACGGTGCCGGTGGCGGCGAGGTAGGCGAGCAGTTCCGGGTCCCGGACGGCGGCAATTCCGTGGCCGATGCGTTCCGCACCGAGGTGGCGGATCGCGTCCCAGATCGTGTCCGGCCCGGTGGACTCGCCGGCATGCGGCACGCTGTGCAGCCCGGCAGCGCGCGCGTGCGCGAAGTACGGCGCGAACGCCTCACGCGGAACGCCGACCTCCGGGCCACCTAGCCCGAAGCTCACCAGACCGGCCGGTCGCTCGGTCAGCGCCACGTCGAGGGTGAGCTCCGCGGCGGCCGCTCCGGCCTCGCCCGGGATGTCGAAACACCAGCGCAGGACGATGCCGAGGTCCGCCTCGGCGCGCAGCCGGGCATCCTCGATCGCCTCGCAGAACGCCGGTGCAGCGACGCCGCGCACCATTGTCGAGTAGGGCGTCACAGTCAGCTCGGCGTAGCGCACCTGCTGCGCCGAGAGGGCTGTGGCGACCTCGTAGGTGAGCGTCCACACGTCTTCAGGCGTGCGGATCAGGTCGACGACGCTGAGGTACACCTCGATGAAGTGCGCGAAGTCGGTGAACGTGAAGTACTCGGCGAGCTTGTCCGGGTCTGCCGGCACGGGCGTGCTGCCTTCGTGCCGGGCCGCGAGTTGGGCAACCGCATGTGGCGACGCCGATCCGACATGGTGCACATGCAGCTCCGCTTTCGGCAGTCCGGCGACGAAGGAGCGCAGATCCGGGCTCACCACTTGTCGTGCACCAGCCGTCGGATACGCGCGTCGTAGAGCTTCGCGATGGCCGACTGGGTGGCCTCGTCGAGGGTTGGCCGGGCGGCCGCGGCGGCGTTGGCCCGGGCCTGCTGGACGCTGCGCGCGCCAGGGATGACCGTCGTGACGCCGGGCTGATCGATGATCCAGCGCAGCGCGGTCTGTGCGGGTGTGGTGCCCGCCGGAGCGAGGGCGGCGAACTCGCGGGCCGCGTCGACCCCGGTGTCGAAGTCGACGCCGGAGAACGTCTCGCCGACGTCGAAGGATTCGCCGTGCCGGTTGTAGGCACGGTGGTCGTCTGCCGCGAAGGTGGTCTGGTGCGTGTAGCGGCCCGACAGAAGACCCGACGCCAGTGGCACCCGGGCCAGAATGCCGACTCCGGCCGCCGCGGCCGCGGGCAGCGCCCGCTCGAGCGGCTTCTGCCGGAACGCGTTCAAGATGATCTGCACGCTCGCCACGCCGGCGCGGGCGATGGCGTCCAGCGCCTCATCCACCGTTTCGACGCTGACGCCGTACGCGGCGACGCGCTGCTCGTTTACGAGAGTGTCGAGTGCCTCGAATACCTCGTCGCTGCGATAGACGGCCGGCGGCGGGCAATGCAACTGGACGAGGTCCAGGGTCTCGGCGCCCAGATTGCGGCGCGAGCGGTCGGTCCAGGCGCGGAAGTTGTCGAGGGTGTAGTTCTCCGGCCGCTGCTCGACGCGCCGGCCCATCTTGGTGGCGACGGTCAAGGGGTGTCCGGGGTTGGCGCGCTGCCACTGGCCGATCAGTTGCTCGCTGCGGCCGTCGCCGTAGACGTCGGCCGTGTCGAAGAGGGTGACGCCCGACTCGGCAGCCGCGTCGAGGACGGCGAGTGCCGTCGGCTCGTCGACGTCTCCCCAGTCGGCACCCAGCTGCCAGGTGCCGAGGCCTATGACGGATACGGCTCGGCCGGTGCGGCCGAGAATGCGTTCCTCCACGCGCCTGACCTTACGGGTCGCGTAGGTGCGGCCTATGCCCTGAGGTAGACGCGCGAGTCGACCTGCGCGGCGATGTGCCAGCGCCGTACGCGCTGGCACCCTGTCCGGCATGAACGCGGTCGTTGTCGACGGGCTGATCAGCGTTACGCCGCGCTGGCTGCTGTCGACGGCGTGAACCTGACCGTCGAGCTCGGCGAGATCTTCGCGCTACTCGGGCCCAACGGCGCCGGCAAGACGACAACCCTCGAGTTCCTCGAAGGGTTCCGCCACCGGGACGCGGGCCGCATCGAGGTGCTCGGACTCGACCCCGGGTGCCCGGTCGTCAGGCCGGCGGCTACGCGAGCAGATCGGCTTGGTGCTGCAAGATATTGCCGTCGAGCCGTACCTGACCGTGCACGAGACGCTCACGCGCAACGCCAGCGCCCGCGGTCGCGCAGTTCGTGCTGTTTCCGCTGGTGTTCATCTCGGGCACCTGCTTCCCGATCCACTCCACTGTGCTGAACCGCATCGCCGACGTCTTTCCGGTACGGCCGTTGAACGAGGCCCTCATCGGCCCGTTCGCACGGCACGCCGGCGTCAGCGGCGGGCACTTGGCGGTCCTGCTCGCGTGGGGTGTCGCCGGCGCACTGATCGGTGTCCTTCGGTTCCGCTGGGATCCCCGACCCGAGTAGGCCGTTTGCGCCCACCTAGCGCAGCGCGTGCTCCATCTGGCGCCGGTGCTCGTCGGGGAGCCAGTCGCGGCCGTAGGTCGCGAGCGGGCCCACGCGCGGATCGGCGGGATCACGGCCTTCGCGCAGTGCATCGACGTACCCGCGGTCGACGTCGATCCGGCGGCCGACCTCGGCACCGAGTCCGATGCTGCCGTGCCCCGGCACGACGACGGCCACGTCCGCCACGGCACCGTCGAATATGTCGAGTGCCGCTAAGTAATCGCCCTGCGGGTCGGCCGAACTGAGGTCCAGCAGCGGGATCTCAACGTCCGAGAGCATGTCGCCCGCGACGAGAACGCCGCCGTGCTCGATCAGGAGCGCCGCGTGGCCGGGTGCGTGGGCCCGGTGCTCGATGATCCGGACCGCAGGCCCGGACCAGGACAGGTACTGCGTCGCCGCCGGGAGCGGCGTGAGCGCGCCGACGAGGTCCAGCGGCACTCCGGCGAACCGGGCCGCCTTGTCCCGGGCATCGTCGATCCGCTCGCGCGCGACCTTCGCTCCCTGCGCAGTGCCGTACCGGGGAACCTCACCGAACCTGGCGTGCCAGAGCACGTGATCCCAGTGCGGATGCGTCGAGAAGCCGGCCGCCACGGTCTCGCCCAGACCTGCGATGTCGTCGGCCAGTTCGGCGAGGTCGTCCCCGTCGATGCCCGGATCGACAAGCAGCACGCCGTGCTCACCGCGGACTACGACGGCGTTGCTCTGGAAGAGCTCGCTCTGGCGCACCCAGACGCCGGACGCGACCTCGGTCAGCATTGTCTGCAACTATCTCGCGGCGGCCTTCGCGCGCCGGGAGGGCTTGGCAGCACTCGCTGCCCGCTTCGCCTTCCGCGCCGGCGCAGGAGCGTCGAGCATGTGCCGCAGGAACCGGCCGGTGTGCGACGCCTCGATTTCTACAATCTGCTCAGGTGTGCCCTCGCCGACAACCGTGCCGCCGCCCGATCCGCCCTCGGGGCCGAGGTCGATGATCCAGTCCGCGGTCTTAATCACGTCCAGGTTGTGCTCGATGACGAGCACCGTATTGCCCTTGTCGACTAGCGAGTGCAGCACGCCGAGTAGCTTGTTGACGTCCTCGAAGTGCAGCCCAGTTGTAGGTTCGTCCAGCACGTAGATCGTCCGGCCGGTCTGTCGCTTCTGCAGCTCGGAGGCCAGCTTCACGCGCTGCGCCTCGCCGCCCGATAGCGTCGGCGCCGGCTGGCCGAGCCGCACGTAACCCAGGCCGACGTCGACCAGGGTGTCGAGGTGGCGGGCGATCTTGCTGATCGGCTTGAAGAACTGGGCGGCTTCCTCGATCGGCATCTCGAGGACTTCGCTGATCGTCTTGCCCTTGTAGTGCACCTCGAGCGTCTCGCGGTTGTAACGCGCGCCCTTGCACACCTCGCACGGCACATAGACGTCCGGCAGGAAGTTCATCTCGATCTTGATCGTGCCGTCGCCGGCGCAGTTCTCGCAGCGGCCGCCCTTGACGTTGAACGAGAAACGTCCCTGCTGATATCCGCGGATCTTCGCCTCGGTCGTCTCACTGAATAGCTTGCGGATGTGGTCGAACACGCCGGTGTACGTCGCCGGGTTCGATCGGGGCGTCCGCCCGATCGGCGACTGGTCGACCCCCACCACCTTGTCCAGCAGCTCGACGTTGCGCACCCGCTTGTGCCGCCCGGCCGGCATCTTCGCGCCGTTGATCTTGGTGGCCAGCGCGGCGTAGAGGATGTCGTTGACGAGCGTGGACTTCCCCGAACCGCTCACGCCGGTGATGGCGACGAAACACCCGAGGGGAAACGCCACATCGATGTTGCGCAGGTTGTGCTCGCGCGCCCCTTCGACGACGACCTCGCGGCCCTTCTGCCTCGGCCGCCGGATCATCGGCACGGGTATCGACCGCCGCCCGGACAAATACGCCCCGGTGATCGACTCCTCGGAGGTGAGCAGGTCGTTGACCGTGCCCTCGACGACGATCTCTCCGCCGTGCTCGCCGGCGCGCGGGCCGATGTCGACCACCCAGTCGGCGCTGCGGATGGTGTCCTCGTCGTGCTCGACGACGATCAGCATGTTGCCCAGGTCGCGCAGCCGCAGCAGCGTGTCGATCAGCCGGTGGTTGTCGCGCTGGTGCAGCCCGATCGACGGCTCGTCCAGCACATAGAGGACGCCCACGAGCCCGGAGCCGATCTGGGTAGCCAGCCGGATGCGCTGCGCCTCTCCTCCGGCCAGTGTGGCGGCGGCGCGGTCGAGCGACAGATAGTCGAGGCCCACGTCGACCAGAAAGCCCAGCCGGGCGTGCACCTCCTTGAGCACCCGCTCGCCGATGAAACGCTCGCGGTCGGTGAGCTCCAGGGAATGCAGCCACGCCGACGCGTCGCCGATCGACAACGCCGACAGCTCGGCGATCGAGCGGCCGCCGATCGTGACGGCGAGGATCTCCGGCTTGAGCCGGGTGCCCTGGCACGCGGGACACGGCACCTCGCGCATGTAGCCCTCGTACTTCTCGCGCGAATAGTCGCTCTCCGTCTCGGCGTAGCGCCGTTCGATCCACGGGATGACGCCCTCGTAGCTGGCGTAGTACGAGCGGTCGCGCCCGTAGCGATTGCGGTAGTGGACGTGCACCTGCTCCGTGAGACCGTGCAGGACCGCCTTTTGCGCCCGGGCGGTCAGCTGGTCCCAGGGCGTGTCGAGATCGAAGCCCTCGACGTCGGCGACACCCTGAAGCAGCCGCTCGAAGTACTCGTTGGTCTGCCCGTTTGCCCAGGGTGCGATCGCGCCTTCCGCGATGCTGCGCTCCGGGTCGGGGACGACCAGCTCCGGATCGACCTCCTTGCGAGTGCCCAGGCCGGTGCACTCGGGGCAGGCGCCGAACGGCGAGTTGAACGAGAACGAGCGCGGCTCCAGCTCGTCGATGGCCAGCGGGTGATCGTTCGGGCAGGCAAGCCGTTCCGAGTAGCGGCGCTCCCGGTGCGGGTCGTCGTCGGGCAGGTCGACGAAGTCGAGAATGATCAGCCCGCCGGCCAGGCCGAGCGCCGTCTCGACCGAGTCGGTGATCCGC
This sequence comes from Jatrophihabitantaceae bacterium, assembly GCA_035263725.1. Taxonomy (GTDB): domain Bacteria; phylum Actinomycetota; class Actinomycetes; order Mycobacteriales; family Jatrophihabitantaceae; genus DASXRA01. The sequence continues at coordinate 16,423 of DATFRC010000225.1, read as the reverse complement.
TGCTTGCTCGACGCCTTGGCGGTGAGCCGGTCGACGACCGCCTCGATGGTGTGCTTTTCCTGCTTCTTCAGCTTGGGCGGGTCGGTGAGCGGATGGACGACCCCGTCGACGCGCACCCGGGCGTAGCCCTTGGACTGTAGGTCGGCGAACAGGTCTACGTACTCGCCCTTGCGCTCGCGGACCACGGGCGCCAGCACCTGGAACCGGGTGCCCTCGGGCATCTCCAAGATGCGGTCGACGATTTGCTGCGGGGTCTGCTTCGTGATCGGCTCGCCGCAGATAGGGCAGTGCGGCTTGCCGATTCGCGCATAGAGCAGCCGCAGGTAGTCGTAGACCTCGGTGATCGTGCCGACCGTCGACCTGGGGTTGCGCGATGTCGACTTCTGGTCGATCGACACGGCCGGTGAGAGGCCTTCGATGAAATCGACGTCCGGCTTGTCCATCTGGCCCAGGAACTGCCGGGCGTATGCCGACAGCGACTCGACGTAGCGACGCTGCCCCTCGGCGAAGATCGTGTCGAAGGCCAGGCTCGACTTGCCGGACCCGGACAGTCCGGTGAACACGATCAGCGAGTCGCGGGGTAGCTCGACATGGACGTCCTTGAGGTTGTGCTCGCGGGCGCCACGGACGATCAGGCGGTCGGCCACGGATCAGCTTTCGTCGGTTCGGACAGCGGTGGACAGCGCGCACCGAGTGGTCGCGCCTTCGGTGTCGAGCCTAGTGACTGCGCCGACAACGCGCCCGGTCACCGAGGCCGGACCCATGCCACTAGCACCTTAGCGATGTGCGGCACATCGGCCTCGCCCGAAGCCACCGCGATAACAAGCTCGTAGGCGGGATCGTCCGGAGCGTCGAGCAGCATGCCGTTGATCCAGTAGAACGCACCGACCGAGAGCCAGGCGACCCGCTTGTTGCCGTCCACGAAGGCATGGTTCCGGGCCAGCGAGTGCAGTAGCGCGGCGGCCTTGGTGTGCAGGTCAGGGTAGGCATCCTCACCGAACACCCAAGTCTGCGGGCGGGCCACGGCGGAGGAAACCAGGCCGACGTCTCGCGGGCGCGGCTCACCTATCCGCCGCGCCAGTGCCAGAACGTCCTCGACCGACAGGTACCGGACCGTCACCGCGCGAGCCGGTCGAGCAGCTGCTCGTACCGTTCGAGCGCATAGTCGGCGTACTCCTCGACCTCGCGGGAAACTCGCACGCGCTCTGCGTGGGACTCGATCGCGCGCAGCACGGCCTCGTGTTTGCTGATGTGCTGCGCGTCGGCGAGCTCCTGGAGGATCCGGTCCTGTTCATCGGTCAGCCGGAGATTCATGGCCATGGCGTCCATGGTACCGCAGTGGTACCACATAGCTCAGGCAAGCGGCGCGAGCGCCTCGGCGACAGGCTCGAGGATCGCGGGCTTGGCCCGTCGTGGCAGCACCACCACGACCATGTCGACACCGGCGTCGCGATAGGCGGCCGCCGCTTCAGTCACCGCGCGCACGCCCTCCTCCAGCCCGCCCTCGTCCTGGAGGCGGACGTTCACCGAACACTCGATCTCGGCAGGGTCCCGGCCGACGTCCACACAGTGCTCGATGAGGATCTGCTGCAGGTCCAACCAGTCCTGCGGACCGGACGTGATCGCGTGCCAACCCTGCGCCCACCGGGCGACGGCCCGGAGGGTGCGCTTCGGGCCACGACCACCGATGGTGATCGGCGGGTGCGGGCGCTGTACCGGCTTGGGTTCGCAGCGGGCGTCGGTGAGCCGGACGTACCGGCCCGTGAAGGTAGAGGTCGGCTCGGCGAGCAGCGTGATGATCGCTTGGACGCCCTCGTCGAAGCGGTCGAAGCGCTCACGCAGCGGTGGCAGCTCGATGCCGTATGCATCGCACTCCATTTTGTTCCAGCCGGCGCCCAGCCCGAGCTCGAGACGACCACCGGAGACGATGTCGAGCGTCGCCGCCATATTGGCCAGCACGGCCGGGTGGCGATAGATCATGCCGAGCACCTGGCAGCCCACCCGGATGCGGCGGGTGGCCTGAGCCGCCGCGGCGATCGTCGTCCAGGCCTCGAGATTGGGTCCGGCCATGTCGCCGGTCAGCGGATAGAAGTGATCCCAGTTCCACGCCGAGTCGAACAGGTCGATCTCGTCGGCGGCCACCCAGACATCGAGCAGCTCCTGCCACGTGGTGTGTTCCGGCATAGTCTTGATCGCGAATCGCACGGTCGCTCCCTCGTCGTCACCGGTCGGCGCGATCGTATCCGTGCGGCATGATCAGGCCCATGCCGCGCACCATCGCCACGAGCACCCCGGTCGACCGCGACGCGCTATTGAACTTCGTCCGGACGCGCCACCACATGGTGCTGATCACCACCCGGACGGACGGCACCCCGCAGGCGTCGCCGGTGACGGGCGGCGTCGACGGCACGGGCCGCATCGTCATCTCGTCCTACCCCGAGCGGGCGAAGTCACACAACCTGCGGCGCGACCCGCGGTGCAGCGTGCTCGTGCTGTCGGACGACTTCGGCGGCGCGTGGGTCCAGCTGGACGGTGTTGGCGAAGTGGTGGGGCTGCCCGAGGCCCTCGAGCCGCTGGTCGAGTACTTCCGGGCAATCTCCGGCGAACACCCGAACTGGGACGAGTACCGCGAGGCCATGACCCGGCAGGGCAAGGTGCTGCTACGGATCAGGCCTACCCGATGGGGGCCGATCGCGACCGGCGGATTCCCGGCCCGACTCGCCGACTAGGGCAATTTCCAGTCCACGGGTTCCGCGCCCTGCCTGGCCAGCAGCTCGTTCGTCCGGCCGAAGGGGCGAGACCCGAAGAAGCCCCGGTCGGCCGACATCGGGCTGGGGTGCGCCGACTCGATGGACGGCGTCTCGCCCAGCATCGGTCGCAGCGTCTGCGCGTCGCGTCCCCACAGAATCGCGACCAGCGGTTTGCCTCGGCCGGCGAGTGCTCGGATGGCTTGCTCGGTGACGGCTTCCCAACCTGTGCCGCGATGCGAGCCGGGTTGCCCCGGAGCCACGGTTAGCACCCTGTTGAGCAGCAGGATGCCGTGCTGGCTCCATGGGGACAGATCGCCGCTGGACGGTGTCGGGTAGCCCAGGTCTGCGGACAGCTCGCGAAAGATGTTCTGCAGGCTGCGCGGCAGTGGCCTGACGTCCGGCGCGACCGAGAACGACAGCCCGACGGGGTGCCCGGGCGTGGGATACGGGTCCTGCCCGACGATCAGTACCCGGACGTCGTCGAACGGCTGGGTGAACGCCCGCAGCACGTTCGGCCCGGCAGGCAGATAGCTGCGCCCGGCGGCGATCTCGGCACGCAGAAAGTCACCCAGCACGGTGATGCGATCCGCCACCGGCTCGAGCGCTTCGGCCCATCCGGCCTCGACGATCTCCCGCAGCGGTCGTCCCGGCATGGCGCCTCCTTGCTGTTCGCGCTCGGCCGAACCTAGCGCACCGCAGCGGCCACCGCGTCGAGCGGCACGTCGCGTCGCTCACCGCTGCGCCGGTCGCGGACCTCGACCACGCCGTCGGCCACCCCGCGCCCGACGATGACGATGGTGGGCATGCCGAGCAGTTCCGCGTCGGCGAACTTGACGCCGGGCGAGATGCCACGCCGGTCGTCGAACAACACCTGCGTGCCGTTCGCCACGAGGTCGGCGACCACGCGCTCGGCAGCCTCGAACGGCGCGTCATCCCGCCCGGTCGCCACGACGTGCACGTCAGCGGGGGCCACCGAACGGGGCCAGCACAGGCCCTTCTCGTCGTGGGTCTGCTCGGCGAGCGCCGCCACGGCTCGCGTGATACCGAGCCCGTAAGAGCCCATCGCGATGGTGAGCGGCGTGCCCTCCGGCCCGAGCGCCTGCAGACCGAATGCATCGGCGAGCTTGCGGCCGAGTTGGAAGACGTGGCCCAGCTCGATGCCGCGGGAAACACGCAGCGCGCCGGCGCAGCGCGCGCACTGGTCCCCGGCGCGAATCTCCACGGCGCGCATCTCGTCGTCGGGCTCGAAATCGCGCCCGCGCACGACGAAGGCAGCATGCCGGTCAACCTCGTTGGCCCCCGTGATCCAGGCGCTGCCCGGTGCGACGAGCGGGTCGACGACATAGCGCACACCGAGTTCGCGGAGCACCTGCGGGCCGATGTATCCGCGAACCAGCCTGGGCGACATGGCGAGATCCGCTGCGTCGGCCTGCGCCACCTCCACGGGTTCGAGCTGTCCGGCCAGCCGTTTTAGGTCGACCTCCCGGTCTCCCGGCACACCGACGACAAGCAGCTCCCACACATCGGCACCCGGTGCGCGTGTCTTGAGAACGACGTTCTTGAGCGTGTCGGCGCCGGTGAACGTCCTGCCGAGGCCGAGCGTGTTCAGCCGGTCGACGAGGGTCTCGATGGTGGGTGTGTCCGGGGTGTCGAGCACCCTGCTGGCCGGGTGCGCCTCCGGTTGCGACGGCAGGGGCACGGCGATCTCGGCCGCCTCGGCGTTGGCGGCGTATTCGCAGTCGTCACAGTGAATGAAGGCGTCCTCGCCGGAGGGTGTCGGAGCGACGAACTCCTCCGATGCCGAACCACCCATCGCCCCGGAGAGCGCGAACACGATCCGGTAGTCGAACCCGAGGCGGGTGAAGATCCGCTCGTACGCGTCGCGGTGCGCCCGGTATGCCGCGGCCAGCCCGTCGTCGGACACGTCGAAGGAGTACGAGTCCTTCACGGTGAACTCGCGCCCCCGCAGGATCCCTGCACGTGGGCGCGGCTCGTCGCGGTACTCCGTCCGGATCTGGAACAGGATCAACGGGTAGTCCCGGTACGACGAGTACTCGCGCCTGACCAGCAAGCCGAACAGCTCCTCGTGGGTGGGGCCGAGCAGGGACGGAAACTGCACCTCCTGCCCGCCGATCGCCGTTATCTCCTCGCGAACGACCCGCTCGATGTTGCGCACGACAGCGATGCCGAGCGGCAGCCAGGTGTAGCTGCCCGGCCCTACCCGGCGGATGTAGCCTGCGCGCACGAGCAGCTTGTGGCTCGGGATCTCGGCGTCCGCCGGGTCGTCACGCAGCGTGCGCAGGAACAGGGTCGACAGTCGCATCAGCACGACAGCACGGTAATTGCGTTGCACTACTCGGATTCGACCGGCAGGCTGACGCGCGTCAGGTACGCGAGTTGAAGGAGGTGCCCCGTGACCATGACTGTCCGGGCGGTGCCCTCCGCCTCTGTCCACTTCCGGCGCTGACCAGCTTCCTCTGGCGGCGCGACCCGCGTACGCCGAGGAGACCCACCGTGCGAGAGCACGACAACATCGATCTTCCGCCCTATTCCAGCTATGACGGCGCGACGCACGGCCCGGAACCCGTCCCGGACTGGGTCGTCACCGAATTCGCCGCCATCGACATCGAGCTCGGCATCCTCAAGACCGGCAAGGAAGCTGACGTCCACCTGGTGCGCCGCGAGCTGCCGGGCGAGCGGAGCTGTCTGCTCGCCGCCAAGCGCTACCGCCCGGCGGAGCGGCGCATGTTCCACCGCGACGCCAGCTACCAGGAGGGTCGCCGGGTTCGCCGCAGCCGGGAGACCCGGGCAATGGCGCGGCGCACCGAATTCGGCCGCGAGCTGCTCGCCGGCCAGTGGGCCGTCGCCGAATTCACGGCGCTGAGCGCCCTGTGGCAGGCGAGCGCTCCGGTGCCGTATCCGGTGCAGCTGTCCGGCAGCGAGCTCATGCTCGAATTCATCGGCGACGACGACGGCACGGCAGCGCCGCGGCTCGCGCAGTGCCGCCCGTCGGCGGCCGAGCTCGCCGACCTGTTCGAGCAGTGCCGGGAGGCGATGCGCCAGCTGGCCGAGGCCGGATACGCACACGGCGACCTGTCGGCATACAACATCCTCGTGCACCGGGGGCGTCTCGTGCTGATCGATCTGCCACAGGTCGTCGACCTCGTCGCCAACCCCCAGGGCCAGGAGTACCTACGGCGAGACTGCTTCAACGTGTGCCGATGGTTCCAGGCACGTGGCTTGCAGACGGTCGAGTACGAGTACCTGTTCGGCGACCTGATGGCCGAGGCCGTCAGCCGGTGGTGATTCTCTCCGGCCGGTGCCAGCGCCGGCGCCAGGGCCTCAACTCGAGACGCGATAGCCCGGTCTCGTCGCGGCGATCGCCTCGATCTCGATCAGCCACCCACCGTCGAAGATGTCCGCGATGATCACGGTGAGCGCCGGGCGATGGGCGCCGAGCACCTCGCGGCGCACCTGGCCGTTCTGGTTCGCGTACTTGCGGTCGCTCAGATAAGTGGTGACCTTGACGAGTGCGGTGACGTCGAGGTCCGCCGCGCGCAGCACCGTGAGGAGGTTGCGCCACGCCTGTCGGCACTGCGCCTCGAAGCCGAACGGTGTCACGCCCTCGCTGTCCACCGGCGGCTGCCCGCTGATGAACAGCAAGCCTGTGCCGGCAGTCACGGCGTACGCCTGCGCGTAGCCGCCGACCGCCTTCGGCCCTTCGGCCGGGTCGATCGGACCGGGGCGCATCATGCCGCCACCCGAACGCGCAGCGCCTCGAGCGTCCGCCGCCATGCATCGCTTGCGGATGGGGCGTCGTACGTGTCGGGCCGCTCGTCGTTCGCGAAGCCGTGGGCGGCGTCCGGATAGGTGACCAACTCGTGCGGCACCCCGGCGGCGGTCAACCGCTCATCGATGGCGTGCCACTCATCCTGGGAGACCAGGAAGTCGCGGCCGCCGATGAAGGCGAGCACGAACGCGGTGATCTTCGCTGCGTCGTCCAGCGGCGGGGGGTCGGCAAGCGGGATACCGCCGTGCAACGTCCACCCGCCGTAGAAGGCGACCGCGAGGTCGAGGGGGAACCGCGTCGCGGCCAGCACCGCCACATGGCCCACCATGCTCAGTCCGACCACGGCGGTACCGCCCCGCCCGGCACGTGTCGTGGCCTCGTCGAGCGCGGCGCCTACGTCTGCGAGAACGCCGTCGCGGCGCAGGCCGCCCATCAGCCGGCGCGCCTCGGCACGACCGGCATCGTCGTAGCCCAGGGTCGGCCGCCGGGTGTCGCGCCAGTAGAAGTCCGGCGCGACGACCGCATAGCCGGCGTTCGCCAGCGTGTCGCAGACGGCTCGGGTGTGTCCCGTGAACCCGAACATCTCCGCACCCGCGACGACCGCGCCCACCGGGTCGCGATCGCGCGGCACCGCAACGTACGCGTCTGGACCCCCGCCGAGCCTGATCCACTGAGTGCTGATCTGCTCGTCCATGGCGGTAAACCTAGTGGTCGTCGTAACACTGCGGTCATATACCAGTAGGACACCGCCCTTAGGCTCGGTGAGGAGATGGGGAACTACACGCTCACGACGCTCGGCGCCGCCACCGAGCTGTTGGACTTACCGTTCGAGACTCCGCTTTCGGACTGGACCGACCGGCGGCTGGTACAGGTACCGCGCGGCATCTCTCGGCACGTGGTGCGCTTTGTTCGGGTACATCATGAAATCTACGCGCTCAAGGAGGCCAACGAGCCGTACGTGGTGCGCGAAAGCCAGCTGCTGCACGCGCTCGCCGAGCGCAACGTGCCCGTGGTCGAGGCGTTCGGCACCGTCCTCGACCGTGCGGACGCGAACCAGGAGCCGCTGCCGGGACTGCTGATCACCAAGCATCTGCCGTTCTCGCTGCCGTACCGGTCCCTGTTCACCGGTCGCGGCCTGCCGGACCTGCGCGGCCGGCTGCTCGACTCGCTCGCAGAGCTGTTCGTGCGTATTCACGTGGCCGGCTTCTTCTGGGGCGACTGCTCGCTGTCGAACACGCTGTTCCGGCGAGACGCGGGGGCGCTCGCCGCCTACGTCGTCGACGCCGAGACCGGCGAGGTGCACCCGCAGCTGTCCCCCGGGCAGCGCGCGTACGACCTCGAGATCGCGACCGAGAACATCGCCGGCGAGCTGTTCGACCTGCAAGCCGCGGGCTACGCCGGCGACATCGACCCCGTAGAGACCGCGGTCGCGCTCACCCCCCGCTACGAGCGGCTCTGGGTGGAGCTCAACAGCGACGAGGTCGTCGCCCGCGACGAGAGCTACCGGATCAACCAGCGGATCAAGCGGCTGAATGCGCTGGGCTTCGACGTGTCGGAACTGGCGATCACCAGCGAAGAAGGCGGGCGCAAGCTGCGCTTCGGCACGCATGTCGTCGATCCGGGACACCACCAGAGGCGGCTGTTCGAGCTCACCGGGCTGCGCGTCCAGGAGAACCAGGCCCGGGCGCTGCTCTCGGACCTGGCACGGTTCCGTGCGAAGTGGGCAGAAGGCACCGGCGCCGAGGTGCCCGAGGATCTGGCCGCGCGCCGCTGGCTCGACGAGAAGTTCTACGGGACGCTCGCGCTGGTGCCCGCCGACCTGCGCGGCAAGCTGCCCGATGCTGAGCTCTTCTTCGAGATCAACGAACACCGGTGGTTCCTCTCCGAGGCGCAGGGCCACGACGTCGGGCGCGCCGCGGCGGTGCAGTCCTATGTGGACACGGTGTTGCAGTACCTGCCCGACGCGAAGGTCGAGGTGCTCGCCGGGCCACCGACCGAGGAGTTCCCCGCCGTCACGGCGTAGCGTCCTAGGCTCGCAGTGTGGCTGAGTACACCGGCAAGGTGACCGTGGGCGGACCGGCAGATGTGCGGCGCCTACCGAGTCTTACGATCGCGAAGCTGGCCGTGGGCCCCATGGACAACAACGCCTACCTGCTGCGGTGCACCGCCAGTGGTGAGGGGCTGCTCATCGACGCGGCGAACGAGGTCCGCCGGCTGCGCGAGCTGGTGCGATTCGAGGGGCCGCCCGTCTCGGCCATCCTCACCACTCATCGGCATGCCGATCACTGGCAGGCCCTCCCGCAGATCGCGGACGACGCCGGTGCCGCGATCTACGCGGGTGACGAGGACGCCGACGAGCTCCCCGTCGCCGTCGATGAGCGACTCTCCGACGGGGACACGATCGACGTCGGGGAGCTGACGCTTTCCGTTATCGGGCTGCGTGGCCACACCCCGGGCTCCGTTGCGGTGCTGTATCGCGATCCGGCCGGCATCCCGCACCTGTTCACCGGCGACTCGCTGTTCCCGGGCGGTCCCGGACGGACCGAATCGCCCGAGGCCTTCGAATCCTTGATGGGTGACCTCGAAGAGCGCGTCTTCAACGTGCTTCCGGACGAGACCTGGTTCTATACCGGCCACGGCAACGACTCGACGCTCGGGATTGAGCGTCCCCACCTCGGCGAATGGCGCGCCCGCGGCTGGTAGCACGATGGTTGCGTGAAGCTCAAGCTCGATCTGCACGACATCTACAACCGCGGCGACGAGATCGAGCGCGCGCTTTGGTCGATCATGAACGAGGCCGCGGCCAAGAAGGCTCCGCTGGTGGAGATCATCCCCGGAAAGGGTTCCGGGCAGCTGAAAAAGCGCGTGCTGCGCTTTCTCGACCGCAAGGACGTCAGGCCGCTCTACCACCGGGTCGAGAAGGACTCCGACAACTTCGGCCGGGTGTTCGTCCACTTCCGGTGGAAGTAAGCCGTGCACGTCAGTGCGGCAATGCGAGGCCGAGGGCAACGAGGACGATTCCCGCGCCTGCGGAGAGAAACAGCGTGAGGACCACACCTCGCCGCAGCGCCAGGAGCAGGATCGCGGCGCCGCCGAGGACGGCGTACTGCCATGGCTCGGTGAGCGCCCGGGCCAGCGCGATCGCCGACCCGACGATGGCGCCGATGGCGGCCGGTCCAGCGCCGTCGAGGAAGGCGCGCACCCTGACATCGGCACGCAACTCGTCGAAACGCCGGGCGCCCAGCAGGACGAACCCGAACGACGGACTGAACGCGACGATCGCTGCGAGCACGCCGCCGACGAGACCTGCCGCGGCATAGCCGACGACTGCGACGGTTTGCACGACGGGTCCGGGGGTGATCTGGCCGAGCGCGACCGCGTTGAGGAACTGCGCGCCGCTCATCCAGTGGTAGTGGTTCACCGCATCCGCCTGCATGAGCGGGATGATCACGAACCCGCCGCCGTACGAGAGGGCGCCCACCTTGAACGCTACCCAGACCAGGGAGGTGAGCGTGCCTGCGCCTAGGGTGCCGATCCCGAGTACGGGAAGCGGTACGAGGCCCGGTATGCGGCCACGGGCGAGCCGGGTGGCCTCGAAGGCGCCGCACGCGAGCAGGACGAGCACGAGCCAGGGCCCGATCGTGGCCGCCGCCAGCAGCCCGGCCGCAACGTAACCGATCCAACGCAGCCGGCCCGCACGCCCAGCGTGTTCGGCGCGGTGCCAGCTGGCCGGCATGAGCCCGGATGCGGCGTGGATGGCGACGGCGGCGACAGCTGACCCGGCGCCGGCGCCGGCGGCGAGCACCGCGCGCGGGGGTTCGCCGGCGAGGAAGAGCGCAGCCAGAGCGAGGATGACGATCAAGCCCGGGACGATGAACGCGGCGCCGCCGACCAGGGCGCCGCGGTTGCCGCGCACCCGCCACGCGCAGAAGATCGCCAGCTGGGTCGACGCCGGCCCCGGCAGCAGGTTGCACGCCGCGACGGCGTCCTCGAACTCCACCGGCGTCAGCCAGCGCTCGCGCTCGACGCACAGATCGCGCAGCAACCGGATGTGCGTCGGCGGTCCGCCGAAACCAATGCATCCGATGCGCCCCCACTCCCGCAGCACCGTTGCGAGGGTCGGCGGCGTGGTGGGTACGTCGGTCATCCGGCGGCGGCCGCCGGGAGCAGCTGGCGAACAAGGAAATAGATCCTCGTCTGCAGGTCGGCGGCGACGGCGCGGAAGGCCGGGTAACTGCTGCGACGGCTGCCTTCGGCGGCCGGGTCCGGAATGCTCCAGTGGATCGTCTCACTCCCGGTAAACTCGGGGCATATTTCGCGGAGCTTGTCGCAGAGGCTGATCACGTAGTCGAAGTGGCTGCCGGTGAGCTCGTCGAGGTGCCTGCTGCGCCGGCCGCTCAGGTCGATCCCGTACTCACGCATCACCCGCACGGTGTTCGGGTGCACTGGTTTGGGGTCGCTGCCCGCGCTCGCGACAACCACTCGCTCGGCGGCAGCGGCGTCCAGAAGCGCCTCGGCAATCTGGGAACGCACGCTGTTGCCGGTGCAGAGGAACAGCACTCGGATCGGCGTTGCCCGCGCCCGCCCGGCAGCAGGTGCGGCGGGGCCGGTGGCGAGGCCAGGGTGCAGTGCGGCTCCGGTCGCGGCGAGCAGCTGGGCGCAGCGGGGTAGCTCGATGCGGTAGTAGCTGTCCCGGCCGTCGGCGGAGCTGCGCCGCATGGACACGAGGCCGCCGGCCCGCAGCCGGCCGAGGTGGTAGGAGACGGCGTTCTGCGGCTCATCGATCAGCGCGCACAACTCGTTCACCCGAAGGTCACTGCGGGCCAGCTCGGCTAGGAGCCGCCATCGCAGCGGATTGCCTGCCAGGCGGAGGAACGCCGGCGGCGACACGTCCGCCTGCATCGCCCGAGAATACATCAAGCTGATTTGATGTATTGCCAGCAGAGTGCAGGCGGCTACACCCCGGAGAGCTCGACGAGTTCGTCCATCACCTCGGGGAGCCGGCCCACGCCGATCGATAGGTGACCGTCATCGGGCAACAGGTGCGGCCGCGCGGTCGGGATGTGCGCGGCAAGCCACTCGCCGTGAGCGAACGGCACCATGTGGTCCTGGCCGCCCTGCCAGATCCCGACCGGTCGGTCAATCGCCGCGAGATCGAAGCCCCAGGGCCGGAGGAACGCGAGGTCGTCCTCGCACCAGCCGACGACACCGGCGCTGACGCCCTTCCGAAAGGACGCGGCAACCCACTCCGCGTACTCGCGGGTCAGCGCCGGCTTGTCGACGTCTGACATGAGGTCGCCGAGCACCGCGGCCACGTCGTCAGCGCGCACATGTGCCAAGTCCTCGGCCGCCTCGGTGAGCCATTTGGTCAGGTGCTTCTCGCCGCGTAGCGCCGCGGCGAACTCCTCGACGTTCTCTTCGCCCTGGCCCTCCAGCCAGTCCAGCCCCTCGGCCGAATATGGCGCCACTCCGGCGATCGTCGCCGCAGCGAGGCACCGGTCGGACAGCGTTGCCGCGCAGGCGAGGGCATGCGGGCCGCCGCCGGCCCAGCCGATTGTGACGAACGTGTCTGCACCCAGCGCGTCCAGGATCGTGGCGACGTCTGCCGCGGCCTGGACTATGGAGCGGTTCGGGCGCGGGTCCGAGCCCGCGTAGCCGGGCCGCGAGTACGTCACCAACTGCAGACCGTGCTGGGCAGCCGTGTCGATCAGCGGCGAGTACGGCACGGCGGCGCCGGGTGTACCGCTCTCCAGCACGAGGCACAGAGGCGCCGGCGCACCGGCGATCATGACCTCGAGGACACGCCCGTCGGGTGCGGTGACGAACTGCCAGGTCTCATCGGTGGTCACAGCACCTCCTCGATCATTCCGAGCGCCGACCAGGGTGCCATTCTTTGCCCCGCCGCGGTACACCCATGACGCCTGTCATGGTGGTTCAACGACGGACGATAGTGGGCGCGCCGCCTCGCGGATGGCACCGTAGAGCACATGCCGACGCTGGTCCCGCCCGCGCTGCGCGCTCCTCGCTACCGCGTGCACCAGCGCGCGATCTGGCTCTGGGCTACCCGCGCCGCCGCCGGATGGATCGCCGTGCTCGCCGTCGAGGTGCTCGTGCTCATCGTCGGCGAGCATGACATCGCCGGATGGCACTATGCGGTGGTCGCCGCGACAGCGGCGCTGGCTCTTGCCCATGTCACAGTCATGCCGCAGTGGCGCTACCGGGTCCACCGGTGGGAGCTCACTGAGCAGGCGGCTTACACGCAGTCCGGATGGTTCGTCCAGGAGCGGCGGATCGCGCCGGTCGCGCGTATCCAGACCGTCGACGTGCACCGTGGTCCGTTCGAGCAGGTGTTCCGGCTGGCCAACGTGACGCTCACGACCGCGTCGGCGGCCGGCCCGCTGAAGATCCACGGCCTGGACGCGGCGACCGCCAACCACATCGTCGAAGACATCACGGCCCGCATCCGCGCAGCCGACGGCGACGCCACGTGAGCGCGCCCGCCGGTCAGCAGTGGCGGCGGCTGGATCCGCGGATGCTGATCATCCATCCGGTCGTCGAGCTGGCGCGCGCGTTGCCGGCGCTGGTGGGGCTACTGCTGGCAGGGCAGGGCAGCGGCCACGGCGCGAGGTGGAGTCTGATCGCGAGCGTCCTGGTTGCGGGCGCCGGTACGTTGCGCTATTTCACCACCCGATTCCGAGTCACGCCGGCGCAGATACAACTGCGTCACGGCCTGCTGCGGCGGCGCACCGTCGCCGCGCGGCTGGACCGGGTTCGCAGCGTCGACGTCACCGCGCATCCGCTGCACCGGGCGCTCGGCCTCTCCAGGGTGGTGATCGGCACCGGCACATCCGACCGCAAGGGCCACCCGGCACTCACGCTGGACGGGCTGCGCGTCGCCGATGCGGCGCGACTGCGCGACGAGCTGCTGCACCGGCGGCCGGCCGCGACCGCCGATGACGAGACAGAGCTGTTCCGGCTACCCGCCACGTGGGTGCGGTATGCCCCGTTTACGCTGTCCGGCGCCGTCACGGCGCTCGCCATTGCGGGCTTCGCGTGGCGTTTGATCAGCGAGGCGCATGTCAACCCGAACCGGTTCGGTCCGCTGCATACGATTGAGCGACACCTCATCACCGCGCCGCTCTGGCAGGACGTCGTCGAGGTGGGCGCCGCCACCATCGCGTTCGTCGCGGTGGCGTCCACGGCCGGTTACGTGCTGGCGTTCTGGAACTTCCGGCTGACGCGGCACAGCGGCGGAACTTTACACGTCACGCGCGGGCTGATCACCGCGCGCGCCACCAGCATCGAGGAAAGCCGGCTGCGCGGCGCCGAGCTCAGCGAGCCGTTGCTGCTGCGCGCAGTAGGCGGCGCCCGGACACTCGCGATCACGACGGGGCTTCGGGTCGGCCGCGGCGCCGAGCGCGGCGGCACCATGCTGATGCCGCCCGGGCCGCGGGCAGCGGCGGTACGCATCGCCGCGGAGGTGGTCGGCGCAGCGGCTCCGTTCACCGCGCCGCTGCTGCCACACGGCCGCCGCGCAACACGACGTCGGTATACGCGGGCCGTCGGCTGCAGCATGGCGTTCGCTGCGGCGGCGGCGCTGATCTGGTGGCTGGCGGGCATTGCGCTATGGAGCTGGCTGATCGTGGCCCTAGTGGTGCCGCTGAGCGTGCCGCTCGCCGCCGACCGGGCGGCGAGCCTCGGCCACGCGCTGGTCGGCGACTACCTGGTGACGCGTCGCGGCTCACTGGTGCGGCGACGTGCCGTACTGGCGAGCGCCGGCGTCATCGGCGTCAACGTGCGCTGCAGCATGTTCCAGCGCCGCGCCGGCCTCGTCACGTTGACCAGCACCGCCGCAGCCGGCCGCCAGGGTTACCGGGTGCAGGACGTGCCAACTGCGGAGGCGGTCCGGATCGCCGACACGCTGCTCCCAGGGCTGCTGTCCGACTTCATCAACTGAGCGTGCGGTAGGAAGATCGCATGCACGCGCAGCGGGTACCGGTGCTCGAGGTGGGGGGCACGCACGTCAGTGCGGCGCTGATCGGCACCGGCGAGTGGGCCATCGTCCCCGGCACGCTGACCCGGTACCAACTCGACAGCGAGTTGTCCGCACAGGCGCTGCTGGACGCGTTCGTCGGCGCCGCGAGGACACTGACCACGCCGCCCGGAGCATGCTGGGGGGTGGCAATGCCGGGACCCTTCGACTACGCCCGCGGGATCGCGCTCTTCGAAGACGTGGGCAAGTTCGACAGCCTCCGTGGCGTAGACGTCGGCGTCGCGCTGTGTCGCGGCATCTCGCCGTCACCCGAGTCGGTGAGTTTTCTCAACGACGCAGAGGCCTTCCTGCTCGGCGAGTGGTTGCACGGCGCTGCCACCGGGTACCGCAGGTGCGCAGCCGTAACTCTGGGCACCGGCGTCGGATCCGCGTTCCTTGCCGACGGCGAGATCGTCGGCTCGGGTCCGGACGTTCCGCCGGACGGGCGCGCCCACCGCCTCTACATCGACGGGCGCCCGCTCGAAGACTACGTGTCACGGCGAGCCATCCGTGCCGCCTACCGGGACGCCACCCACGACGCCAGCGCTGATGTACGCGATATCTCCGATCGGGCGCGTGCCGGCGACCCCGTCGCACACGCGGTGATCGATGCCGCCATGGGCCGCCTCGGCGTTGCCCTCGCGCCTTGGCTCGCGCGCTTCCGTGCCGAGGTGGTGGTGATCGGCGGCTCGATGTCCGCGTCCTGGGATCTGTTCGGCCCGCCGTTCGTCGCGCACCTGCGGCAGCCGGTGGATGTCGTCGTCGCGCAGGATCGCGAGCACGCGCCGTTGCTGGGTGCGGCGCGCCACGCGCTCACATCACACGGCTCGCGATGCGCAGATGCGCCGTCGGATGCAGCCACTTCCTGATCGACGGCTCCAGGCCGCGGCTCAGCCCACACCGATCAGGATTCGGGGTTGGGCCGCCGGCGTCAGCCAGCGCATCAGCGTCACCAACGTCGCCTGCGGAATGGCAACGCACCCGGCAGTCGCCGCCCCGTCGGTCACGTGCAGGAAGAACGCGCTGCCCGCGCCCTGGTAGACCGGGAAGCGGTTGTAGTCAATAACTACAGCATAGTTGTAGAACGGAGTCTCATAGCGGAGATGCTCGTTCGGGCTCCCTTGCGTGAACGAGCAGCCGCTCGAGCAGTGCTGGTGGGTGTTGTACAACGGGCCGGACTGGCTGATCCACCAGTCGGCGGCGTCCGTCTGGAAATATGGCAACGCCGTGCCCGGATTCGACAGCGCACCGAACGCCTCCGTCAGTGTGAAGCTGCCGATGGGTGTGGCCGACTTGCTCTCGCTGGGCTGTGTGGTTAGTCCCTGGGAGCCGACGTGCGCGGTCACCGGCGAGCCGTAACGCAGCCACCCGCCGCCGGGCGCCTTGCTCCAGGCCGAAAGCACCGCGGTGGTACTTCCGGTTGACGGTGCGACGACTGTGATCACCCGGGTGGCAGTGCCGGTGCTGTAGCCCAGCGGCAGCGCCTGCCCGCGTGGGGACGGCGGCGGAGGGGGCTTGCTCGTCGTGGTCGTGCGCGGCTGCGGCCGCGGCGCAAGGCGTGTGTTCGGCGCTGCGCCCGAGCTGGCCGCCGGTTTCGGCGCGGGCCGGGTCGTCGTCCGCTGATCCGGATGGGTCGATGTCGAATGCGTGCCCGGCATCGCCGGGGCGGCCAGCATCGGTAGATGCGGCGTGGACGGCGGGCGTAACGGCGTGAGCGTGCCGTGCCCGTCGTCTGGCTGCGCGGCCGCGAACGCGACGACCGCCGCCGTGCACGCCCCGACGGCGGCCACTGCGCCTGCGGTCGACGCGATCTGCCATGCCCGCATGTGCGCCAGTGTGCCAGGTATGGCC
>DATFRC010000224.1:0-5049 GCA_035263725.1 Jatrophihabitantaceae bacterium | reverse complement strand
CCACGTCGACTCCGCCTACGACGTCGACTCCGCCGCCGTCCACGTCGACTCCGCCTACGACGTCGACTCCGCCGCCGACCACGACAACTGCGCCGCCGCCGTCCACGTCGACGCCGCCGTTGACCTCGACAGCACCGCCGTCCACGTCGACTCCGCCGGCGTCGACTCCGGTTAGTACCTCGCCGTTCGTGCCCGGTCCCGGGCAGACCGGCGACAGTGGGCCGGGCGCGAATTCACTCCTGAAGAAGGTGCTGCTTGGCGTAGCGCTGGCGCTGCTGACCTCTGCAGCCGCGCTCGCTATTCGGCCACTACGACGCCGTGGTAACCACACGTAGGCTGCTCATCGCCGTGATGGTGGGCGCCGCTGCTCTGATTGCGGCGGCGGCGTCCACCATCACCGACACCGGCCACGGTGCCGACCACGCCAACGCCCCAACCCGGAACACGGCCACTCCGTCGCCCGGGCAGTCGACGGACGACACGACGCGGCACGGACCAGGGACCACAGCGGCGACCACGGCACCGGCGGATACGCTGCCGCAAGCTAGGCGTGATCTGTTCTCACTCGTCGTCACAATGCGATCAGCCGAGATATCGACCGCCGTCGCTGCCATCAGCGTCGCCAGCAACGAGCCAGTCGATCCGCCCCACGCCACCGCCGCGCAGTGGAACACGGCAGTCTGGGTGAAGCAGTCCAGTTTCCCGTCGCCGTCCAGTCGCGGCACGAGCTACGTGTACGGGCACGCGTGCCACCACCACGTCTGCTCGTTCACTGAGCTGAAAGACGTCAGTGTCGGCGACCGGGTGACAGTCACGACTCCGTCACACACCTTGACCTATCGGGTGGCAGAGATCGGCGTATCCCCGAAGGCCGCGAGTTCCTTGCCATCCTGGGCCTCTCGCAGCAACGTGCCGAACCGCCTGGTCCTCGTCACCTGCGCATACGAGCAAGGAGACACCAGCACCGAGAACCTCGTCGTTGTCGCACAACTACAGCCAGCCTGACTAAGGCTGGGTCGCGGCGCACGCGGTCAGCTACTGGAGCCCCGCGCGGACGGATGTGATCCGTTGCGTGTTGAAACCCAGCCAGTGCATCCGCCCCACGTAGCGGGCGTGTTCGACCTTGAGGCAGCGGTCCATGACTACCGTCAGCGACCCGTCCTCCGCGATTCGCGCGCCCTCGTCGTTGATAACGCCGTACTGGCACCAGAGGACACGAGCACCGATCGCCACCGCATCGCGGGCGATGCCCGGCAACGCGTCCGGCGCGCGGAAGACGTCCACGATGTCGATTGGTTCGGGAACGTCGAGCAGGCTCGGATAGCAGGTCTGCCCGAGGATTTCCGTCTGCCGAGGATTCACCGGGATGACGTGGTAGCCGTGCCGCCTGAGGTAGTAGCCGACGAAGTAGCTGGCCCGTAGTTCGTTGTTCGACAGGCCCACGATCGCGATGGTGTTGGCGGTGTGCAGCACGCGTTGGATGGTCAGCGGGTCCTGGTAGCGAGCGAGATCGGTCACGCGGTCCCTACTTTCTGCCCGGCCGCAGCGGCGACGCGCGCGAAGCCCTGCTCGAGGTCCCACGTGAGGTCGTCGACGGACTCGGTGCCGACTGACAAGCGCACCGTGCCCGGCCCGACGCCGGCCGCCCGCAGCTCATCGTCGCTGAGCTGGCGGTGGGTTGTGCTGGCCGGGTGGATGATCAGGCTCTTGGCGTCACCGACGTTGGCCAGATGCGACCACAGCGTCACGCCGCGGATGAAATCCTGCCCGCCGGCACGGCCGCCGGCGCAGTCGAAGGAAAACACTGCGCCGGCCCCGCGGGGCAGGTACTTCTCCACGAGCGGCCGGTAGGGGCTGGCCGGCAGGCCCGGGTAGGTTACGTTCGACGCCAGCTCGTGCGACTCGAGAAACGCCGCGACCGCCTGCGCGTTGTCGACGTGGCGTTCCATCCGCAGCGACAGCGTCTCGAGCCCTTGCAGGAACAAGAAGGCGTTGAACGGGGAGAGCGCGGCGCCGAGATCGCGCAGGGTCTCGGCGCGCAGCTTCATCAGATAGCCGTAAGTCCCGAACGTCTCGTGGAACTGGAGTCCGTGGTAGGCCGGCGACGGGTCCGCGACCACGGCGAAGCGTCCGTTGGACCAGTCGAAGGTGCCGGACTCGACGACGACACCACCGATGCTTGTGCCGTGGCCGCCGAGGAACTTGGTCGCCGAGTGGATCACAATATCGGCGCCCCACTCGATCGGACGGCACAGATAGGGCGTTGCAAATGTGTTATCCACGATCAGCGGCAGGTCGTGCTGATGCGCAAGGGACGCCAGCGGCTCGATGTCGAGTACGTTTCCCGCCGGGTTGCCGATCGTCTCGCCGAAAAACGCCTTCGTATTGGGGCGCACCGCCTGCCGCCATGCGTCCAGGTCGTCAGGATCGACCCAGGTCAGCTCGACGCTCATCTTGCGGAGCAGGTGCTTGAACTGGTTGACCGTTCCGCCATACAGCGCGGCAGACGAAACCAGGTGGTCGCCCGGTTGCAGCAACGTGAACAGGGCCGCGGCCTGCGCGGAGATGCCGCTGGCAAAGGCCACCGCGCCGGCGCCGCCCTCGAGGTTGGCCACCCGCTCTTCGAATACGGCGACCGTCGGGTTCATGATGCGCGAATAGGTGTTTCCGTACTCCTGCAGGTTGAAATACGCCGCCGCCGATTCCGGGTCCTCGAAGACATAGCTGGTCGTCTGAAAGATCGGTACTGCGCGAGCGCCCGTGTTCGGGTCGGGTCGTTGCCCGGCATGCAGTTGCCGGGTTTCGAACCCGAACGGGTGGGCCTGTTCGACATCGTCGGTCACGAAGCCATCTTTCCCAACGTCACCCGGTGGCCAGGAAGCGGCGGATGATCGGTGTCTGCCGGGCTTCCTCGAGCAGGAAGCAGTCGTGTCCGTACGGGGCTTCGATGACGTGCAGCTCGACAGTCCTGCCCAGGCCGTGCAGGACGTCGTGGATCTCGCGTGACGCCGCTGGCGGGTACAGCCAGTCAGAGCTGAACGCGATAAGCAGGGTCCGCGCCGATACACCTTCGAGCGCCCGAGCGAGCGATCCGCCGCCGTACTGCCGGGCGAGATCGAAGTACGTCAGCGCCCGTGACGTGTAGAGATAGGTGTTGGCGTCGAAGCGCCGGACGAACGAATCGGCTTGGTGGCGCAGGTAGTTCTCGACCTCGAACTCCGGTTGGGTGACGGTGTAGCGGACGTCGTCGGCGAACTGCAGCCGGCGGCCGAACTTGACCTCCAGCCCGGCTGCCGACAGATACGTGACATGGCCGACCATCCTGGCCACGCCCATGCCCGCGTCCGGAGTGCTGCCGGTGCCGTAGTAGTGGCCGCCGTGCCAGGACGGGTCCCGCATGATCGACTCGCGGGCGATCGCGTTCCACGCCATGCCCTGCGGATGCAGCGCGTGTGTGCTGGCGATTGCCACGACAGCGTCGACCTGGTCCGGAAACAGGACTGCCCACTCGAACGCCTGCATTCCGCCGAGCGACCCACCCGCCACCGCGGCCAGCCGCTCGATGCCGAGTTCGTCCAGGAACGCTCGCTCGGTGCGCACCATGTCCGCGACCGTGATCACCGGGAAGTCCGACCCGTACGGCCGACCGGTCGCCGGATCGACGGACGACGGCCCCGTGGTCCCCCGGCAGCCGCCAAGCAGATTCGTCGAGACCACGAAGAACCGATCGGTGTCGAACGCCTTGCCCGGGCCGATCATGCCGTCCCACCAGCCGAGTCCCTTGCCGCCGACGCCGTCGCGATCCTCTGCGCCGAACCCGTCGCGGGTGCTCTCAGCGGGCGGCCTACTTGCGAAGCCGGCCGCATGCGCGTCACCGCTGAGCGCATGGCACACCAGGATGACATTGTCGCGTCGAGGAGAAAGAGTTCCGTAGGTCTCGTACGCCACGCGAACGGGAGAAAGCTCCCGCCCGCAATCAAGACGCACTGGCAGCGGCAGCTCGAGGTAGCGCGTTTCAACCGTGCCGACCGAGCCGGCCGGGAGGGTCGAGGCTGGTGCCGCCATACGGGCGAGCATAGGACGTGCCCGGGTTCACCCGGTTCGCTTTCTCGATCGGCTCAGATGCCGAGGGCGATTCTACGGCCGTCGTAGATGGCTGAATGAATGTTGCGGCTGGCGAGCGCGTCGCCGATGCGGAACAACTGATAGCGACCGTGCGGGTTCGTCATCACCTGTTGTGGCTTGACCTGGATCAGCGCGCTGAGATCTGCCTCGCCGTAATTTGTCGACTGTCCTCTGAGTTCGACGTATACGTCGTCGTTGGGAATCGTGCCGTGCTCGACGACGACTTGATCGACGACGCGTTGCACGGACTCACCGGTGTACTCATTTCGCAACGTGGCCACCAACCCGTCGGGGTGCCGCTGAACCTCGCGGAGCCGATGATCGGGTGTGAGTCGCACGCCGGCGCGGTAGAACGCAGCAAGATACGCGGGATACAACGTGCCGACCACGTCGTGTCCCACCAGTCGGTCCGCGGTGACGATTTCCACCAGCGAACCGCCTTCGACGAGGCGCTCTGCCGTGGATAGCGCCTGGTTGCTCCCGTGATCGTCGAAGACGAGCACGCGACGCCCCGGCGATACCTCCCCGCCGAGGATGTCCCAGGTCGACACCGTCAGGTTCGCTCCCGTTGCCAGCGTCGGCGTCGCGGGCAGGCCTCCGGAGGCAATGATCACCGCGTCGGGATCGAGCGCCCGAACAGCATCGGCGTCAGCAAAGGTGTTGAGCCGCACGTCGACGCCGAGACGTCGTGCTTCGCGATCGAGCCAGCTCACGATGCTTAGCAGCTCCTTGTGCCGTTCGGTGGCCCGGGCGGCGAGCGGGATCTGGCCGCCGACTCGGCCGGCCGCTTCGAGCAGGACGACCGAATGACCACGCTCGGCGCAGGCGCGAGCCGCTTCGAGGCCGGCCGGTCCCGCTCCGACGACGACGACGCGCTTGGTCTGCAACGTTGGCGGCGCGAGGTGCGGAATGAGCTGCTCACGA
>DATFRC010000223.1:0-5038 GCA_035263725.1 Jatrophihabitantaceae bacterium | reverse complement strand
TGCGCCTCGTGCGTGATGCGCGGTGGCCGGTCACGGTGGTCCCCTAGCATTCTGCGGTCATAGCACGCACCGGGCACACATCGCGGTGACCGAGTAGGCACTATCGCCGACAAGGAATGCTCCTCATGTTCAAATCAACGTCCACTTCTTTGATCCCGGGCGGCGAGATTATGCGATCGGCGCCCGCGCGCGTACGCACCACCCAGGCGGTAGCCGTCGTAGCGTGACCTCCGAGTGCGGAGCTCCGGCGTCTCCGCACAACCCGTACGACGATCCCTCGTCCGCCAGACGAAAAAGGAGGTCGCTGATGTCGCTGAGTCGACTCGATCTGACCGTGCCGCATCACCCCGTCGTCATTGATCAGTTCAACAAGCGCGCCCAAGACGCGCAGCTCAGGGTCGCGGACCAGATCACGCGATTCGCTGGATCCATGCAGTTCGTCTACCTGCACATCGTGATATTTGCCGTGTGGATGCTGTTCGTCGAGCGCAGTCCGTGGCCGACATTGACGCTGATTGTGTCACTCGAAGCGATCTTTCTCTCGACGTTCGTCATGATCGGCCAGAACCGGCAGGCCGCGTTCCAGCAGAAGAAGGCGGATCATGATTTCGTAGCCCAGGAGATGGAACTCAAGACCAACACCGATCTGACCCGAGCCATCCACAAAATGACCCAGGACATCCACGCAATCGTCAGCGCGCAGCCCACCCGCGACGGCGCGGGTTAGTCGCGACGGCCGTTCGGGCATCAACTCACCGCCGCGAGGGACGCGGTAGCAGGTTCAGCACCTGCGCCCCACCGCGCGAGCATCGCCAAGAGACAACGTTGTCGGTACGCTGCGTGATCTATGCTGCCGGCGTGCCGGATGCTAGCAGCCGACGATCGGGATAACGATGTCATATGGCCACTGATCGGAGCGTACCGAGCCGACCGACGCTGCGGCAGGTAGCGGCGCTTTCCGGCGTGAGCTTGAAGACGGCATCGCGGGTAATGAACGGCGAGCAGTATGTCGCCGAGGCGACGGCCACGAAGGTGCGCGCCGCAGCGGCGCAGCTCGGCTTCCGGCGCAACACAATCGCGCGCGAACTGCGCTCGGGTGCACGGTCGTCGTCGGTCGGGCTGATCATCGGCGATCTGGCCAACCCGTTCTACTCGCGGATCGCGCGCGGTGCCGAGCGCCGGCTGCGCCCCGGCGGGCTGCAGCTCATCACCGCCAGCACCGAGGAGGACCCCGAACTCGAGCACGTGCTCGTCTCGGACATGCTCGAACGGCGCGTCAGTGCGCTGCTGATCGTGACGAGCGGCAGCGATCACGGTTACCTCGACGCCGAGCGCCGCCTCGGCCTGCCGGTCGCGTTCCTGGATCGGCCACCCGAGGACATCGTCGCGGACACCATCTTGCTCGACAACGTCGGCGGCGTGCGGCAGGCCGTCGAGCACCTGCTGGGGCAAAAGCACCGGCGCATCGGCCTGGTCGGCGACCTGAGCCGGCTCGAGACACACCGCGAACGCATGGCTGCGTTCGAGAAGGTCATGACCGAGGCGGGCATCGGCAACTGGCAAAAGTACGTGCGTGCAGGCTCGCACGATGTCGAGACCGCCAGGCACGCGGTGCACGATCTGCTCGCCATGAAGCCGCCGCCTACGGCGCTGTTCACCACGAACAACCGGATCACGATCGGCGCGCTGCGCGCCCTGCGCGGACGCGACGACCCGCCGGCGCTCGTCGGCTTCGACGACTTCGACCTGGCTGACCTGCTCGGAGTCACCGTTATCGCGCACGACCCAGAGCGGATGGGCGAGCTCGGCGCCGAGCTGGTGCTCGGCCGGCTGGGCGGTGACGAGCAGCCGGCGCGCCGGATGCTGTTGCCGACCCGGCTGGTGCTGCGCGGCTCCGGAGAGCGACCGGCACACCGCCGCTGACCGCGCGCCGGCGTGGCGGGTTACCGGCGGCGCAACCGCGGGGTGCCCACCCCGCCGCCGCGCGCCCAGGCGACCAGTTCCGCAACGTCCACGCCGTAGGGGTCGCGGCCCCGGAACGCGTCGATCGCGGCAGCGCCTCGCTCCAGCAGCGCCGCCGCGCCGGCCTGGTTGCCGCGCGCCGCGTGGGTCACCCCGACTGCGAGTTGCGCCAGGCCTTTCCAGAACGGACGCTCGGGCTCGGCGGCGGCCTTCCAAGCGTCCTCCAGCACTTCGTGCGCATGGAACGGCAGCCCGTTGTCGAACAGCCGTTGTGCCTCGTCGAGCGCCTCGTCCGGCGTCCGGAGCACGCCGACCGGCTGACGCGGCACACCGGTAGCTCCCCGCGGCAACGGCCGGCCGAGCGCGTCCCGAGGCCGGGCGTTTTGCGGACGCCCCGCGGTGTCACGATCACGCATACCTCTCCTTGCTCTGTAAATCGAACCTCGTTCGGTTCCCTCCGCAAGCGCCGGTCAGTCACCTATTCACATTGTTCGCCATGCGGCGCGATGAAACGATCACTGCATGGCGAGCCCCGGCTGGTACCCGGACCCGGACGACCCGGGCTGGCACCAGTACTACGACGGGCACCGCTGGACGGGCAACCGCCTCCCGACGAACGCGCCCTCCCCACAGACCGCGCCACTGCCTTCGTACCAGCCGCAGCACGGGCAACCGCCGCAGCCCTGGGAGCAGGCGCCGCAGCCCTGGGGTCAGCCACCGCCCCGGCGCCGCAGTCGGGTGCCGTGGATCGTCGGGCTGGTCGCTGTGCTCGCCGCCGGACTGAGCGTCGGCGGTTACTTGGTGTTCCGAGGCAGCAGTTCGCCGACGTTCACGTTCGACGGGAAGGCCATCGACTCGCCCAACAAGCCGCTGCAGCAGACCGACGCCGTCGTGCGGTCGCTCGTGTCGTCCCGGCACGGCGCGCAGAGCCAGGACACCCGCTGCTACTACGCCGTGCCTACGCAGCAGGTGCCGGGCGTCAACAAGAGCGACATCGACGACTCGATCTGGTGCGGCCCGGTGCTGTTCATCGACGGCGACCCGGGCAAGCAGTATCTGCGCTTCCCGCTCAACAGCGAGCCGGCCGCGGGCGGGAAGGTCACGTTGACGCCATCCGGGCAGCCGATCTCCGAGGACCCGGAGCCGGTGCCGTCCGGCCTCGCGTTGCAGCGTCCGGACCACGCGACGCCGCCGTCCGGCGGAGGCGGGCTGACCGCGCCTGCGCCACCGGCTGCCGGGACGAACGCCCTGCTCGCCACCGACGTGGGCACCGCGACCGTACCCGCGGCGCCCCCCGGTGCCGTGATCGGTTCCAGCAACGGCGGCATCACTCTCACCAAGCTCGGCACCGTCAAGCGTTACGGCACCGGCGACGCTGCGCGCCGCGCACCGACCGGCTCCGCGCTGATCGCGTTCCGGCTCGGCGGCGCGATGGGCGACGGCGGGGTGCCGGCCGACCTCAGCAGCAACGCGACTGTGTCGATCAATGGTGGCGCAGGGCGTAAGCTGCCGAACGCGGACAGTGACCAGTACCTCGTCATCGCTGTGCCGAACTCGGCCCGATCCGTTGATCTCGTGCTCAACGATGCCGGACACAAGCAGACGCTGTCGCTGCTGTCCGGCAAACCCGGGGCCGGCAATATCGAGGTGCTGGCTCGCACGCACCGGCAGAGTGATGTGCGCAAGACGGGCAGCGTCCACTTCACGTTCTCGCAGACGGTGGGCTTTCCTGACGGCAGTAGTGGCACGAGGCAAGCCGGTACGTACACCGTCGACGGCGCCACGCTGGCGTTCAGCCTGCCGGGCAAGCACGTGAAGGCGAGCAGCACGAGTGAAGCCCTGCTGTATGTCGACGTCGGGTACACCGTGCCGCAGAGCCCGGGTCGCAACTTCGGCTTTCAGCCCGAAACGATGACGTTCACGCCCAAGGGCGGGGCACCAATCAAGGCGCGCAACGTCGCGACCAGTGCCGACATGATCTACGACATCTTCGAGGTGCCTGCGGACCTGACATCCGGGACGCTTCACATCGCGGGGTCGTTCACCACGAAGTTCGTCAATTCGAGTAGCAGCTACATAACGACGGTCGCGACGCCGATCGCCGTGCCGGTCACGTTTCCGGCGGGGTGAAGCGCGGCCTGGGCTCGAAGCCGGCAGCGCGGTAGCACTGGTCGATGAGTTGCATGGACGCGACGGCGTCGTCGGCGTCGATGGGCAACGGCTCGTCCTCGCGTAGCCGGGCGGTGAACGCCTCGAGTTGGTACGTGTAGGACGGACGGGTGCCCAACTGTTCGACCCGCTCGCCGGCGGGTGTGGCCACGAAGATCCGGTCGTCCCGCTGCGGGAGGACGAAGTTGGCGGCGGTGGCGACGCCGCGAGTGCCGACGATCCGGCAGGTCATCCGCTCGAAATCCCCAGCCATGTTGCATCGCGCCGAGCCGGTGGCCCCGTCGGGAAACTCCAGGTCGGCGTCGAGCCACTCGTCGACACCGGGCTTGCCGTCGCGAGCCTCGCCGCGCGCGTCGACGAGCGTCGGCTCGCCGCCGCCCCACGGGGCGAGCATGCGATGTGCGTGCAGCGCATAGCAGCCGAGGTCCATGACCGCACCGCCGGCCAGTGGCAGCGACCAGCGCGGATCGTCGTCATCGGGCGCCGGGATGACCATGACCGCTTCCACCCGCTCCAAGTCGCCCATCTCGCCCGAATCGAGGAGCTCGAGCATCCGCTGCATCACCGGATGGAACACGTAGTGGAAGCCCTCGAGCACCACGACGCCCGCCTTCGCGGCCGCGTCCCGGACCTCGGCGGCCTCCTCGGCGTTGCTGGCGAACGGCTTCTCGGACAAGACGTGCTTGCCGGCCTCGACCGCGGCGAGGTTCCACGGGCCGTGCAGCCCGTTCGCGAGCGGGTTGTAAATCGCCTCGACGTCGGGATCGGCGATGACCTCAGCGTATGAGTCATGCACCCGCTCGACCCCGTGCTGCTCGGCGAAGGCCTCCGCTCGGCTGCGATCACGCGCGGCGACGGTCACCAGCCGAGCGCCCGTGTCGTGGGCCGGTGGGACGATGGCGCGCTC
>DATFRC010000222.1:0-16576 GCA_035263725.1 Jatrophihabitantaceae bacterium | reverse complement strand
GGGCAAGGACATGCACGGCAAGATCGCCCTGATCAGGCGCGGCACGTACACGTTCTACAGCAAGATCCAAAACGCGGAGGCGGCCGGCGCCGCCGCGGCGATCATCTTCAACAATGTTCCGGGCCTGCTCTTCGCGCAGGCGGGCGATCCCGGCACGGTCACGGTCCCGGCGTTCACCATCAACCAGGACGTCGGCCTGTCCCTGGTCAGCCAGCTCCAGGGTGGACCCGTGACCGTCGAGTACTCCGGCACCGCGCAGAGCCCGTACCAGTACGACCTGATGCTGCCGAATCCTGGTCAGATCGGGGCCGATCAGACCTACGACATCAGCAGCAAGAACACGGCCGAGATCGATGCCGCCTACTACGCCGACACGCCCGACCAGCTCGGCCTGGACGTCGACGATGCCCTGCGTCCGTGGACGACGTTCGTCTTCGGGGTGGGCCGCAGCCTGATCCACCCGATGCAGCGCACCGAGTGGGTCAGTGCCGACCCGGACACCTCGTGGTGGCATCTGACCTGGGAGAACTACCCGTTCAACGGCGAGTTCGACGGCGTGCCGACGTCCTATCAGCCGCTGACCAAGATGTCGGAGAACTGGTTCGACCAGGCCGCGCGGCCCGGCATGCCGGACGGCTTGACCGGATGGGAGGACTCCGGCGCACCCGCCTATCGCCAGGGCGACCAGTTCACCATGTACGTCTTCCCGTACGTCGACCAGGCTCAGCACCTCGGCTTCGGCACCGGCGGGGACACGGCCGACACGAAGCTGTACCAGGGCAGTCAGTTGCTCGCCGAAAGCACTTATCCCATAGGCACCTTCCCGGCGGTGCCCGGCGACGCGACCTACCGGATGGTGTCCGACGAGCAGCGCTCGGCACCCTGGTGGACCTACTCCACGGACATCTCGACGACGTGGACGTTCCATTCCGCGACGGTGCCGTCGGGGCGGGCGCTGCTGCCGCTGCTACAGGTCGACTACCGCCTCGGGAAGCTCGACCTGCTCAACCGGGCACCGGGCGCCAGCGCGTACACCTTCACGCTGGCTATCGGACACCAGACCGGAGTGAGCGGTCCGCCGATCAGCAGTGCGAGCGCCTGGGCGTCCTTCGACGACGGCGCGACCTGGTCGCAGATCGAGCTCTCCCGGCTCGACGACGTCCGCTGGCTTGCCGTGGTGCCCCAGCCGAAGTCAGCCCCGAGCAGCGGCGCGGTATCGCTGCGAGTGGCTGCGACGGACGCCGGTGGCAACAGCATCGACCAGACCGTCCTGCGCGCCTACGGCCTGCAGCCGAGCGGCTGACGGCCGGTCGCCGCATGGCCGCTTCGTGCGGCGGCCTGTCGCGTGCGTGCGCACGGAACTACGCTCTACGGGCGCGTGCGAGCGCATGCAGCCAGCGCCGCGCGCGACGTCAGAGGGGGTCGGCCGCGCAAGCGCGGCCCAGGCATCGCGGAGGTGGCGATGTTTATTCAGGTCATTGAGGGAAAGGTCGCAGACGAGGCTGGCCTGCGGGCGGCGATGGACCAGTGGATGCGCGACCTGCAACCCGGTGCGACCGGCTGGCTCGGCTCGACCTCAGACACCACCGACGACGGGACGTTCGTCGCCGTAGTGCGCTTCGAGTCGGAGGAGGCGGCCCGGCGTAACAGTGAGCGTCCCGAGCAGGACGCGTGGTGGGCCGAGACCCGCAAGTGCTTCGCGGGTGACGTGACGTTCTTCGACTCCTCGGAGGTCACGACGTGGCTGGCGGGCGGCTCCGACGACGCCGGGTTCGTCCAGGTCATGGCCGGGCATCTCCCGGACCCGCAGCTGATGCGGTCGACCATGGAGAAGTACAGCGACCAGGTACGGGAGATGCGCCCGGAGATCATCGGCGCGACCGTCGCTACACGTCCCGACGGCGAGTACGTGCAGACGGTGTACTTCACCTCCGAGGCAGAGGCACGAGAGGGCGAGCACGTGCCGCCTCCTCCCGAGGTCGCCGAGCTGATGGCCGAGGGGATGCAGGACACACGGTTCCTCGATCTGCACCACCCGACGATGACCTCGCCCGGCTAGGCAACAGTTAGCGGATCGGCCGCTCGTGTGCTGGGATGTCGGCGAATGCCTGTCGTCCGAGGAGTGCGCATGAGGCCCCGGTCCGCGCGCATCTGCGTCATTGTGGCCAGCCTGGTCGTTTCGATGACGGCTGCCTCGGCGCAGCTCCCGGAACCGGCGCCGGTCGCGATGCCGGTACCGGCCAGCGCGGTGCACAGCGTCGAGCCCAGCGAGCTGCGCGCGCCACCGAGCGCGGGTGACTGCCTCGCCCGGTACCGGCTCAGCTGTTACTCGGCGCAGCAGATCCGCGCCGCCTACCATGTCGGCCCGCTGCTCGCGCACGGAAACGACGGCGCCGGAACCACGATCGCCGTCGTCGTCTCGTACGGCTCGCCGACCATCGAGTCCGACGTGCGTGCGTTCGACGCAGCCTGGGGGCTTCCTGATCCACCGTCGATCGAAACGATCACACCTGCCGGGCCGGTGCCGGCATTCGACCCCAGCGACGCCGACATGACCGGCTGGGCGTTCGAGACATCACTCGACGTCGAGTACGCCCACCTGATCGCCCCGCGTGCGTCCATCCTCGTGGTGGCAACGCCCGTCTCCGAGACAGACGGCGTCGCCGGATTCCCGGAGATCGTCCGAGCCGAGAACTACGTGATCGACCACGGCCAGGCCGACGTGATCACGCAAAGCCTCGGCGCCGCTGAGCAGAGCTTCCCCAGCGCCGAGCGGATCCGCTCGTTGCGCAGTGCCTTCGTCAACGCGGCCCGGCGGGGTGTCACCGTGGTGGCCGCGGCCGGTGACTCGGGCGCCACCGCCTTCGAGAACGACCAGCAGACGCTGTTCCCGTATCGGGTCGACTCGTGGCCGTCAACCGACCCGCTCGTCACGAGTGTCGGTGGCACCCGGTTGCATCTCGACGCCGCGGGGCGGCGCAGCGCTCCCGACACCGCATGGAACGACGACTACGGCGCCGGCGGGGGTGGGCTCAGCACGGTATTCGCGCGCCCGGCGTACCAGGACCGTGTCCGCGGTGTCGTCGGCGACGCGCGCGGTACGCCGGACGTGGCGCTCTCCGCGGACGTCGACGGCGGGGTGCTGGTGTACACGTCCTACGACCCCGATGACACCGGATGGAGTGTCGTCGGCGGAACCAGCGAGGCGGCGCCGCTTTTTGCCGGCATGGTTGCGCTCGCGACGCAGCGCGCCAAGCATCGTCTCGGCGCGATCAACCCGGTGCTGTACCGCCTGGCGACTCGTCCGGACGGTGGCATCGTCGATGTGGAGTCTGGCGACAATTCATACGCAGACGTGGCCGGCTACACCGCCCGGCCGGGATACGATCTGGCCACCGGGTTGGGCACCGTCGACGCGTCGCACTTCGTGCCGGCACTTGCCAACGCGGTGCGCAAGTCGCCGCAGCCGTAGCACGACCGCTCAGCGTGCGTTCGAGGACCCCACATGAGTGTGCAGCCAGGCTGTAAGCGGACCGAGCGATCGCCACGCCTTGGCCACCTCGGTCTTCGCGCGCCGGGTCGACAGCCAGGCTGGACATCCGAACTCACGATGTGCGGTCAGGCTCTTGTAGCGCAGCCAGTCCGCACGCGGGTGGTCCTTGGCGTATCCCGCCGGAACGCGGCTGAGCTGCTGGCCGCTGATCGAGAAGCCGGCCTTGTGGACGGCGGCAGTGGCCCGGAGCAGCTCGGCACCGGCCACGTCGTCGGCGACGGCGCGGCGCATCCGCTCGACCTGGTCCGACGCGGTGTCCCAGTATCCGCCGGCGACGAACAGCCCCGCTGCGGAAACCGCAACGTACAGAGATGACTCTCCGAACCAGGCACCCTGCTGTGTCTTGTACGGCGTCTTGTCCTTGCTGAACCGTACATCGCGGTACGGGCGGAAGAGCTTCGCCTGACCGAACTCGTCGGCAAGCTCGGCGGCGAGCGCCTCCAGCGGAGCGCGCACCGACTGCTCGTACACGTGCTTGTGCTCGGTCCAGAACGCCTTGCTGTTGTCGGCCTCGAGGTCCTCGTAGAAGTCAAGAGCGGCGACCGGAATCCCGGTGAACGCGGTTACTGCCGTCACGATGTCTCCTGCAGCGACACATGCAACCTCATCTCGCGGAGCTCACCGGCCCCGGTGTCCAGTTCGCGGGCGTAGCCGTCCGCCGCCCAGCCGGCCGAACGGAGAAACTCCAGCGACGCCGAGTCGCCCGTCGGGATCCAGGTGATCAGTCGCACCATCCGGTCCTCCCGAGCATGGTCGACCGCAGCGGCGAGCAGCCGCGACCCGTGCCCACGCCGGCCCCATCGCGGCTCGACGAGCAACGGCCCGAGCTGCGCGGTCGCATCCCGATCGGGGTCGGCCTCCTCGAGATCGTCGGCGGGTGCCACCGCGGCGAAGCCGACCAGCCAGTGTTGCTCCTGCGCGACGAGGACGTGGTGTTTCGGGCTGGGTGGCGCCTGCACGGCGGCCGCCCAAACGGGTTCTGCCGCCTCGACCGTCAGCGAGTCGAGCACTTGCTCCGGCAGAATCTTCGGGTACGCGACGCGCCATGTCTCGATCTGGATGCGCGCGATCTCGGGCACGTCGTCAGGTCGCGCCAGCCGCACGCTCACGTCGGCCACGCCAGCCACCTTAACCGGTGCTTATGCGTCGTTGCCGCGGGCCGACGCCTGGGCGAAGGCCTGCTCCTCAGCCCGTTCCTGGCGCCGCCTGCGCAGATGAATGAGCGCGTACGCGACCACCGCGAGAGCGAGCAGGGCGATGGGCAGCCAGGTCAGGTACTGGCTGACGGTGTTCAGCGCCGACGCGAAGGCGTATCCGAGGAAGACACACCCGGCGCCCCACAACAGCCCGCCGGCGGCGTTCCACCTCAGGAACGTGGGGTAGTGCATCCCGCTCATCCCTGCAAGCGACGGCGTCAGCGCGCGGAGCAGCGCGACGAGGCGACCGATGAAGACTGCCTTCCCGCCGTGTCTGTGCAAGAACTCGTCACCCCTGGCCCACCGGGCGTCGCCGATCCAGTGCCCGACGCGTGAGCGGCGCAGCGACGGCCCGAAGTACCGCCCGAACTCGAAGCCGACCGTGTCACCGACAATCGCGCAGACCACCGCCACGGCGGCCATCACCCAGACGTTGAGTGGGCCGTACCGGCAGAAGTAGCCGGCCACGAGCAGTGCGGTCTCACCGGGCAGCACGAACCCGACCAGAAAGGATGCTTCGGCGAAAGCCAGGCCACCGGCGATCACGTACATCCACGAGCCGACGGCGTTGCCGATCGTGTGCATCCACTGCTCGAACACTTAGGCATGGTGACACGTTCGGCCGATGGCTCGCCGGGCCTGCTCAGGAAATCGGCTGCCCCTGTCGGTGCTGCCGAATAGGGTCCGATGAGTGAAGAGGGTGGTGCCGGGACGGGTCTGGCTCGCGATCTGCACCGTATACGTGGTATGGGGATCCACGTACCTTGCGATCCGTTGGGCGGTCCGGACAATGCCGGCGTTCCTCTCCGCCGGTGTTCGGTTTGTGCTCGCGGCCGCGCTGCTGGCTGCGCTGTCCCACCTGCGCGGCGGGCGCGCGGCCTGGCACTTAGGTGCCGCCCAGTGGCGCAATGCCGCGATCTGTGGCGTGCTCATGCTTGCCGGCGGCAACGGGCTCGTCGTCGTCGCCGAGACCCGCGTGCCGTCCGGTCTCGCGGCGTTGCTGATCGCCGCGGTGCCGTTGTGGTTGATCGTGCTCCGGCGTGTGCTCGGCGACCGAACGCCGGCGCTGACGCTGGTCGGCGTGCTCGTCGGGCTGGGCGGCCTGGCATTGTTGCTGCTTCCCGGCTCGGCCGGCTCGCACGTCGATCTCGGCTACTCGCTGCTGCTCGTGGTGGCGGCGCTATCTTGGGCCGCGGGTTCGGTGCTGGTCACGCGGGTGCAACTGCCGGATGATCCGGGCGTGCTCTCGTCGGTCGAGATGTTCGCCGGGGGAGTGGTGCTACTGGTCGCTGCCGCCGGCGGCGGTGAATTCGGAAGGCTCGACTTCGCCGCGATCAGCGTTCGGTCGTGGCTGTCGCTGGCGTACCTCGTGGTGTTCGGCTCGCTCGTGGCATTCAGCGCCTACGTGTTCGCGCTCGCCAACGCGCCCATGTCGCTCGTCGGAACGTACGCCTACGTCAACCCCGTTGTCGCCGTGGCTCTCGGCGTCATGTTGGCCGGCGAGCACCTTTCCACCACCGAGGTGCTGGGTGGCCTGATCATCGTGGCATCCGTTGTGGTGGTGGTCAGCGCCGAAGGCCGCAAGCGGCGCGCGGCCGTGCCGCCACCGGTCGTCGTCGACGAGCGCGCGGCCGCGTGATGCGGATCAGCGCAGCGGAGGCACGGCGGATCGCCTTGGCGGCTCAGGGCTTCGCCGATCCGCGCCCGAGCGGGCGCGTCGACGCGCGGCACATCCGGCGAGTGCTCGACCGCGTCGGGCTACTGCAACTCGATTCGGTCAACGTGTTCTGTCGTTCGCACTACATGCCGGTGTATGCGCGGCTCGGGCCGTATCCCCGAGAGGCGCTGGACCGTCTCACGGCACACACCGCTGGTCCCGTCCGGCGCGAACTATTCGAGTACTGGGCGCACGAGGCGTCGCTCATCCCGGTCGAGCTACAGCCGTACCTGCGCTGGCGCATGGCACGGGCCAACGACGACGCCTGGGGCAGCATGGTGCGCATCGCCCGGGACTTCCCGCAGCTGGTCGCGGAGGTGTTCGACCTCGTCTCGCGAAAGGGTCCGATCCGTGCCGGCGACACCGGCATACCGCGGCCGGATCCGCGCCCCGGGCACATGTGGAACTGGCACGACGGCAAGGTGGCGCTCGAGTACCTGTTCTGGTCCGGACGGATCACCGCTGCCCGGCGGGTCAACTTCGAGCGGCTTTACGACCTGCCGGAGCGCGTGCTGCCGGCTGAGATCATCACCGCATCGACGCCAGCGGTCGAGCAAGCGCAACGTGGGCTGGTACGCATCGCAGCTCGTGCCATGGGCGTGGCGACCGAACCGGATCTCGGCGACTACTTCCGATTGCCGCGCGCCGAATCGAAGCAGCGCGTCGCCGAGCTGGTCGAGGCGGGCGAACTGATCCCGGTCAGCGTCGACGGTTGGCGAGCGCCGGCTTACCTGTGGCCGGAGGCCCGTCGGCCACGCCGGATTGCGAGCCGCGCGCTGCTCAGTCCTTTCGACTCGCTGATCTGGTACCGCGACCGAACCGAGCGGTTGTTCGGCTTCCGCTACCGCATCGAGATTTACACCCCGGCTGCCAAAAGGCAGTACGGCTACTACGTGCTGCCCTTCCTGCTGGGCGACTCACTGGTCGCCCGCGTGGATCTGAAGACCGACCGCCAGGCGGGTGTGTTGCGAGTGCAAGGCGCATTCGCCGAGCCCGGCGTAGACGGTCTATACGTCGCCACCGAGCTCGCGGCCGAGCTGGCGACCACCGCGAAGTGGCTCGAGCTCGATGGGGTCGTCGTGGGAGAGCGGGGCGACCTCGCCGCCCCGCTCAGTCACGCCGTGACCTCCTAGGCCGCATCCGGCATCGGTTCGGCGCGGAAGATCCGCACGTCGCCACTGCCGGTGCGCGCCTTGATGGTGATTGCCTGCGCGATGTTTGTCGGGGGAGTGTCGTCCACGGGGACGTCCGAGCGAAGGTGCCCGGCGCCGGTGACCACGTCGAGGCGGGCCGGCTGTCCCCGGCGCAGCCCAACGGACAGTCCGCCGGACCCGCTGGTGAAGTCCACGTCGCCGCTAGCGGCTCCGATCGTGGCCTGGCCGGTCCCGGTACGCATGCGGACCTTGCCGCCGACGCTCTCGACTTCGAGGCTGCCGCTGCCGCAGCCGACCTCGATCGATCCGGCCACCTCGCCGAACGCGAGACTGCTAGCGCCGGCACGGACCACGACCGATCCGCTGACGCGGTGGGCACGCGCCGGCCCGCTGCCATAACGCAGCCGCAGGTCACCATCGACGTCGTCGATCTCCGTGCTGCTAGACCCGGACATGACGTCGGTGGAACCGGCCCGGCCCTTCACGACGACATCAGCGCCCCAGGTGGCGATCTTCATCGGAGTGCCGGCCGGCACCGTGATGTCCGCGTCGATGGCATCGCGCTCACCGAACCGGCCGGTGAAGACGGGAAAGTCGAACAGGCCGCCGCGCGGCTTCGGGCCGTGCACGACCAGCGTCGAGCCTTGCAGCTCGATAGTCGTCCGATCGACGTAGTCAGACTTGCCGTCGCGCGATGTCAGGACAACCTTCGCTTCGGTGACGCCGTCGTCGGCGTGCACCGTGATCGCGCCGGAGCCGAGCCGGCAGGACAGTTCGATCGGACCGGACAGGGGGAACGACTTGGTGGTCACTTGATCTCCATTTCGAGTTTGTGGACTGATCGTCATCCGGTCACCCAGCCGGTGACGCGCTGAGTGCCGCGGCCGTGCCCACCCCAACCAGGGCCTCCGCGCCAACCCGCACCGGGCCAGCCGCCCGGACCCGGCCAGCCGCCCGCGCCGCCGGGGCGGCTGAGCATCGCACCGGCGGCGCGGATCAGCCAGGTGTTGACTGACACGCCGTCGTGCGAGGCGGCCTGCTCGATATCGGCCTTGAGCCGCTCGGACAGCCGCAGCGAGATGCGTGCCGTGGCCTCACCCTCGTCGGGCGGCGGCTCGGCAGGCGTGGCTGGGGCCTGCGCGACGTCGATGCGAATCTCGTCGCCGTCGACCGCGACCGTGACGGCCGGCCCGCCGTTCGTCTCGAGGAGCGCAGCGCTGATCTCTCCGGCTGCCGCGGAGACGGCGGCGAGCAGCGCGAGTCGCACCGACGCGTCCACCGCGCCGGCGAGCGATGCCGCGATCTGCTGGGTCCGTTCGTCGCCAAGTGCTGCCGACGCGCGAAGCTGGTCATGGACTTGCTCGACGTAGTCGTTGACGTGCATGATGCCACTATGACATCACCGCTGACTGCACCGCAACGGCGAATAGATGTCACGGCGTTGCAGTTGCTCGGATCGCTGCTGAGCAGCTGCACGGAGGCGGCGCGTCGCGAATCCGCGGTCGACGCGCCGGCGGATAGGCTGACTGTTCGATCGTCCGCACCGTCTGGGAGTTCACCCGTGGTCGAAACCGTCCCGCTTAAGGTCCAGGTGATCGCCTGGACGCACTTCGAACCCCCGGCCGACATCGCGTGGGATACCGATACGGACGGCGGCCAGGCGCTCGCCGAGTTCGCCGGCCGCGCCTGCTACCAGTCGTGGAAGAAGCCGAATCCGGCGACGGCGACGAACAGCGGGTATCTGCGGCACATCCTCGAGGTCGGTCACCTCTCGGTGCTCGAACACGGCACGGTGACGATGTACTTCACCGGTGTTTCGCGCTCACTGACCCACGAGCTGATCCGGCACCGGCACTTCTCGTACTCGCAGCTGTCCCAGCGGTACGTGCCCGAGCGCGACGCGGCGATGGTTGAGCCTGACGTGATCGCCGAAGACCCCGAGCTGCACGCCAAGTTCGTCGCTGCGAGCGACGCGGCGGTGCACGCGTACACCGAACTGCTCGAGGGCCTCGAGAAGAAGTTCGCCGATGTCGAGCAAGCGACGCTGCGCCGCAAGCAGGCGCGCCAGGCTGCCCGGGCGGTGCTGCCGAATGCGACCGAGACCCGCATCGTGGTCACGGGCAACTACCGGGCCTGGCGGCACTTCATCGCGATGCGGGCGTCCGAACACGCCGACGTCGAAATTCGCGCCTTGGCCGTAGCCTGCCTGCGAGAACTGCAGCGCGTCGCCCCGAACGTCTTCGCCGACTTCGAAATCAGCACGCTGCCCGACGGCACCGAGGTCGCGTCGTCGCCTTTCGTCGCCGAGGGTTGACCTCAAGTCGGCTTCAGCTCTTAGCGTCGAGGCGTGTTGGCGATACGGCAATACGAGTTCGGCGCGCCCGAGACGCTGCGCTACGAGCAAGTGCTCGACCCGGTGCCGGCGGAGACTCAGGTACGAGTCGGTGTGCAGGCGGCTGGGGTACATCTGATCGACACGATGATCCGCCGCGGTGCGACCGGCGGGCCGTTCGCATTGCCGGTGTTGCCGATGACGCCAGGGCGCGAAGTGGCAGGCGTTCTCGACGCGGTAGGCGCCGGCGTCGAACGTGACTGGCTCGGACGCCGGGTTGTCGCGCATTTCGGCCAGGCGAGCGGTGGCTACGCAGAACTCGCGCTCGCATCGGCAGCTCGGCTGCACGCCATCCCGGACGGCATGTCCGCGAACGTCGCGGTTGCCATGATCGGCACCGGACGTACCGCGGTCGGTGTGCTCGATGCCGCTGCGCTGACTGCTGATGACGTCGTGATCGTGACCGCCGCCGCGGGCGGACTGGCAGCCTGTTCGTGCAGGAGGCAACAGAGCTCGGTGCGACCGTCGTGGCGCTGGCGGGCAGCACCCGTAAGGCTGCGCTGGCTCGCTCGCTGGGCGCTGACGTCGCCGTCGACTACCAGCGTCCGGGCTGGACCGCCGAGGTCCGAGACGCGCTGGGCGGCCGCATTCCGACCGTCGCGCTGGACGGGGTCGGCGGTGCCGTGAGGCGAGCAGTGTTCGAGCTGCTCGGCCGCGGCGGGCGGCTGGTGCGCTTCGGCTGGGCGTCCGGGGCACCTGCACAGATTGACGCCGGGGAGTTCTCGGCCCGCGACGTCGCGGAAGTGCCGGCGCGGATCCCGCAGCAGCCGGACGCGTTACGCCTGCTTGAAAGCACCGCGCTGGAGAAGGCGGCCAGCGGCGCCTGGCGGCCGCGAGTCGAGGTGTTCCCGCTGTTGCGCGCGAGCGCGGCGCACCAAGCCCTGGAGAGCCGCGCGACGACCGGCAAGGTCGTCCTGGTTCGCTGAGGGCATGACCCGACGTGGGCTGTTCGCCGGGCTGGCGACCCTCGACCTCGTCCACACGCTCGAACGGCCGCTCAGCCCGAACGAGAAGACGGTCGCGCTGCGGCAGGACATCGCAGCCGGCGGCCCGGCCGCCAATGCCGCCGTCACGTTCGCTGCGCTCGGCGGCGAAGCCGTCCTAGTCACGGCGCTCGGCGCCCATCCGCTGGCCGGCTTCGCCGCTGCCGAGCTCGCCTCACGTGCGGTACGCGTGCTCGACGCCACCCCTGAGGCCACGGATCCGCCGGCGGTGTCGGCGGTTCGTGTCGTGGCCGGTAGCGGTGAGCGCAGCGTGTCGTCGGTGAACGCGGCGTTCGTGCAAGCGGTCGCGCCCGCGGAGATCAGCGAGCTTGCCGCGGCCGCCGACATCGTGCTCGTTGATGGGCATCACCCCGGGCTGGCGCTCGCTGCGGCTCGCGCTGCCCAGGCAGCCGGTGTACCGGTGCTGCTCGACGCCGGCAGCTGGAAGCCGGTCTTCGCCGAGTTGCTCCCGATCGTGTCCGCGGCGATCTGCTCCGCGGAGTTCGCCGCCCTGTCCACTGTGGACGCGCTGCACGCTACGGGTGTGCCGTGGGTGGCGGCCACCCATGGTGCGGACCCGATCGAGTGGTCTACCGGCGACGCATCGGGCGCGATCGCCGTGCCTCACGTGCCGGCTCGTGACACGCTCGGCGCCGGTGACTCGTTCCACGGTGCTGCCGCGTTCGCCCTTACCCGGAACGTGAGCTGGCCGGATTGCCTGCGCTTCGCGGCCGAGGTTGCCGCCGTGCGGGTTCAGCACCCAGGGCCGCGCGGCTGGCTCGCGCACCTTTCCGCGCTACGACGGCGGTGACGTCGGCGCGCCGGCGTGGCCACGGCGGCGCCACCACAGTCCCAGCGCCGCAAGCGCGCCGGCCACGAGCAGGAACGGCAGCAGCGTCCCGAACGCGCCGGCAGTCCAGCGCACGGACGCGACAAAGGCGTGCCAGCCGCGCGCGAAGCCGGCGCCCACGCCTGGGCCGGCTCGCCGCGACGCCGGTGCCACGGCGCGCATCGCAAGTAGCTGCAACGTGATCTTCGCTCGGGCAGTCTTCAGCGCCAGGTCGTGCTGCTGCGCCTCCAGCGACTCGAGGTTCGCCTCCCGGCTGGCGAGCTCCGACTCCAGCTTGATCACGTCGGATATCGACGTCGCCCGTGAGTAAAGCGCCCGGACGCGCGCCAGCGACGCTCGCATGCTGGCGAGCCGCGAGCTCACGTCGACAACCTGCTGCGTCACGTCATCGGTGCTGGACGCCCGGTTCACCTGTTCGCCGAGTCGTGCGAGCCGGCTGAGCTGCGGTTCGAGCGTGGCGGGCGGCACCTCGAGTGTCAGCTCCGCGCTGGCCCGGCCGCTGGATCCGCTGCGTTGGTCAGCCAGGACATCACCGCCGGCTGCGATCGCGATCCCGATCGCCCGGTCGGCCTGGGCGTCCACGTCAGTGACGCGCACGGTAAGCGCGGCCGTCTTCACCAGCGATCTCGGCGCGGGCGGGGCGCTTCCGGGCCGTGGCGCGGCTTCAACCCCGGCCTCGGCAGCGCTCTCCGCCCCCGCGGCCCCAGCCGTCTCCTGGGACCCGCCGGACTTCTTGGCTGTGCCGGTGCAGCCGGCGAGCAGGACCAGCGCCGCCAGGACAGCTGCGCACCAGGATCGTCGCATCGCACGCCTCCCGTTTCGTTGTCGGCTGGTTGACCACAGCGGAGCGCTGCAGCGTTGTCTGGCCTCAGCGCGTCGATACGAAACGGTGATGTCAGGGCATCTGCGGCGGTAGCGTTGTCGCATGCCGAGCACCGATGCCCGCCACCCCTTCGGGCGGCTAGTCACCGCCATGGTCACCCCGTTCCGGGCGAGCGGCGAACTGGACCTCGACCGCGCGGCGGAGCTTGCCGCTTATCTCGTCGATGAACAGCGCAACGACGCACTAGTCATCAACGGAACGGGCGGAGAGGCGCCGACGACCACCGACGCTGAGAAGGCCGAGCTGGTGCGCGCCGTCGCGGACGCCGTGGGCGATCGCGCTGAGGTCGTGGCCGGCGTCGGCACGTTCGACACCGCGCACACGATCCACCTCGCGGAGCAAGCTGCGAAGTCGGGCGCGCACGGCCTGCTCGTCGTGACGCCGTACTACTCCAAGCCGCCACAGGCCGGCCTGCTCGCGCACTTCCGCGCCATCGCCGACGCCACCGAGCTGCCGATGTTGCTCTACGACATCCCCGGCCGTACCGGCCAGCCGATCGCGACCGACACAATCCTGCGCCTGGCCGAGCACCCGCGCATTGTCGGTGTCAAGGACGCCAAGGGCGCCTTCGCCGCCAGCGCGGAGGTGCTGGCAAAGACCGACCTCGTGTACTACTCCGGCAGCGACGCC
This sequence comes from Jatrophihabitantaceae bacterium, assembly GCA_035263725.1. Taxonomy (GTDB): domain Bacteria; phylum Actinomycetota; class Actinomycetes; order Mycobacteriales; family Jatrophihabitantaceae; genus DASXRA01. Next base: position 3,218 of record DATFRC010000222.1, on the reverse strand, counting down.
GAGACGCTGCCGCTGCTGTCGGTGGGAGCGGCCGGCGTCGTGGGGACATCCACACACTTCAGCGGCCCGGGCACGCTGGCGATGATCGAGGCCTACGAGCGCGGCGACGTCGCCGAGGCGCTGCGGCTGCATCGGCAACTGCTGCCGATCTACACGGGCATCTTCCGCACTCAGGGCAGCATCCTCGTCAAGGCCGGGCTGGCGCTACGCGGCCGGCCGGTCGGGCCGGTTCGCCCGCCGTTGGTTGATGCGACCGAGGACGAGATCGCCCAGTTGGGCGACGACCTGGCTGCCGCCGGGCTGTAAACGCCGCGCTCCGCGTTTCCTGCAGAGTCACCGTCGACTGCAGGGTTAGGGTCTTGGCGACAGGCGGGCGCACACGATGCCCGCTGCGCGAAGAGCAGGAGTGCAGTGGCCGCAACGAGGACGCGCGGAGGAACGGGTCGGACGCCGGCCGGTCGCACTTGGTCAAGTCGGCCGGGCTTCTTCGGTGCGATCGGACACGGCATCGCCGCGCTGTGGTGGGCACTGGCCGTCGTGATCGGCGGGTTGGCCCGCGCAGTAGCGCGCAACGCGGCGACGGCACGTGACCTCGAGCCTGAGCACCGCCGGGACGGCGCGGCGCTCGGTGTCATCGTGCTCGGTGTCGTCTCCGCAATCGCCGCCTGGGTGCACGGCGCGGGACCGGTCGGACGAGCGCTCACCGTCCTATTCCGAACCCTGATCGGCAACGCGGCGGTGGTGCTGCCGATCCTGCTCGTCGGCCTCGGCATTCACATGCTGCGTCAGGCCCCGGGTCCGGAAAGTCGCGGTCGGATCCTCGTCGGCTCGGTCGCGCTCGGACTCGCCGTGCTGGGCCTGCTCGACCTGTGGGCCAATTCCCCCACAAGTGCGCACGGCCGCGCACATGCCGGGGGGCTGATCGGCGCGTTGGCCGCGGTGCCGCTGCGGCACGGGCTGTCGGCGGTGATCGCAGTGCCGCTGCTATTCGTCCTCGGCGCGTTCGGCGTCCTCGTGGTGACTGCGACACCGATCAGCCAGCTGGCACTGCATATCCGCAGGCTGTTCGGCCGCAGGCAGGCGCAGGCGCCGGCCAATCGCGGTGACGTCGTGGCCGACGCGGCAACGTCCGTCCTGCCGGATTTGGATGAGCAGGCCCCGCCCGACACGCCGTCGAAGCCACGCAAGCCCCGCGTCGCCAAGCCCAGGCCGCAGCCAGAGGAGGAGCCGCCGCCTGTCACCGCGCCGGTCCAACTCGAACTCAGTACCGGCGGTGCCTACACGCTGCCGTCGCTGAAGGACCTCGGCTCCGGAAGCCGGCACCTGGCGCACACGAAGGCGAACGACGAGGTGATCGCCGCGCTCCAGCAGGTGTTCGAGGAGTTCGGCGTCGACTGCGCGGTCGCGGGATTCAGCCGGGGGCCTACCGTCACTCGCTACGAGATCGAACTCGGACCCGGCGTCAAGGTCGAGCGCATCATCCAGCTCACGCGCAATATCGCGTACGCGGTCAAGAGCCCGGACGTGCGGATCATCAGCCCCATCCCGGGCAAGAGCGCGGTCGGGGTCGAAATCCCGAACGCCGACCCCGAGATCGTGATGCTCGGTGACGTGCTCCGCTCGCCGATCGCGCAGCGAGACCACCATCCGTTGCTCGTCGCGCTCGGCAAGGACGTCGGGGGCGGCTTCGTGGTGGCCAACCTGACGAAGATGCCGCACCTGCTTGTCGCCGGTGCGACCGGCGCGGGCAAGTCGAGTTGCATCAACTCGCTGATCCTGTCGGTGCTCACGCGGGCGACGCCGGAGCAGGTCCGGATGGTGCTCATCGACCCCAAGCGTGTCGAGTTCGCGGCGTACCAGGGCATCGCGCACCTGGTGACGCCGGTGATCACGAGCCCGAAGAAGGCCGCCGACGCGCTCACCTGGGTGGTGCGCGAGATGGATCTGCGCTACGAGGACATGGAGGCCTCGGGGGTACGGCACATCGACGACTTCAACCGCAAGGTGGCAACCGGCGAGCTGGTGGCGCCGCCGGGCTCCGAGCGGGTGTACACGACGTACCCGTATCTGCTCGTGATCGTCGACGAGCTCGCGGATCTGATGATGATCGCACCCCGCGACGTCGAGGACGCGGTCGTGCGCATCACGCAGCTGGCCCGCGCAGCGGGCATTCACCTGATCATCGCCACGCAGCGTCCGTCGGTCGACGTGGTAACTGGGCTGATCAAGGCGAACATGCCGTCCCGGCTCGCGTTCAAGACGGCGTCGGTTACCGACTCGCGGGTGATCCTCGATCAGCCGGGCGCCGAGCGGCTGCTGGGTAAGGGCGACGGGTTGTTCCTGCCGATGGGCGCGTCCAAGCCGGCGCGCATGCAGGGCGCGTATGTCACCGACCCGGAGATCCGCAAGATAGTCGAGCACTGCAAGGGGCAGCTGCAGCCTGCCTATCGCGAGGACGTCACCGTGCCGCAGGTGGCGAAGAAGGAGATCGACGAGGACATCGGCGACGACCTCAATCTATTCCTGTCCGCGGTCGAGCTTGTCGTCTCGACCCAGTTCGGGTCGACATCTATGCTGCAACGCAAGCTGCGGGTCGGTTTCGCCAAGGCGGGCCGGTTGATGGACCTGATGGAATCGCGGGGCATCGTCGGTCCCTCGGAGGGCTCGAAGGCGCGCGACGTGCTGGTGGCACCGGACGAGCTCAGCGGGCTGCTCTACGCGCTGCGCAACGGCGGCAGCGCCGACGACCTCGTCGAGGCGGAGGACGCCTGACGCATTGCGACCCCGCGTCGAGTGAACGCGGGGTCGTGCTCAGTGGGTCACGCGCTGTGCCGTGGGGCGTAGAACATCCGGTACCAGGAAACGCGGGCACGCGCGCCGAGGTGATGCCGCCCTACCCGCTTGGAGCCGGCCTTTGCGGCCGCACCCGGCCAGCGCAGGACGCGGGTTGCCCCCGTCCGCTGAACTGCGCTCATGTCGAGACCACCTCCGCTGCGCGCACGGTAACCGGTGAGGCCAGCGTGACGGATGAGGCGCGCGGGAACGCGCGCGTGTCGTTACTTTCGGATGCCCTTGCCTACAGCTGCAAGAGCATTCGCGTGTTGCCGAGCGTGTTGGGTTTGACGTACTCGAGGCCGAGAAATTCGGCGATGCCAGCGTCGTACGAGCGCCGCAGCGCGTCGTAGGTATCGGCGTCGACCGGGATGCCGTCGATCTCG
>DATFRC010000221.1:0-8930 GCA_035263725.1 Jatrophihabitantaceae bacterium | reverse complement strand
CCGAACGTCTGGCCGTCGCTCTCGTACAGGCTGACGTGCACCGGGTTCCCGGACCCGCGCCGGGGCGGCGGCGGTTGGCTGGGCGTCGGGCTATGCGGTGTCACGATCACCGGCGCGTTGTTCGCGACGGCCGGCGACTGGACGACGGTCGTCGGCGGAGGTCCCCCTCCCGACCGGCCGCTGCCGCAGGCGGTCAGCACGACAGCCAGGGCGCACGCGAGCGCCCCCCACGATCGGCCGCGCGCGATCATCATGATCAAACGTTACGTGCTGTTCTTAAGTACGGGACGTGCGGCGCGCCGAACATCAGTGCATCTTGTGCGGCGCCGGAGGCGGTAGCGAAGTGACGTCCGGAGCCGCCCCGGCCAGACGAGCAGCACCGGGCAGGACGCATGGTCGACGACGAACCGCGTTTGAACGCCAGCGCCGCGACCAGCAGCCCCGCCGATAACGCCTCGGCCGGGGCACCGGTCACGCCAGATGACTGACGTCGTTGACGAGGCGAACCGACGGCGTGCCGTCGGCGTAATAGTCCACGATCGAAAGCGACGCGGTGTCGAGGTGAAGGCGCGACATCGTAATAACCGGCGCGTCCAGAGCGAGGCGCAGCAGCGTCTTTATGGGCGTGACATGTGTTACGACAACGACAGTGCTGCCGGGATGCTTGGCGATCAACTCGTCGCGGGAGCGGCGTACGCGTGCTGCAACGGCGGAGAACGACTCTCCATCGGGCGGAGTGGCATTAGAATTACTCAGCCAGGCTGTCAACTCGATTGGCCAGCCCCGCTGTACTTCGTCGAACGTCAAGCCTTCCCAGGCTCCGAAGTCTGTTTCGACGAGGCCGTCGTTGGTGGACAGCTCGACGCCCAGCGCATCCGCAATGAGGGTGGCGGTCTGCCGGGCTCGCTTCTGGGGCGAGCTGACGACGGCGGCGACGTCGGGGAATGCGCGACGCGCCAGCGCCGCCGCCTGCTGCTCCCCCAGCTCCGACAACGGCAACTCGTTGCGGCCGGAAAAGCGACGCCCCGAATGCTCCGTGGCCGCGTGTCTGACCAACATCAGCCGGGTCGGCGTACCCGTAGGCGGCGCCCAGGACGGCGGCTCGGGCACCGGACGAGGTGGCAGCGGCGGCCTGCCGGCGGCGATGTCCATCGCCTCGTTGGCCAGCCGGTCGGCGTGCTTGTTGCGCTCGCGCGGCACCCACTCGAAGGTGATCTCGGCGAACCTGTCACGCAACGCCGCCGCCTCCCGGGCAAGTGGCCGCAGGCCCTCGTGCTTGACCTGCCAGCGCCCGGACATCTGCTCCACCACGAGCTTGGAGTCCATACGCACTAGTACGGACGTGGCGCCGAGCTGTGCGGCGGCGCTTAGCCCGGCGATCAGCCCGCGGTATTCGGCGACGTTGTTGGTGTTGCGGCCCAGCGCTTCCCGGCGCTCGGCGAGCACCTCGCCGGTCGCTGCGTCGCGCACTACGGCGCCGTAGCCGGCCGGTCCCGGATTGCCGCGCGAGCCACCGTCCGCCTCGACGACGACCCTCATAGCCCGGACTGCGCCGTGCGCACGAGGATGCGCCGGCAGTTCTCGCACCGCACGATGTCATCAGCTGCCGCTGCACGCACCGCGTTCAGCTCGCTGCCGGCCAGCTCCAGGTGGCAGCCCTCGCAGCGCCGTTGCCGCAGCATGGCCGCCCCCACCCCGCCGCTCGCCGCGCGGATCCGGTCGTAGAGCGCGAGCAGGTCGGCGGGCAGCTGCGCGGCAAGCCCGGCGCGGTCCGTAGTGCGCCGGGCAACGCTCGCGTCCATGTCTGCAAGCGCTGTATCGCGCCTGACGTCGAGATCGGCGCGTTCGGCGGCCAGTGACTCTTGCCGGGCGGTGAGCGCGGCCAGCTGCGCATCGAGTGTCTCCCGCTGCTCCATGACCTCGAGGAGCTCGTCCTCGAGCGTGGATTGGCGTCGGGCCAGCGTCGTGATCTCGTGCTGCAGACCCTCCAGCTCCTTCGCGGGCATGCCGCCCGCGGTCAACCGCTGGTCGTCACGCTTGCTCCGTGTCTGCACCGTGTCGATCTCGTTCTCGAGGCGACGCTGGTCCGAGGCGAAGTCTTCGAGTTGCGCTTGCACGTCCACCGCCTCGCCGCGCGATTGTTGGTACTGCTGGTCGGCCGCAGCGATCGCAGCGAGCTCGGGCAGATGCTCGCGGCGGTATGCGAGCTGCGCGAGCTCGGTGTCGGCGGCCTGAAGGTCGAGCAGGCGGAGCTGGGTGGCGGGATCTGCGTTCACTGCTGGCTACTCGTTTCGGGTGATGGGACGTGCAGGGTCCACGGGTCGGTCACGGTCGGGGACACTGTCACATTCACCGTAGTGCCGAACGTCTGGCGGAGGCGGGTGGCGAGAACATCGAGCCAGGGCGCCTCAGTGGCCCAGTGCGCGGCGTCGACTAGCGCCATGCCGCGCTCGGTCACCGCTTCCAGGGTGGCGTGGTGCTTCAGATCGGCGGTGAGGTAGGCGTCGGCGCCGGATCGGTGCGCGGCCGCGATGTACGCGGCACCCGATCCCCCGCAGACGGCAACTGTCCGTACCTGCCGGTACGGATCGCCGGCCGCCCGCACACCCCAAGCCGTCGCCGGCAGCGTGCGTGCGGCGCACTCGGTGAAATCACGCAGCGTCATCGACTCGGGCAATTCGCCAACCCGGCCCACCCCGCGCTCAGCCCGCTCGGCTACCTGCTGCTGCACGTGGAACGGCGCACCACCGAGGGTCGCCACGACGGCAGGCAACGCTGCGGACGGCACGGCGAGCTCGATGCGCGTCTCGGGCACCTGCTCGGACGGCTGCTCCGGCGTCACGCCGACTCCGATGGTGCGCCACACCCACGTCGCGCCGGCCGCGACGAGGGCCTGCACGACGGGGGTTGCGTCGTCCGTCGTGAGGAACGCGACGAGGATCTGCGGCGCTGCTTCGGCCGTCGCCTCCAGCGGACGCAGCCCGGTGAGTCCGAGGCGTTGCGCCAGCGCGTCCGATACGCCCGGGACGGCAACGTCGGCGTTGGTGTGCGCGACGTAGTGGGCGATGCCGGCGCGGATCATCCGGTGCACCATCGCGCCTTTCGGGTCAGTGACCGATACCCCGTGCACGGCACTGAACAGCAACGGGTGATGCGTGAACAGCAGTTCTGCCCGGGCCGCCTCGGCTTCCGCGACTATCTGCGGCGTCACGTCGACGGCGAGCAGCACTTGGGTGATGTCGACAGTGGGGTCGCCGCAGGTCAGCCCCACGGCGTCCCACGACTCGGCCCAGCGCGGGTCGAACCATTCCTCGACCGCGCCGATCAGCTCGGCGAGCGTTGCCATCGGCGGCGAACCTACCCCGTACGACGCAACGGGCTCGGCCCCGGTCGCCCGGAGCCGAGCCCATGTGCTCGATGGCTTACTTGGACTGCGTCGCGCCCTCAACGGCCTGCGTGGTGCCGGCCGTCACCGGGATGCGGTGCGTGGTCGAGCCGCGGTACGCCCCGGCCACCCGCACGGTGAGCACGCCCTTGTCGTACGTCGCCGTCAGGTCGTTGCCCGTGACGTGCGCAGGAAGCGTGAAGGTGCGGCGGAAGGAGCCGTAGCGCACCTCGTGCAGCCGCCGCCCGTTCTGCTCGGCGTCGCGCTCGTCACGGCGCTCGCCGCGGATCACCAGCGCGCCCCCGTCAGCCTCGACAGTTACGTCCTTCTCCGGGTCGAGACCTGGCAGCTCCACGCTCACCAGGGCGTCCTCGCCGTCGCGGGCGATGTCGGCAGCCGGGGTGAAACCGGTCCGCGCCACGTCGGTCGCGAGCGGGCGCAGGTACGCGTCGAGCTCCGCGAAGGGGCTCAGCCATGTGTTGCGCAGTCTCAAAGTCGTCATATGTAGTCACCTGTCCTCAAATTGAACGGATTACCCTGCGGGCATCTGACGTATAGAACTTGAGTCGAGGCGACTTAATTCCCGGGTGTTCCTCGGCTGGCCACCGGGACGCATCACGGTCCACCTAGCCGAGGAGTGCTTCGCTCGTGACCTTTGCTCTGCTTACCTGGACGCATCAGATCCTGGCGCGGTCCGTCCCGCACCCGTGAGCCGCTGCGTATCGGTAAGCAGAGCAAAGGGACCCGAGACCATCCCTGCCCGGGTCACGTCGGCCCGCCGCCCGCGGCGGTGAGCCGACCAGGTCCCCTACCAGTGCATCGTGCGCTGGTAGCGCGGCGCCCATACCCTCCGGTACAGAAACCGCACAGGCGCCGGGAACATCGAGAGCACGCGTGTACGCGTGGCATCGGGAGCGCTGTCGAGTAGCCACGGGAAGAATTCCGCGCCGCCGCTCAACCCCTGGGTCTTGCGGAAGTACCGGCCGAACGCCTGCCAGCCGCGCTCGCCGAGGCGCGCTTCGACGAGGGGCAGCGCCTGGCTCTCCTCGTGCCGCATGTGCCCGGTCAGGGCGTCCGCCAGCACCCGGGTCGTCTCCAGCGCGTTCGCGGTGTCGTGCGCGGCGAGCGCCTTGTCGAGGCGTTCGAGCAGCGGCTCCAGCTGGGCATGCTCGATCTCCATCTCGTCCAGCACAGCGAATTCTTCCGGAAAGGTGACCTTCTCCCGCAGCGCCGGCCACAGCGCGACGTCCTCGGCGGTGTGGTGGATGGAGAGTTGCTTCTTGAACATCTCCCAGCCGGCCAGCACCGACGGTGCCGTCTCATCGCCGCGTTCGCACGCGGCGCTCAGCCGGCGCAGGTCGCGACTGAACGCATCATGTGCGACGTACATCATCGTGAAGTCGACAGCCATCGTGAACTCCTCTCAGATCAGACTTGAACCGGTTCGGCCGCCGCCGGTTCGTCGGCGGTCTCCTGCGGCGCCTCACCACGCGTGTTGTTCGTCCGCAGGGCAATGACCGCGGTGGCCAGCACGAAGAAGGCCTCGGCCAGCAGCGCCCGTTGGAAGCCGGCCGTCAGCGCATGCGCGGGCGCCGCGTGAGCGGCAAACAGGTGGTTAGTGCGGGCGGTGGCGATCGCGGTGAAGATGGCGAGCCCCAGCGCGCCACCGACCTGCTGCGAGGCGTTGACGAGCGCAGCGGCGAGCCCGGCCTTGTCCGCGGGGACGCCGGCATTCGCCGCGGTGGTCACCGCCACGAACATCGCGCCGAGACCGACAGACACGATCATCATGCCCGGGAACAGGTCCGTGATGTAGGAGCCGTCGACGGGGATCCGTGACAGGTCGAACAGCCCGCCGGCGCCGATCACCGCGCCGGCGACAATCAGCGGCCGGGTTCCGATCTTGGCCATCAGCTGGGAGGCAATGCCGGCTGATACGGCAACTCCCGCGGTGAACGGCAAGTAGGCGGCACCGGTCTTGAGCGGCGAATAGCCCAGCACGTTCTGCATGTAAAGGGTCAGGAAGAAGAACATCGAGATCACCCCCGCGGCGGCGATCAGCATCGTCGCGTCCGCCGCGGCCAGCCCTCGGATCCGGAAGATCGACAGCGGAATCAGCGGGTTCCGGCTGCGCTGCTCGTTCGCCAGGAACGCCACGAGCAGCACCCCGGCGCCGACGAGTTGAGCGATGGTGCGCGCGTCGCCCCAGCCCTGGTCGGGTGCCTTCACCAGCGCGTAGACGAGCAGCAGCATCCCGCTGGTGACGAGGACGGTGCCCATCACGTCGAAGTTGGCGAGCGGAGCACGCCGCTGTTCGCCTGGGATCAACCAGAAGATAGCGCCGAGTAGCGCGACAGCGATCGGCGGGTTGACGAAGAGAACCCAGCGCCAGCCCGGGCCCTCGGTCAATACGCCGCCGAGGAACACACCCGCCGCCGACGCGAGTCCGGCCACGCCTCCCCAGACACCGAGCGCCTTGTAGCGGTCCGGGCCCTCCTTGAAGCTCGTGGTGAGTAGCGAGAGGGCGGCGGGCAGCATGAGCGCCGCGCCGAACCCCTGTGCCAGACGTGCTCCGACAAGGACGCCGGCGCTGCCGGACAGCCCCCCGACGAGTGACGACGTGGCGAACACCACGGTGCCCGTGACCAGAACCCGGCGGCGCCCGAGCAGGTCAGCGGCGCGGCCGCCGAGGAGCATGAAGCCCCCGTAGGTCAGCAGGTACCCGCTCAGTACCCACTGCAGGTCCTGGACCGAGAACTTCAGGTCCTTGCGAATGTTGGGAAGTGCGATATTGACGATGGATGCATCGATGAAGTCGAGGAATGCGATCGCGCACAACAGCGCCAGCGTGTACTTTCCGCGGCGCGTTGCGAGGAACGACTGTTGACGTAGCACTACGGGCCTCCGATGAAAATGGAGTGGCATGTTTGCTCACCCGTCATGACGCAGCCGGTCCTCGCGATGTGACACCGTCACATCCCCGGTGCGAGCTACGTCATAGAGATATGGCCATGAACAGCAACATCTGGCAGGCAGAACAGTTCGAGCAGCACCGAGCGCACCTACGCGCCGTCGCGTACCGCATGCTCGGCTCACTCAGCGAGGCCGACGATGCGGTGCAGGAAGCGTGGTTGCGGCTGCAGCGCTCCGACGGCAGCGCGATCGACAACATCGGCGGCTGGCTCACCACCGTGGTCGGCCGAGTCTGCATCGACATGCTGCGAGCGCGACGGTCTCGCCGCGAGCAATATGTGGGCTCGTGGCTGCCCGAGCCCGTCGTCAGCGTCGACGATCACGCCACGCCGGAGCAGGAAACGCTGCTGGCCGACTCGGTCGGGCTTGCCCTGCTCGTGGTCCTCGAGACACTCACACCGGCCGAGCGGTTGGCATTCGTGCTGCACGATACCTTCGGCGTGCCGTTCGAGGAGATCGCGCCGATGATCGACCGGACGCCGGCCGCCGCCCGCCAGCTGGCCAGTCGCGCCCGTCGCCGGGTGCGCGGCGCGCCGACCGTGCCGGACGCCGATCTCGCCAAGCAGCGCGAGATCGTCGCCGCGTTCCTTCAGGCGGCGCGGGGTGGCGATTTCGAGACGCTGCTCCGACTGCTCGATCCTGACGTGGTGTTCCGCGCCGACTCGGGCATGGGCCCGCTGCTGGCTCCGCCGCTCGTCGTCGGACGCGACGCGGTCGTCGAGCAGGTGGCCACCCAGGGGCCGCGGTACATGCCGTACTGCGAGCCGGCGCTGGTCAACGGCGCCGCCGGTCTGGTGGTGCGCGCACCCGGCCGTCAGCCCGGGGTCATAGGCATCACGGTCGTGGACGGTCGCATCACCGAGATCGACCTCATCCTCGACGAGGAAAAGCTGCGCGGCGTCATGCTCGAGGACTAGCACGAAAGGCCCGATATCTGGGCCACGCTCTCGCCAGCTCGTCCGATTCAGCTAGCCTCGTCGTCGTTCGTCGCCTGACTGGGCTGCGGCCGCCGTCCGTACCGACCGGCGCTCCGGGGAGCTTGTGAGCGAGAGATCCGCGCTGACCGACCGCTATGTGCGTCGCCGTCTGCTCGGCAGGGGCGCGATGGGTGATGTCTGGCTGGCAGATGATCAGCTGCTGCATCGACCGGTCGCAATCAAGCAACTTCGCTCTGTCGGTGACACGCAGGATCGAACGAACCTGGATCGCATCGTGCGCGAGGCACGGCTTGCCGCACGGCTGTCTCATCCCAACGCGGTCGGAGTCTTCGACCTCGTAATCGACAATGGCATGCCCTACGTCGTGATGGAGTACGTCGCCGGCAAGACTCTCGCCGAGCGCATCCACGAACGGGGTCGACTCGGCGTCGATGACGCCCGGTCCGTCATCGGGCAGGTGGCGGCTGCGCTGGCGGCGGCCCACGCCGCAGGCATCGTGCACCGCGACGTGAAGCCGTCCAACATCTTGATCACTGAGCGCGGCCTGGCCAAGCTCGCCGATTTCGGCGTTGCCCGGCAAGCCGGCCATGCGACGCTCACGCAGACCGGCCTGGTGATCGACACGCCGGCGTACCTCGCGCCCCGAGGTGGCACAGGGTGCGCCGCCGTCACCCGCCAGCGACGTGTGGTCGCTCGGAGCCACCCTATTCGCATCGGTCGAGGGTGAGCCGCCGTTCACGGCGACGAGCTCGGACCCGGTCACCGTGCTCGTGCGCATTGTCAGCGCGCCCGCTCCGGCGGCTCAGCACGCCGGAGCGCTGCAGCCGCTGCTCGCCCGCATGCTCGACCAGCAGCCCGCGAGACGCCCCTCGGCCGCTGAGGCTGCGGACCGCTTGCGCACTACTCGCGGCGTGGACAGCAGCCTCGCGCAATCAACACTTCCTACTCCGCCGATCGTCGCGGCCCCAACGCTGGCGAGCCGGCCGCCACCGGCGCCGGCGAGCTCCTCGTCACACAGCGCACCGACACCCTCGACGACACCGGTCGCAGGCAATCCGATGACCGCGCCGACCATGCGCCAGTTCGTGCAGAACTACTACGCCCTGATACCGGGCAACCTCCAGACCGCGTTCGATCAACTGGGTCCGGGCCTTTCGGCACAGGGCTTCGATGCGTACCGCGCCTGGTGGTCGCAGTTCAGCTCCGTCGATGTAACACCGCTCGCGGCAGATCCGGCCGCCGGGACGGTCACGATCCGGCTGTCGGCGGTTCGTGCGAACGGCAGCGTCGCGAGAGACACCGAGAAGCTCACCTTGATCACGTCGCCGGACCGGGCGTACCGGCTGATCAACAACAGCCAGGTCGTTGCTGGCTGACGTGCAATTCAGCGCGGCAGATGCTCTCGAACATATGTTCTGCTTATCTGCTTGAATACAGTAGTCTCGGGGTGTGGGATCTGAGCGGCCGATTGGCGGGGTGGACTATCCGCGCAGGTATCAGGAGTTCCGGGACTGGTTTCCCGACGATGCGGCGTGTGTGGAGTATCTGGCGCGGTTGCGCTGGCCGGACGGGTTCATCTGCCCGGCCTGTGGCGGTGATCGGTGCTGGCGCACGGCGGCGGCGCTCTGGATGTG
>DATFRC010000220.1:0-17932 GCA_035263725.1 Jatrophihabitantaceae bacterium | reverse complement strand
TATGTGCTCGAGGGCGGCCCGGACGGCGCAAAGTGTCTGCCATCCACTGAGGACAGTGCGGATCTGCGGGTGCATCAGCGCGCTCTTGCCGCGGCGTACCTCGGCGGATACAGCCTGCAGGCGCAGGCGATCACCGGCCGGGTGGCAGAGCTGACACCGGGTGCGCTCCGGCGCGCCGATGCGATGTTCGCCACGCCCCTCGCCCCATGGTGCGCCACAGGTTTCTAGTCTTCGGGTGCCCAGCGCTCCTCGATGCGGCCGTATCGCCAGATCAGCCAGGACACCGCCCACGTCGTCACAAAGACTCCCCCCACGATGTAGCCGGTGTACTGGAAGTTGCCGACAGTGCCGAGGACGTTCCACAACCCCCCGTGCAGGTCGAGCTTGTCGGACAGCAGGCCGAGCAGCTCGATGCTGCCGATCACGAGCGCCACGAGCACGCTCAGCGTGGTGACCGTCAGGTTGTAGTAGACCTTGCGGATCGGCTTGGAAAACGCCCAGCCGTAGGCGAAGTTCATGAACGATCCGTCGATCGTGTCGAACAGGCACATCCCGGCGGTGAACAGCACGGGTAGGCACATGATCGCGTACCAGGGCAGGGCGAGGGCCGCGCTGGTGCTCGCCAGGACCAGGAGCGAGATCTCGGTGGCGGTGTCGAAGCCGAACCCGAAGAGCACACCCACGGGGTACATGTGCCACGGTTTGCGAACGCCTGCGGTGGCGCGCTTGAGGATGCGGTTCAGGATGCCCCGGGTGCTCAACAGCGTCTCGAGCGACTGCTCGTCGTAAAGCCCGGTACGCATCGCCCGGAACACCTTGACGATGCCGAGCAGGATCACGAGGTTGACGATGCCCAGCACGATCAAGAACGCGCCCGAGACGCTGACCCCGACCGTGCCGGTCACGTTGTGCAGCGTGGAGTTGTCGTCCTTGACCTGGCCGATCATGGAGCGCACGCCGAGGCTCAGCAGCACGCACATCGTGAACACGATCGTCGAGTGCCCGAGGCTGAACCAGAAGCCGACCGATAGCGGCCGGCTGCGCTCTTCCATGAGCTTGCGGGTGGTGTTGTCGATCGCGGCGATGTGGTCGACGTCGAAAGCGTGTCGCATGCCGAGCGTGTATGCGGTAAGCCCGAGGCCGATGCCGAAGGTCTGGCCCCCGACTTGGACGTGTTGCGGCGCGACGATCATCAGCAGCAGGCCGAAGCCCACCGCGTGCAGCGCGACGATCAGTGCGGCCATTCCCCCGAGACGGCGCCATTCGTGCGCGCTGAGGCCCTGGCGGAGCCGGGCGACGACGCGTTCCTGCCCGTATGCGACGCCGGTCATCGACGCCCCCTTCGCTCGATCGCCTATTGCAACCCTATGGCAATAGGCGATTCGTAGCGCGAGGACCTACGGATGGGGTGACACGGGCGGTTCTTCCGGCGCGGTCGGTGGCCTCGAACTGTTGGGGGGCGATTCGCCCGGTTCGTCCGGGAGGCCACGCCGCGCCTCGACCGAGTCCGGATCCGAGTCGGAGGCGCGCAGGTTGGCGGCCTCGGGCTGCTCCCGCGCCGGCGGCAGCTTGGAGTCGAACCAGTCGCTGGTATCGAGCTCGGCTCCGGTGCCCGCGACCTCGCTGCGCGCGTCCAGCCACGACGGCTTCTCGTCGGCACCGGCGAACTTCGCCAGGCCTTCGAGTGCCTTGCTGAACTCGCTCGGGACGATCCACATCTTGTTCGCGTCGCCCGCAGCGATCTGCGGCAGCGTCTGGAGGTACTGGTAGGCGAGCAGCGCGGGGTCCGGCTTGGCCTCGTGAATGGCGTTGAACGTCGTCTCGATCGCCTTGGCTTGGCCCTGAGCCTGGAGGTATCGGGCGGCGCGTTCGCCCTCGGCGCGCAAGATGCGCGACTGCCGTTCGGCCTCCGCGGCCAGGATGGCCGCCTGCTTCTCACCCTCGGCGGCGAGGATTTGCGACGCCTTCTGCCCCTCGGCCGTCTTGATCGCCGACTCGCGCTGGCCCTCGGCCGACAGGATGACGGCCCGCTTGTTGCGGTCCGCTCGCATCTGCGCCTCCATCGCGTCCTGGATGGACGGCGGCGGGTCAATCGCCTTGATCTCGACGCGAGCGACCCGGATGCCCCACGGCCCAGTTGCTTCGTCGAGCACGCCGCGCAGCCGGGTGTTGATCTCGTCTCGGCTGGTGAGCGCCTGTTCGAGGTTCAGCGCTCCGACGACATTGCGCAGCGTGGTGATGGTCAGCTGCTCGACGGCCTGGATGTAGTTCGCGATCTCGTAGGTGGCCGCCCGCGGATCGGTCACCTGGAAGTAGATCACCGAGTCGATCGCCACGGTCAGGTTGTCGCTGGTGATGACCGGCTGCGGCGGGAAGCTGACGACCTGCTCGCGCAGGTCGATGAGCGGCCGCATGCGGTCGATGAACGGCACCAGCACGGCAACGCCGGGCCCCTGGGTTCGTATGTAGCGGCCGAGGCGCTCGACCACGGCGGCCCGCGCCTGCGGCACGATCCGCACGCTACGGATCAGTACGAGCAGTAGTACAAAGGCGATGATCAGGACCGCTATCAGAACGGCCATCGCTGACTTCCTCTCATCAGGGCTCTTTCCACACCACGGCGGTCGCGCCGTCGATCTCCATGACGCGCACCGTCGTCCCGACCGCCAGCGTCTGGGTCTGGTCGTAGGACCGGGCCGACCATTCCGCGCCCTGCAGCCGCACCCGCCCGTCGTGCGCGTCGACTGCGCTCAGGACTATCGCCTGTTTCCCGACCAGGGCGGCAGCACCCGTCGCATGGGTACCTATGCCGACGAGGTGGCGACGTGCCACCGGCCGGACAAATCCCAGCAGCACTGCCGCGACGACGATCGCGACGACCACCTGCAGTGCAGCTCCACCACCCAGTGCGGCGGTCAGTCCGCCCGCAGCGGCGCCGCCGGCGCACATGATCAGTACGAAGTCGCCCGACAGTGTCTCGGCCCCGGCCAGGACGGCGGCCGCGATCACCCAGATCAACCACGGAGGCACAACGTCATCGTGGCACGAGCCGGTCTCGGATGCGTTACGCCGTGACGAAGTCGATCAGCTCCTCGACGGCGCGCAGCATCGGCACCTCGATGTCGGCATAGCTGTCCACGCCTGCCAGCACCCGGCGCCACATTTCGCGCGGTTCGCGGACGCGAAGCGCCGCGCAGACCCCGTCCTTCCACGGCACGCCCGGCGGGACGTCCGGCCAGCGGTCGATGCCGAGCGCAGCCGGCTTCACCGCTTGCCATACGTCTACGTATGGGTGGCCGGTGACGTGAACGTACGGTCGCTGCGCTGCGCTAACGATGCGTGACTCCTTGCTACCGAACACGAGGTGATCGACGAGTACCCCCACCTTTCGATCCGCGGCCGGGCCGAACTCGTCGAGGCGCTGTGCGAGGTGGTCGATGCCGCTGAGCGGTTCCACGACGACACCCTCGACGCGCAGGTCAGCACCCCAGACGCGTTCCACCAGCGCCGCGTCGTGGACCCCCTCGACCCAGATGCGGCTGCCTCGCGCCACCCGGGCACGAAGCCCCTCGACGGCGAACGAGCCCGAAGCCGTGCGAGCCCGGGGCTTGCGCGGCTGTTCGCCGCTCGGACGCACCAGGGTGACGGGTTGGCCCTCGAGCAGGAAGGCGGCAGGCAGCATCGGGAACACGCGCCGCCTCCCGTGCCGGTCCTCGAGGGTCACCGTGTCCCGGCGCTCCCCGGCGTCGAGCGCCTGTCCCACCCCGACAACCGCTCCGCAGTAGCGTCCGTCCGCCGTCTCGACGACCAGGTCGCGCTCGGCCTCGACCAGGGGAACGGTTCTGCGGCGCACGGCTGGCGACGTTAACGCTACGGAGTGGCCACTGTTGGGACACCGCGCCGCATAATCGCGAGATGCCCGACACACGGTTGCGCAGCGGCGCGCTGGTCGCGTGGACGTCCGCGTGGCTGGCCGGGGACGCGGCCTCCGACGACGTGCTGCGCGCGACGGTCGGCGGCGACGCGCCCCATCACGTCGCCGGGCTGAGCGACGAGCTGGCGCCCCTCAGCGAAGCTCTCATCGCATGGCGGCGCCGAGGCGGGCCGGTGCGGTTGGTGCTGCCGGTGGCGGGCGATGTGCGCGGTCTGCCGGGTCCGGCGCAGTTCCGCAGCTGTGCGCTCGACGCTGGCGAGGCGGTGTTCGGGGGTGGGCTCGGGCTCGTGCCGGACGTGGTCGAGCGCCACCCCAGCAGCGCGCCGCCCACCGTCACCTGGCAGGCATACACGATCGACGAACCGCCCCCCGATCCGCTGTCCGTGGCGGAGGCTCAGCACGAGCTGACCGACGCGGTCCGTGACGCCGCGAGCGCCCTGGCCGCGGCAGACGTGGCGAGCTGGATGGACGACGTCGGCGAGGCGCTGGCCGACGCCCGCCGGGCCGGCGAGCGGCTCAACCTCCCGCCCGGGTTCCCGGCGCCCGCAGTGCGGCTCGTCGCCCAGGCCGAACGCCTGCAGGCCGTGCTGGACATCGCCGCGCTCGACCCGACCGGCGGAGCGATCGACCGCACCGGTATCGCGGCCCGCGCCGACGCGCTGCGCTCACTGGCAACCGCGGTGCGCCGCGCCCGGATGGCCGGCTACAACGGAGGATCACACTAAACAACACCCGTCGGGGCAGTCGCGGCCGCAGATGCCGAGCTTGCCGAGCGCAGCACGAGGGGCACCGTCGGTCTCCTCCAGCACCAGTTCGCGGATCATGGCCACGAACGTGGGATGTGTGCCTGCCGTCGCAGCGCGGGCGAAGTCCAGTCCGAGCTCAGCGGCCGTACGCCGCGCCTCGGTATCAAGGTCCCACACGACTTCCATGTGATCGGACACGAAACCGGTCGGGCACACGACGACGGAGTGCACACCGCTTGCGGCGAGGGCGCGCAGGTGGTCGTTGACATCAGGCTCGAGCCACGCCGCATCGGGCGCTCCGGAACGCGATTGCCATACGAGGTCGAACTGCGCGCCCGAGCCGCGCACCGCCTCCGCAACCAGCCGGGCCGTTTCCCGCTGCTGCCGGCTATACAGCCCGCCTGCCGGCCCTGCGGCTTCGTCCATGCGCACCGGTATGGAATGTGCCGTGAACACGAGCCGGGCGTCAGGCCGGTCGGCGAGCGCAGTCCGGACGCCGTCTGCATTCGCGGCGATGAAGCCGGGATGGTCGAAGTAGTGTCGCAGCTTGACGAGCTCGGGGGCGTCTTCGACTTCAGCCTGCGCTGCGGCCATGTTCTCCCGATACTGCCGGCAGCTGCTGTACGACGACGTCGCGCTCGTCGTCAACACCAGCGCCCGGCGCACGCCGTCGTCGCGCATCCGGCGCACCGCGTCGGCCAGGAACGGATGCCAGTTCCGATTGCCCCAGTACAGCGGCAGCGCGATGCCGTGCTCGGTGAAGTCCTTCTCGACGGCGGCGAGCAGCGCTCGGTTCTGCGCGTTGATCGGGGAGACACCGCCGAACTGCAGGTAATGCTCGGCGACCGCCGCAAGCCGTGACTCAGGCACACCTCGCCCGCGGGTCGCGTTGCGCAGGAACGGCATCACGTCGTCAGGGCCCTCGGGCCCGCCGAACGACAACAGCAGGAAAGCGTCGAACGACACGCCCTAGACCCCCATCGCGTGAAAACCCCCGTCGACGTGGACGATCTCGCCGGTGGTCGCGGGCATCCAGTCCGACAGCAGCACCGCCGCGGCGCGGGCGACGGGTTCTGCGTTCGAGTTGTCCCAGCCCAACGGGGCACGGCCGTCCCACGCGTCCTCGAACCGCGCGAAGCCGGGGATGCTCTTGGCCGCCATGGTGCGGATCGGCCCCGCCGCGATCAGGTTCACCCGGATGTGCCGCGGGCCGAGCTCACGGGCCAGGTACCGCGACGTCGACTCCAAGCCGGCCTTGGCGACGCCCATCCAGTCGTAGGCGGGCCACGCCACCGACGCGTCGAAAGTCAACCCGACCAGCGAGCCGCCGTCCGGGCCGAAGAGCGGAAGTGCCGCTGCAGCAAGGGCTTTCAGGGAATACGTCGACACCTGGAGGGCCGTCGCGACGTCGGCCCACGGCGCGTCGAGAAAACCGCCACCTAGGCACGACGCCGGGGCAAACCCGATCGAGTGCAGCACGCCGTCGATCCCGTCGACATGCTCGCGCACCCTGTCGGCGAGCGACGCGAGATGTTCGTCGGACGCGACGTCGAGCTCGATCACCGGCGCCGGCTGGGGCAGCTTCTTGGCAACCCGTTCGACAAGCGACATCCGGCCGAACCCGGTGAGTACCACGTGTGCGCCCTGTTCCTGCGCCAGCCGAGCCACCGCGAACGCGATCGACTGGTCGGTGATCACGCCGGTGACCAGCAGCCGCTTGCCGTCGAGCAAGCCCATCAGATCCCCATCCCGACGCCACCGTCCACCGGTACCACCGCCCCGTTGATGTACGCCGCCGCATCCGACGCCAAGAACACCGCCGTGCCGGCGACTTCGTCCACGGTGCCGTACCGGCCGAGCGGGACGCCTGCCAGGATCTCGGCTTTGCGCGCCTCGGAGACCGCGGCCGTCATGTCGGTGTCGATGAATCCGGGCGCGATGACGTTGGCGGTGATACTGCGGCTGCCCAGCTCACGGGCGATGGCCCGGGCCAGCCCCAGCATGCCGGCCTTGCTCGCGCCGTAGTTGGCCTGGCCGGGCGATCCGGCGAATGCCACCACCGACGAGACGAAGATCATCCGGCCGCGCCGGGCGCGCAGCATGGCTGGCGCAGCCCGCTTGGCCACCCGGTACGCGCCGGTGAGGTTGGTGTCGAGCACCCGGGTGAAGGACTCCTCGGACATGCGCAACAGCAACGTGTCGTCGGTGATGCCGGCGTTGGCAACAAGCACTTCGATCGGACCGTGCTGGGCCTCGGCCGCCGTGAACGCAGCGTCGACGGCAGCGGCGTCGGTGACATCGCACGTCACGCCGAAGAGCCCTTCCGGCGCGCCGGAGCCGCGATGCGTAATCGCTACCTTGTCGCCCGTGGCGGCGAAGGCACGCGCAATCGCGAGCCCAATGCCGCGGTTGCCACCTGTGACGAGAACCGACCTACTCACGCCAGGCACGCTAGTGCATCAGGCCAATCGCCCCGACCAGAGCAGGGACGCAGCGGCCGCAGCCACCGTGAACAGCAACCCGATCACCAAGAATCGCCAGGCCACGACCTTGTGTGCTGTCGTGTAGCCGATCTGGGAGCCGATGTTCGAGTACACCGACTTGAGTTCCTCGCCGGATGCGGCGGTGTGGAAGCTGCCGCCTGTCGCGTCGGCAATCGCGTGCAGCGTCGTCTTGTCAGCCGGCACCGGCTGGGGGCCGTAGCCGGGCAGGTCGACGGTTCCCTGATCGGTCCCGAATGCGATCGTCGAGACCGGCACGCCCGCCTGCTTGGCCGCCGAGGCGGCCGACAGCGGTGAGCGGCCCTTGTTCGAGGCTCCGTCGCTCAGCAGCACGATCCGGGCTGGTGGCGGCTTGTCGTCCTTGGCGGTCGTCTGGGCGCTGAACGTCTTGATCGCGTCGAGGCACGTGAAGATCGCCTCACCGATCGCCGTGGAGTCCTGCGGCGCCAGGCCCTCGATGCCGCGCTTGACGGCGTCCCGGTCGATCGTCGGGGGCACGACCACGGAGGCGTTGCCGCCGAACTTCACCAGTCCGACGTTGATGCGCGGCGGCAGCATGTCCACGAACGACCTGGCACCGGCTCGCGCGGCGTCCATGCGGCTCGGCAACACGTCCGTCGCCTTCATCGACAGCGACACGTCGATCGCGATCATCACAGTCGCGCGGTCGCGCGGCACCTTCACGGCAGCAGTGGGCTGCGCCGCGCCGATCGTAAGCACGGTCAGCCCGATCATCAGCAGCGCGAACGTCAAGTGCCGCCGCCAGCCCGGTCGGCGCGGTGCGACCGAGGCCAACAGCTCGACGTTGCTGAAGCGGGCCACGTACTTCTTGCGGCGCAACTGGAGCAGCGCGTACACGCCGCTCACCGCCGCGATGACGATCAGCAGCAACAGCCAGACGGGCGCGACGAAGTGCATCAGCGCACCACCGCCGCTCCGGCGAGCGTCTTGCGGCGCGCGATCACGAACTTGACGATGTCGGTGAGCCAGTCGCGGTCGGTGCGCAACTGGAGATGTGCCGCACCGGCATGGCGCAGCATCGTGGCGATCTGGGCGCGCTGCCGCGCTGCGGCATCCGCATATCGGCGGCGCAGCTCGCCGTTCGATGTCTGGACCTCGAGCTGGTTGCCGCTTTCCGGGTCGACGAAGGTCATCAGCCCGGCGGCGGGCAGTTCGAGTTCACGAGGGTCGACCACCTCGATCGCCAGCAGTTGGTGGCGTTCGGAAAGCGCGCGAAGCGGCCGCTCCCAGTCGGCGTCGCCGAGGAAGTCCGAGACGATGGCGACCAACCCGCGGCGGCGCGGCGGCCGGCGCAACTGCTCGAGCATGAAGGCGAGGTCGCCGCGCTGACCTTCGTCGGCGCGTGGCACGGCCGCGACCGTGTCCATCAGGTACCGGGCGTGGGCGTTGCCGCCACGTGCCGGGACGCGCTGCGTCTGCGCGCCGGTGCCGACGATGGCCCCTACGCGGTTGCCGCCGCGGACGGTCAGATACACCACCGCCGTCAGCGCCGCGAGTGCCAGCTCGCGCTTCTCCGTGCGCGCCGTGCCGAAATCGAGGCTCGGCGACAGATCGACGACTGCCCACGTCTCGAGCTCGCGGTCGGCGACCGTCTGCCGGACGTGCGGCACCATCGTCCTGGCGGTGACCGGCCAATCCATGCGCCGTACGTCGTCGCCCGGAAAGTACTGCCGCGACTCCCCCGCCTCGCTGCCCGGCCCGGGCACCAGGCCCACATAGTTGCCTTGGAGCAGCCCGTCGAGCTTGTTCCGGACGGTGAGCTCGAGCCGGCGCAGCAACGGCTCGGCCGCCGTCTTGTCGAGCGTCGGCAGCTCCTCCGCCTTATCCCTCACGCGCTGCGTTCCCAGCCGGTGCTGCCACCGCGCTGCTGCGACGTCGTCTGCCCGTACCCCAGCTGCTGCGACGCTCCGCCAGCACGCTGCCGCGGCGCCACCTGCGGCAGCGGCACGCTCTGCAGCACCCGGCGGACCGCATTGGTTGCGGTGATGCCGTCGGCAATGGCGTCGTAGGACATGACAATGCGGTGCGGCAGCACGTCGGTGGCGACGTCGAGGACGTCCTGCGGCAGCACGTAATCGCGACCACGCAACAGCGCGAGTGCCCGCCCAGCCGCGATCAGCCCGAGGCTGGCGCGCGGGCTGGCGCCGTAGGACACCCACTGCGCGACGTCGCTCATGCCGTGTTGACCGGGGTTTCGGGTGGCCACGACGAGGCGAACCACGTAGTCAACGATCGCGTGATGGACGAACACCCGGCTGGCGCTCGCCTGCAGGCGGGCCAATTCGTCGGTGGTCAGAACGGCGTTGGCCACCGGCGGCTCGACGCCCATCCGGTAGACGATCTCGCGTTCCTCGGCGGCGGACGGGTAATCGACGTTGATCTTCATGAGGAAGCGGTCGCGCTGCGCCTCAGGCAACGGGTAGACGCCTTCGCTCTCGATCGGGTTCTGCGTCGCGAGGACGAGGAACGGCAACGGCACCGGGTACTTCTGCCCGCCGAGGGAAACATTGCGCTCGGCCATGACCTCGAGGAGCGCCGACTGCACCTTCGCGGGCGCACGGTTGATCTCGTCCGCAAGCACGAAGTTGGCGAAGATCGGCCCCAGTTCGGTGTCGAAGCGCTCCGAGCCGGGACGGTAGATGCGGGTGCCCACGATGTCGGAAGGCACCAGGTCCGGCGTGAACTGGAGCCGCGCGAACGTGCCGCTGACGGTGCGCGCCAGCGTCTCGACGGCGAGCGTCTTGGCTACGCCGGGCACGCCCTCGAGCAGGCAGTGCCCGCGCGCGAGTAGGCCGACCATCATCCGCTCGACCAATCGTTCCTGGCCGACGATGACCCGCTTGATCTCGAACATCACGCGCTCGAGGGCGGTGGCGTCTGCGGCAGGGGTGCGGACTGGCTGCTCGGTCACGGGTACTCCGGGGGGTGCTCGGGCGCGAGGCGTACCGGTTTACGGTACGGGACGAAGATGTACCGTGCCGCAGATGCTCCCTCTCGACGGCAGTGGTGCTGAGACGCCGCGCTGCTCCGCGAAGGGCTGCCGGCGTGGCGCGATCGAAGATCTGCGCTGGCGCAACCCGCGTCTGCACGACGCCGGCCGGGTCAAGCACTGGCTCGCGTGCCCGGAGCATGCCGACCAGCTGGCTGACTTCCTCGCGCGGCGCGGCTTCCTCCTCGAACGCGAGGCAATCTAGCTCCGCCCGTGCGTATCGTCGGCGAATGCGACTCACGACCCTCGGCGGATGCGGGGCGTGGCCGGGAGCGAGGCAGGCGTGCAGTGGCTACCTGCTCGAGCAGGACGGCTTTCAATTGCTCGTCGACCCCGGGTACGCGACGCTGCCGCGGCTGGATGAGCACCTCGACGCCGCCGAGGTCGACGCCGTGCTCGTCAGCCACGAGCACCCCGACCACTGCGCCGACGTGAACCCGTTGCTACGAGCCCGCGCCCTGCGTGACGAGCCCGCGCCGCCGCTGCCGCTATATGCCCTGCCCGGGGCGTTGGATGCGGTCCTGGCCCTCGACCACGGCATGCTCGCCGAGCGCCGGCACAGCTACGACGTGCACGCTTTCGCCGACGGCGACGTGCTGCGCATCGGGCCGTTCACGATCGTCGTGCGGCTGCTGCCTCACTCGGTGCCGAACGCAGGATTTCGTATCGCGGCGTCGGAGGGTGTGCTCACCTACACCGGTGACTGCGGCCCCGACGCCGGAGTCGTCGAGCTGGCTCGGAACGCCGACGTGCTGCTCGCCGAGGCGACCTATGTCGACGACGCCGGCGAGTCCGGCGGCATGCTGTCCAGCGCCCGGGACGCGGCTCGTGAGGCCACCGAAGCCGACGCCGCAAGGCTGGTGCTGACTCACCTCTGGCCCCGCACCGCCCCGGATGACGCGATGCGCGCCGCCAGTGCGCACTACGCAGGACCGATCGACGTCGCCCGTCCGGGCCTGGTGATCGAGCTCTGAGCGCTCGCGCGAAGAGCCTGGCGGGACGGGCTAACCGCCGATTGCGGACATCGGGCGGTCCGGCTGAACGAAGTCGGCGGCATCGATGCCGTGCCCGGCCTGTTTGCCCGCCACGGCGATCCGGATCAGCCGGCCCAGCTCGCCGTCGTCCGCGCCGTCGCGCAGCGGGCCGCGCAGATCGGTCTCGGTGCGTGCGAACAAACACGTGCGAAGCTGCCCGTCGGCCGTGAGCCGCAGCCGGTCGCAGTCCCGGCAGAACGGCCGGGTCACCGATGCGATCACGCCGAGCCGTCCGGGACGAGCGGCCCACTCGGCGGCGCTAGGGCCGTCCAGCACCTCGAACTCCTCGGCCGGCGCCGAGCCGTCGGCGCCATGGCCGATGGGCCGTAGCACGTAGTCGTCGAGCAGCGTCAGCATCTCATCCGCCGTCACCATCGCATCGCGCGTCCACGCGTGCTGGGCATCGAGCGGCATGTGCTCGATGAAGCGCATCTCGTAGCCATGGCGCAGTGCCCAGCCGAGCAGGTCGGGCGCCTCGCCGGCGTTGCTGCCGCGCATCAGCACTGCGTTGACCTTGACCGGGTGCAGGCCGGCGGCCGCGGCGGCGGCGACGCCGGCCAGTACATCGGGCAGCCGATCGCGACGGGCCAGCTCGCGGAAGCGCTCCCGGTCAAGAGTGTCGATGGAGACGTTCACGCGGTTCAGCCCTGCCTGTACCAGTTCCGGGGCCACCCCGACGAGCCCGATGCCGTTCGTCGTCAGCGACAACTCGGGACGCGGTCGCAACGCCGCCAGGCGGGCGACCACCGCAGGCAGGGTGGGATGCAGCAGGGGTTCGCCGCCGGTGAGCCGGATGCTAGTCACGCCGAGGGACACGAACGCCCCGGCGAGCCGCACGATCTCGTCGTCGGTCAGCAGCTCCGACTTGCGCAGCCATGGCAAGCCCTCGGCCGGCATGCAGTAGGTGCAGCGCAGCGAGCACTTGTCGGTCAGTGAGATGCGCAGGTCGGTGGCGACGCGGCCGAACGAGTCGACCAGCTCGCCCCGCGGCATGTCGGTGACCGACGGCATCCCCCCACACTAGGCGCTACGTGAGCGGCCGTGTCGCCCCGAATAAGCCCGGACCGACGTCGCCCAGCGCTGTGACCCGGACGATGTCGCCGCTGTGCGGGGCTTGGATGACGTTGCCGCCGCCGACATAGATCGCGACATGGTGGATGCCGGCCTGGGTTCCGTCGTAACTCCAGAACACCAGGTCGCCCGGAAGCAGGTCGGACATTCTGGGGTGTTGCGAGCCGGCCTGCGAGTACTGCGTAGCCGCGTAGTGGTCCATCTGCAGGTAGGGCGCCCAGGCGTACATCGACAAGCCCGAGCAGTCGAAGCCGTAGACGTGGCAGTCGTTCCAGGCATCACCGGGCACGCAGACGCCGTAGCTCGGCCCGCTGTACCCGCCACCCGCGAACGCATAAGCGATGCCGAGGTAGCGCATCGCGCGGTCGACCGCGGTCTGCCCAGCCGCGGCCGTCCAACTGCCACCGGTCGGTGCGGGGGCCGGCCCGGCATTGGAGCTCCAGCTGCCGCTGGCGGCCGCGGCCGCGGCAGCTGCAGCCGCCGCGGCGCGGGCGCGCGCCTCTGCCGCTGCTCGCGCCGCTGCGATGCGCGCCTGCTCCTGCTGCCAGGCGATGTACCGGGCGCGCTGGTTGTTCAGTGTCGCGAGCTGCAGGCGGGCGGTGTTGAGCGCGGACTGCGTCGCGGACAGCTTGGCGCTCATCTGGTGCTGTGCCGCCCGCGCGGCGCTCAGCGCGTCCTGCGCCTCCTGGCGCGCCTGCGCGGCCGCGTCCGTGGCCGCGGTCTGGCGCTGCTCGGCGCCCCGAGCCGACGCGTCTGCGTTCGATTGCGTGACCTTTGCCTTGCTGAGGTTGCCGACTATGTCGAGCCGGTGGTCTGCCGAGTAGCTCAGGTAGTCGTTGCGGACGAGTAGCGCATTGGGATCCGGAGCAGTGAGCAGCCCCGCCGCCGTGCCGTTGATCGGGCTGCCCATGTAGCTCGCCCGGACGAAATCGCTGAATTGCTGGGTTGCTTTGTCGACTTCGGCCTGGGCTGCGCTCAACCGCTCGCGCGCAGCACTCGCCGCGGCCTTGGCCTCGGCCAGCTTCTGCAGCGCATCGGCGAGCTTTTGCTCCGCGAGCTCGGCCTTGGCCTGGAGGTTCGCTACCTGCTGTTGCAGGTCGGCTAGCTGGGCCGAGAGCTTGCCCACCTGGTCGGCAAGCGCGGCCTTCTTTGCCTTGGCAGTGTTGATCTGCCCATTGCTCGGATTGGGTGGCGGATCGCCCTGCGCGAGCGGCCCGGGGGCGGTCATCAGCAGTGACGCAGCCACGGCGAGGACGCCAAGCAGCGCAGCCATGCGTCGAAGCGGACTCGGCTGGCGGCTGGCATCCACGGCTAGAGCTCCCTCGTGAGCGGCCTCCGGACAGCAGACCCAGACTGCCACTTGAGTCTCATCAGCGCCAGCAGTCCCGGCAGAAACTTAAGTACCAGGAGTTAACTAATCCCTACAAGCCGACGAAGTGGACAGGCATATAGGGGCATATTCATCACGTTCAGGGTGCCGGGGCTGTCAACAGCCGGGGCAGCACCTCGCCGATCGGCTCGCGGACCACGGCGGCGGCGAGGTCGTCATACGGCGTCGGTGAGGCGTTGACGATCACCACGGGAATCCCGTGTGCCGCGGCCAGGCCGGTGAGGCTCGCGACCGGCTGGACGGAAAGCGATGTCCCCACCGCGAGGAACAGGTCGCAGTCGCGGGTCGCCGCGACGGCGCGCTCGAGCACAGTGGCGTCGAGCGGCTGGCCGAAGAACACCGTGCCCGACTTGAGCACGCCACCACAGTGCGGGCAGTCCGGGTCGGGCTCGCCCGCGCGAACCCGGGCCAGTGCCTCCTGCATCGGCTCGCGCGCCCCGCAGCCGATGCACTCCGTCTCGCGGATCGAACCGTGCAGTTCCAGCACGTCCGGGACGCCGGCGCGCTGGTGCAGCCCGTCGATGTTCTGCGTGAGCAGCGCGCGCAGCCGCCCCTGCTCGGCAAGCGCCGCGATGGCCCGGTGCGCGGCGTTGGGTTCGGCGGCCAGGGCCGGATGGGTGGCGCGGCGCCGCCACGACTCGTGCCGGAGTGCGGGGTCCGATCGGTACCGGTCGAAGTCGACGTAACGCTGCGCGTCCGGGTCGCGGGTCCACAGCCCGGTCGGGCCACGGAAGTCGGGGATACCGGAATCGGTCGAGACGCCCGCGCCGGTGAGCACGGTGATCCGCTGCCTGGCCGCCACCAGGTCGATCGCCGAACTCACACCCGCTGTCACCACACGATTGTGCAAGGCTGGCAGGAAGGGTCCAACCACGCAGTGATATCTTGACGTCAAGAGACCTTGCGAAGGAGCCTGCGGTGCGAATAGAGAGCCAGAACAGCTTCGGATCCCGCGCCACGCTCGAGGTTGCCGGGACGTCGTACGACTACTTCCGCATCGACCGCCTCGACGGCGCTGTGCGATTGCCGTTCAGCCTCAAGGTGCTGCTCGAGAACCTGCTGCGCTGCGAGGACGGGATCAACGTCACGGCTGATCAGATACGCGCCCTTGCCGGGTGGCAGCCGGATGCCGAGCCGGGCACCGAGATCCAGTTCACGCCGGGACGTGTTGTGATGCAGGACTTCACCGGCGTCCCGGCCGTGGTCGACCTCGCCACCATGCGCGAGGCGGTGCGTGACCTCGGCGGCGACGCATCCCGGATCAACCCGCTCTCCCCGGCCGAGCTGGTCATCGACCACTCCGTCATTGCCGACCTGTTCGGGGCGCCCGATGCCTTCGAGAGAAACGTCGAGCTGGAATATCAGCGCAACCGTGAGCGGTACCAGTTCCTGCGGTGGGGGCAGACTGCGTTCGACGAGTTCAAGGTGGTACCGCCGGGGACGGGCATCGTCCACCAGGTCAACATCGAGTACCTCGCGCGGGTGGTCTTCGCGCGGGACGGGATGGCCTATCCGGACACGCTCGTGGGCACCGACTCGCACACGACGATGGTCAATGGCCTCGGGGTGCTCGGCTGGGGTGTCGGCGGCATCGAGGCGGAGGCGGCGATGCTGGGCCAGCCGGTCAGCATGCTGATCCCGCGCGTCGTCGGGTTCAAGCTGACCGGCGAGCTGCCCGACGGCTCCACTGCGACCGACCTGGTGCTGACGATCACCGAGATGCTGCGCAGGCACGGCGTGGTCGGCAAGTTCGTCGAGTTCTACGGCCCGGGCGTGGCCGCCGTCCCGCTGGCCAACCGGGCGACGATCGGCAACATGAGCCCCGAGTACGGCTCCACCTGCGCGATCTTCCCCATCGATGACGAGACGTTGCGGTACCTGCGCTTCACCGGCCGGCCCGACGAGCAGGTCGCGCTGGTTGAGGTGTACGCCAAGACGAATGGACTGTGGCACGAGCCCGACGTCGAGCCGCGGTTCTCCGAGACGCTCGAGCTCGACCTGTCCACGGTGGAGCCCTCGCTCGCCGGCCCGAAGCGTCCGCAGGACCGGGTACCGCTGGCGTCGGCCAAGCCGATGTTCCGGGAGGCGCTCGGAGCATTCACGGCCTCCGTACAGGACGCTCAGGACGAGGCCGAGGACGAGTCCTTCCCCGCCTCCGACGTTCCGAGCTTCAGCCCGCAGGCGACGGTCCCCTCGGCAGCGCACGGGGCGAACGGCCGCACGTCGAATCCCACGCCGGTCACGCTCAGCGACGGCAGCGAGGCGGTGCTGGACCACGGCGCAGTCGTGATAGCGGCGATCACGTCCTGCACAAACACCTCCAACCCGTCGGTCATGGTGGCGGCCGCGTTGCTCGCGAAGAACGCCGTTGACCGGGGACTCACCCGCAAGCCGTGGGTCAAGACCACGCTGGCGCCAGGCTCCAAGGTCGTCATGGACTACTACGACCGCGCCGGCCTTACTCCGTATCTCGACAAGCTCGGCTTCAACCTCGTCGGCTACGGGTGCACGACCTGCATCGGCAACTCCGGGCCGTTGCCCGACGAGATCTCTGCCGCGGTGAACGACGCCGATCTGGCCGTGGTGAGCGTGCTCTCCGGCAACCGAAACTTCGAGGGGCGCATCAACCCCGACGTGAAGATGAACTACCTGGCGTCGCCTCCGCTCGTCGTCGCCTACGCGCTGGCCGGGTCCATGGACATCGACATCACCACCGAACCCCTTGGCACGGGAACCGACGGCCGACCGGTGTACCTGCACGACATCTGGCCGGCGTCGGCCGACGTCCAGCGGGTCGTCGATGAGGCCATCGCCAGCGAGATGTTCACCCGCGGCTACGCCGACGTGTTCGCCGGGGACGAGCGCTGGACCGGACTCCCGACACCGCAGGGCGATACGTTCGAGTGGGACCCGGACTCGACCTACGTACGCAAGCCGCCGTACTTCGAACGCATGTCCCGGGAGCCGCAGCCGGTCACCGACATCGTGGGCGCGCGCGTGCTCGCCAAGCTCGGTGACTCGGTGACGACCGACCACATCAGCCCGGCCGGTTCGATCAAGCCTGACTCCCCAGCGGGTCGTTATCTGATCGAGCACGGCGTGGATCGGCGCGATTTCAACTCCTACGGATCGCGGCGCGGCAATCACGAGGTAATGATCCGGGGCACGTTCGCCAACATCCGGTTACGCAATCAGCTCGCTCCGAATACAGAGGGTGGCGTCACCCGCGACTTCACGCAGGCCGGAGGCCCGGTCACGACGATCTACGAGGCCTCAGTCAACTACGCGACGGCAGGGATCCCACTGGTCGTGCTGGCCGGCAAGGAGTACGGCTCCGGCTCGTCCCGGGACTGGGCCGCCAAGGGCACGGCGCTGCTCGGAGTGCGGGCTGTGATCGCCGAGTCCTACGAGCGTATCCATCGGTCGAACCTGATCGGGATGGGCGTGCTGCCCCTGCAATTCAAGGCCGGTGAGAGCGCTGCGTCGCTCGGCCTGACCGGGGAGGAGACGTTCGCGATCACGGGCATCACCGCCCTAAACGACGGCGTCACGCCCCCCACCGTGCAGGTCAGCGCCGACGGCGCCCGGTTCGAGGCGCGGGTGCGTATTGACACGCCCGGTGAGGCCGAGTACTACCGGCACGGCGGCATCATGCAGTACGTCCTGCGGGCGCTGCTGTGAGCCCTTCGTGAGGATCGTCGGCGATGCGCCGTGGGAGTAACGAAACGGTTGCGAAGTGGTTGACGGCATAGCCTGGACATATAAGTTGACGCGCACAACATTCCTAGGCCGGTCTGGACGCGAATCCACCCGGTCCCACGTCCCGCGAAAGGCGGTACAGCCCATGCGCAAGAGCGCAATCGGCCTGGTCGTCGCAGGGGTCGCGGCCTCACTGGTGCTGAGCGCCTGCTCCTCGAGCAAGAAGAGCAGTTCTAATACCAGCACGCCAGCCGGTGGTGCCACATCGCCCGCGAGCACGCCAGCGACCTCCAGCTCGGCGGCGGCCGGCGCGATCGACGGCAAGGGCGCGAAGGTGGGCATCATCTGGCCCGATACGCAGTCGTCGAACCGGTGGATCACGTCCGACCCGGACGCGGCCAAAGCCGAGTGCCAGAAGGTCAACCTGAACTGCATCATGCAGAACGCGAACAACTCTGCTGACCAGATGACCACGGACGCACAGAACATGATCAACCAGGGCGTGAAAGTGCTGCTGATCGTCAACCTCGACTCGGCGTCGGCCGCC